>DASYQJ010000028.1:0-19053 GCA_036005605.1 Acidimicrobiia bacterium
CGACCTCGATCTCTATCTGCGGGTCGTGCGCGTGCCGGACGACAAGTTCAAGGACAAGCTCGTCAAGGACATGCGCGAGTACGTCTGCACCGCCGCCGAGGTCGCGGGTCGTCCCGTCACCTACGAGCAGTTCCGTGACGCCCTGGTCGCGGCGGTCGACAACGCGGAGATCGCGCTCGAGGACCGCTCGCTGACGGACGTCGAGCAGGCGGGGCTGAAGAAGATCAGCAACCGGATCGCAACGGATGACTCGGTTCGGAGGGTCTCGTCGGAGCGCTTCCGGGCCGAGCACGAGGAAGCCGGGCGCCGCGTCGGCTTCGGGAACCACAAGGGCCGCAAGCTCTGCCGTGCCGGCGTTGCTCTCGAAGGCGACGGGACGATCGCGGCGGCGATGATGGCGGGCGACATGCACGTCTCGCCGCCTGACACGCTCGATCGAGTCGCGGCCGCGCTCGCGGGGGCGGGCGCGTCCGACCAGCTCGAGCTGCGGACACGGATCGTCTCGGTCTTCGAGGGGCCCGATGTCCACCAGGCCGACGCGACCACGGGCGTCACCACCGACGACCTGCTCGCCGCCCTCCATACGGCGGTCGACAACGCCAAGGAGGCTCCCGCGTGAAGATCGAAGGCTCGACCGTTCTCGTCACCGGCGCGTCGTCGGGGATCGGGGCCGCACTGGCGCCCCAGCTGGCGGAGCGCGGCGCGATCGTCGGCATCGTCGCCCGTCGGGCTGACCGCCTCGAGGAGGTGCTCGAGCAGTGCCGGCGGCACACGCCCGAGTCGCGCATGTGGAGCGCCGACCTGGGCGACCTCGAGCGCGCCGAAGCGGTGGCGCTTGAGGCGTGGGACGCCTTCGGCGGTCTCGACTGTCTCGTCAACAACGCCGCCATCGCCAAGCGCGTTCACACGTTCGACCTCACCGTCGAGGACGTGCACCACACGATGGACGTCAACTTCTTCTCGCCCATCCGCATGGCGATGGCACTCCTCCCCCGCATGCACGAGCGCGGCGCCGGGCTCGTATTGAACGTCTCGAGCATGGGGGGACGGTTGGGCATCGTGCACGAAGCGGCGTACTGCGCGGCGAAGTTCGCGATGTGCGGATGGAGCGAGACGGCGCGCATCGACCTCGCCGGCAGCGGCGTCGAGGTGAAGCTCGTCCTTCCCGGCCCGATCGCCACCGAGATCTGGGAGCAGCAGCCCGGCGAGCTCCCCGGGCTCTACGAGGGGCCGTTCGTCACGGCCGCCGACTGCGCCGCCGACATCGTCACCGCGATCGAGCGCGACGGCTTCGAGTTCTACGTGCCTGAGTCCGTCGAGGGCGGCTTCGGGGCCCAGAAGGACCTCGTCGTCGGCAAGACCCAGGACGTCGACGCGTTCGAGGACCTGATGATCACGATGAAGGAGACATCGGCGGTCCAGCGGCCGTAGGCGCCGGCTCGCTTCGGGTGTGGTCGGGCTCCTCTTCCACGTCTTCCCCGTCGTCCGTCGCCGGGATCGTCCGTGTGGCCGGCTCGGGTGTATCAGTGTCCTCGGGGACCTCCATGACCCCCGCCTTGTGGGCACGGGCCAGCGCCTTCTCGGCCGCCCGACGCTGTCGTTCGGCCTCGGCACGCAGGTCGGCCTCTGGGCCGATGTCGGGGTTCGCGGCTCGCACCACGAGCCGCTGGTGCCACCGTTCGCCGCGCACGCCGCCCAGCACGCCCCCGAGGATCATGCCGCCGAGCGCCACGGCGCCGCTCAGGACGCCGAGGCCGTACCACGTCGTACCGTCCGTCGGCGCGCCGAGACTCTCGAGCCGGTCGACGATCGCCGGGGACGCCCCCTCGAGCTGGGCGACAGCGGCGACCGCCGCCAGGAGAACGACCCCGAACACGACCACGAGCACGCCGTTTCGAAGACCGGCCCGACGGGCCATACGGCCGGCGGTGTACCCGCCGAACGTGAATGCACCGAGGAATACCGCTGCTGCAACGAGCCCGGCGATGAATCCGACCCGCTGCCAGTCGTCGTCGGAGAGGTCGTCGAGGGTGAGGCCCATCGGGTGCAGGACCGCTGCCACGAACCCGATGCACGCCCCGATCGCCCCGTAGGCGACGAAGACGCCGGCCGCCACGCTGCCCCACGAGACCCCGCCCCAACCGGCTTCTCGCGCCAGCTCGAGCCGATCATGCCGACCCTCGACCCACATCTGCCGCTCGTCGGTGTCGGCCGTTTGGCCGCGAGTGCTCATGGTTCCCCCTCGGTCGGCGTCGGACCCCAGGATGCCCGCCTGGAGGAGGTCGAAAACCCGCTCAGGCCGGCGTAGCAGTCGCCGACGCCTCGACCTTCACCGGGATGCCGTTCAGCACCGCGTTGCCCGACAGAGGATCGAAGAGGTCGCCGTCGGCGAGGAGGTTGCTGTTCACGCCGGGGCGGCCGGCGGCGACCGAGAGGTCGGCCCCTTCCACGCCGTGACCCCAGCCGTGGGGGATGCTGACGACGCCCGGCATGATGGCGTCGGTCACCTCGACCGTGACTGCGACCTCCCCCGTGCGTGACCGCACGCACGCGCCGGCGCCGTCGACGACACCCACGCGCGCAGCATCCTCGGGATGGACGTGCAGGGTGCAGCGCTCCTTCCCTTTCACGAGGATGTCGAGGTTGTGCATCCAGGAGTTGTTCGAACGCAGGTCCCGCCGCCCGATCAGCACCATCTCGCCGTTCCTCCCGCGCGCGAGCGAGGCGCGCAGTCGAGTCACGTCCTCGGCGATCGGTTCGGGCGCGAGCTCGACCTTGCCGCTCGGCGTGCGCAGAACCTCGGGGATGCGGGGCTGCAGCGGACCGAGGTCGACGCCGTGCGGCGTCCGTTCGAGGACCTCGAGCGACAAGCCGGACGGGTCGGAGCCGAAGCCGTCGCCGTAAGGACCAGTGCGCAGCATGAGGTCGAGGATGCGTTCGGGCCCGCGGCGGGAGGCGAGCGCGGCGACGAGCTCGTCGGGGTCGCGTCCTTCGACGTTGGAGCCCGGCCGCTGCACCGCCTTCTGCACCAGGCCCGAGACGACGAGGTCGTCGAGCGAGGCGGGGTCGGCCGCCGCGCCCTCACCGGCGGCGATGTTCGCGAGGCGTAGGAGGATCTCCGATTCCGCCATCTCGCCCGGCTCGAGATCGACGACCGGCGGCGAATAGTTGGCGATGTTGCGGATCGAGAGTTGATAGAACGCGAGGTCGTAGTGACCGCGGGCGAGAACGCCTTCCGGGGGCAGGATCACGTTGGCGTGGCGCGTCGTCTCGTTCTTGTAGATGTCGACGCTCACCATGAACTCGAGTGATGCGAGCGCGCGGTCGAGCCGGCCGGAGTCCGGCGTCGAGAGCACCGGGTTCCCGGCGACGGTGATCATCCCTCGCACCTGACCGTCTCCCGGCGTGTCGATCTCCTCGGCCAGGCACACGACCGGGAGCTCGCCGAACATCTCCGGCAGCCCGCGCACGCGACTGTGTCGGCGACCGAAGCGCGCGCCGCGCCCGACGCCGGGCGTGCCGCCCGTGTTCGCGCTGCCAGTCGCCGGCTTCGTGAACATGACGCCACCGGCTCGGTCGAGGTTGCCGGTAAGACAGTTCACGACGTCGACGAGCCAGCTCGCGAGCGTGCCGAACTCCTGGGTGCACGTGCCGATCCGCGCGTACACCGCGGCCCTGGGCGCGGCGGCGAGCTCTCGAGCGGCGCGGCGGATGGTCTCCGGGTCGATACCGCACACCGGCGCGACGTCGTCGGGGGCGAAGTCGCGAGCCAGCCGATCGACGTCGTCGAACCCGTTCACGTGGTCGGCAACCTCGCCCGGCGAGACGAGGTGCTCCGCGAACAGCGTGTGCACGATCGCAAAGAGGAAGTGGGCATCGGTGCCGGGACGGATGAAGAGGTGCTCGTCGGCCTCCTCGGCCGTCTTCGAACGGCGGGGATCGACGACCACGAGCTTGCCGCCGCGGGCCCGAAGACCACGGAGGCGACCCGGGTAGTCCGGCGCGGTCATGAGGCTGCCGTTCGACGCGAGCGGGTTCGCCCCCAGCATCAGGAGATGGTCGGTGCGGTCGATGTCCGGGATCGGGATGCTCAGCGCGGTGCCGAACATGAGGCCGGCCGAGACCTGCTTGGGCATCTGGTCGACGGTGCTGGCCGAGTAGAGGTTCCCGCTCCCGAGCGCCTGGATCAGGACCCGGTTGTAGAGCTGGCCGGCGAGGTTGTGGACGTTCGGGTTGCCGATGTACATCGCGACTGCGTCGCGGCCGTGCCGGTCGAGGATCGGCTTGAGGCCCCGCTCGACCTCGGCGAAGGCGTCGTCCCACGACACCTCGCGCCATGCGTCGCCCTGTCGTACTTGCGGCCGGCGCAGCCGATCGGGATCGGATTCGAGCTGCTTCAGCGCCGTGCCCTTCGGGCACAGGAAGCCGTGACTGAAGACGTCGTCGCGGTCGCCTCGCACGAGCGTGATGTCGCGTCCCTCGAGGCGCAGCTCGAGCCCACACGTCGCTTCGCACAAGGGGCAGGTGCGGAAGACGGTCCGGGTGTCGCCGTTCGTCGCAGTCATGTGACGGAGGTTACGCGTGCGCCGGGATCTTCGCTTCCTCGCGCGCAACCTCGCGTTCGCCGGCCGCACCCAGAACGAGGCAGAGCGGGCACGCCGCTTCGGTCAAGGCCTGCACACCGCGGCGGCGACCGCGACGGACGATCCAGAACACGGCCGCGATGGCCACCAGCCCGACAAGTATCAGGATTGCAGGACCTGTCGCGGTCTCGATGACGTCGCCGGCCGCTTGTCCCAGGAAGTAGCCGAGGCACAGGTGCAGTTGCAGGAACAAGCTGCTGCCGACCACCAATGCAGGCAACGCGCGCCGTGCCGGGACGCCCGAAGCGCCGGCGGCGACGCACGTCGCCGTGCGCAGCCCGGGCGTCCCGCGTCCGAGCGCGAGGGCCGGCCCGCCCCGCCGCTCGATCACGGCCGTCGCACGCGCCATGCGCTCCTGAGTGAGGCCGATCCGCGGTCCGAGCCGGTTGACGAGCGCGCCGGCTGGGCCGCGGCATGCGAGGAACAGCGCGCCCGTGCCGAGCAGCGCGACCACCTCGAGTGCAACGACCGCGAGCCACAGCGGGATTGCGCCGGCGGCGGCGCGCTCGCCGACGAACAGGAGCAGCAAGTCGAACGGCAGCGGGATCGGGATCCCGGCTTCCATCGGGATGAGGAGCGCGAGTGCGGCGGGAACGCCGAGCCCGGCCGTCGCGGAGGCCGCGAGAGAAGGGTGCACCGCACACTCTTCGCCGCCACGGCACCATCGGATGAGACGAGCCGATGCGTCTGACTCGGTAGTGTCCGGACCGTGGCCGACCGCCTGTACTTCCGCCAGCTGCTCGCCGGGCGCGACTTCGCCCGCGACGATCCCGTCGCCCGGCAGATGGTCAACTTCGCGTACCTCATCGGCGACCGGGAAACCGGAGACACGCTGGCCGTCGACCCCGCGTACAGCGTGCGCGAGCTCGTCGAGATCGCGGCAGCCGACGGGATGCGCATCACCGGCGCGCTCGTCACGCACTACCACCCCGATCACGTCGGCGGCGACCTCATGGGTTACTCGATCGAAGGCGCGCGCGAGCTCCTCGCCATGGACAACGTGTCCGCGCCGCTCCACGTGCAGCGGGCCGAGGGGCCAGGGGTCAAGCGCGTGACCGGTGCGTCCGACTCCGATCTCGTCCTGCACGACAGCGGGGACGAGGTCCGCGCCGGCGTCGTGCCGATCCGGCTCCTCCACACGCCCGGGCACACGCCCGGCAGCCAGTGCTTCCTCGTCGACGGCCGGCTCGTCGCCGGCGACACGCTGTTCCTCGAAGGCTGCGGGCGCACCGATCTCCCCGGCGGCGACGCCGAAGCCATGTACGAGAGCATCACCCAGCGACTGGCCGCCGTTCCCGACGACACCGTCCTGTTCCCGGGTCACTTGTACTCTCCCGAGCCCTCCGCCACGATGGGCGAGACGCGCCGCCGCAACTACGTGTTCCGGTTCTCGACGCGCGACGCCTGGCTGTCGATGTTCGGAGCATGAGCATGACGAGGATCCGCACAGCGCTGGTGATTCCCTCGGCTTGCGTCGCTGCTGCGCTCCTTCTCGGCGCGTGCAGCAGCGCCAGCGGGTCCGACACGGGCGGGGGCTCGAAGACGAAGGCCGAGGTGCAAAAATTCTTGAACCAGCTCAGTGCCGCGGTACGCAACAACGATGTCGACTTCCGGTTAGCGCACCTCCACCCCACGGTGATCGAACGTTACGGCGAGCAGCAGTGCCGCGACTTCCTCGCCGGTGCGCAGGACACAACGCGCAGGGACCGGGTCAGGAAGGTCGGCAAGCCCGAGACCTATGAGTACGCGACGGACAAGGCGTCAGCGACGATCCCGGAATCGCTGCCGGTGCTGACGAAAGAAACCAATAAGGGCAAGAAGGGCGACCGCAACATCCACCTCGCGCGCGTCAACGGTCAGTTCACCTATTTCACTGACTGCGGCCAGCCGCTGGCGGCGCAGTAACGGCGGAGCGGATCAACTCGGGTCGAAGACGACCGGGACCGAGTCCGGTCCCCGGAAGGCGAAGCCCTGGATCAGCGGGGGCGGCGATTCCGGGTCGAGCCGCAGGTTCGGCAGCCGCGTGAGGATCTCGTCGAGGCCGACCCGCAGCTCCAACCGGGCGAGGTGCATCCCCAGGCACTGGTGCTGACCGGTCCCGAAGGCGACGTGGTGCTGGGGCGGGCGGTCGATGCGCCACTCCTCGGGCGCTTCGTACCGCACCTCGTCGTGGTTCGCGGACCCGACGAGCACGCTGACCGGTGCGCCGGACTCGACCGGGCACCCGGCGATCTCCGTGTCGGCGGCCGCGACCCTGCTCACCTGGGTGACCGACGACTCCCAGCGCAGCGTCTCCTCGATCACCGCCGGCACGAGGCTACGGTCGCCCACCACCTTCGCCATCGTGTCGGGGTGCGTCAGCAGGGCGACGAGCGCGTTGCCCATCACGCGGTATGTGGTCTCGGCGCCGGCGGGCAGCAGGAGCCGCAGGAACCCGTAGATCTTCTCGTCGGTGAGCTGATGCCCGTCGATCTCGGCGTGGACGAGGTCACTGATGAGGTCGTCGCCCGGGTTGTGACGGCGGTCCTCGACGATCGGCTCGAGGTACTCGCGCATCGCCCGTGATGCGGCGAGTCCGCGGGGCGGGTCGAGCGGCCCCGTGTTGATGAGCTCGGCCCAGCGATGGAACTGGGCGCTGTCCTCGAGCGGCACCCCGACGATCCCGCAGATCACCTGCACCGGGTACTTCGACGTGATGGCCTGCACGAGGTCGGCGCGTCCGGCGGGCGTGATCTCGTCGAGGAGTCGGGTGATCGTGGGACGGATCAGCTGCGCGTCCCAACGCTCCAGCGCCGAGGCCCGGAAGGCATGGGCGACGAGGTTCCGGTACGCGCGGTGCTCCGCGCCGCCCATTGCGAGGATGAGCTCGCCCATGAACTGCCCGATGTGCTCGGCGTTGATCGAGGACGAGAACGTCTGGCCGTCGCGCAGCACCCGCTCCACGTCCTCGTAGCGGGTGACGTGATACGACGGGCGATCCACCATTCCGCGCTCGGTGCGGATGACAGGGCACTCCCGGCGTGCGCGCTCCCAGATGGGGTACGGCTGCCCGGTCGCGAAGTCGACCTCGTACTCGAACTCGGGCTCGAACTCGGGCTGGATGACCGGTTCGGTCGTCACGACATCTGCATCGACTTCGTCTCGAGGTACTCCTCGAGCCCGTACCGCCCGAGCTCGCGCCCGTGACCGGACTGCTTGTAGCCGCCGAACGGTGCCAACGGGTTGAAGTTCTGACCGTTGATGTCGACCTGGCCGGCCTGGATGCGGCGCGCGACCTGCGTCGCGTGCCCCTGGTCGCCGCCGAACACGCCTGCGTGCAAGCCGTAGATCGTGTCGTTGGCGATGTCGACGGCGTCGTCCTCGTCGTCGTAGGGGATGATCGCCAGCACCGGGCCGAAGATCTCCTCCTGCGCGATCGTCATGTCGTTGCGGACGTTCTTGAAGACCGTCGGCCTCACGAAGTAGCCCTTGTCGAGGCCTTCGGGTGCATCGGGCCCCCCGGTGACCAGCTCGGCGCCCTCGTCGATCCCCTTGTTGATGTAGTTGCGGACGCGCTCGCGCTGCGTGTCGGAGATCAGCGGCCCGAGACGGTTGCTGGGGTCGTTCGGATCGCCGACCGTGTACGTCTCGGCGACCTCCTTGACGGCCGACGCGATCTCATCCTGCTTGTCGCGCGGGACGAGCATGCGGGTCCACGCGATGCAGGTCTGGCCCGAGTTCATGAAGCAGCTGCCGATGCCCGCCTTCACCGCGTCCTCGACGGGCGCGTCGGGCAGGATGATGAACGGCGACTTGCCGCCGAGCTCGAGCGTCACCTTCTTCACCGTCGAGGCGGCGAGCTCGGAGACCCGCTTGCCGGCGCGCGTCGAGCCGGTGAACGAGACCATGTCGATGCCGGGATGGGCCGCGATCGCCTCCCCCACGACGGGGCCCGTGCCGGTGACGAGGTTGAACACGCCCGCCGGGAGCCCGGCGTCGTCGATGATCTCGGCGAGGATGAACGCGTTGAGCGGGGCCACCTCGCTCGGCTTCAGCACGACCGTGCAGCCGGCGCCGATGGCGGGCGCGACCTTGGCCACGATCTGGTGCAGCGGGTAGTTCCACGGCGTGATGCATCCGACGACGCCCAGCGGTTCCCGCACGACGAGCGAGTTGCCGATCTGCTCCTCGAAGGGGAACTGGTTGATGATGTCGACGTACGAGCCCATGACCATCGCCGGTAGGCCGGCCTGGATCATCTGCGAGAACACCATCGGCATGCCGACCTCACCGGTGACGGTCTCCGCGATCTCCTGCATGCGGGCGTTGAGGCCCTCGTGCAGCCGCTGGAGGTACTTCGCCCGCTCCTCGACCGGGGTCGAGCTCCACGTCTCGAAGGCCCGGCACGCCGCCTTGGCGGCGCGGTCGACGTCCTCGGCCGTGCCCTCGGGAATCCGGCCCATGACCTCTTCGGTGGTGGCGTTGACCACGTCGATGGTCCCGGACCCGGTGGACGGTGTCCACGCGCCATCGATGTAGAGCTTGTCGCGGTCCTGCATCCGGTCCCCCTGGCTCGTGATGACGGCGTCGCTGTGAACGCGTCCCGCCGGTCGGTCGACTCGACGCTCAGGCTACCGTCGGCCGGTGCCGCCTGCGACTGACGCCGCCGCGACGACGGCCCGAACGGACGCGACCGACGTCGAAGTGACCCCGCCTCCGCCGCGTTCGCGCTGGCGAGAGGCGATCGTGGACGCGACCGGCGTCGCCGCGGCGACCATCGGCCTGATCGTCGTCACGTTGCGGCTCTGGGAGGCGAACCTTCGCGTCCCGTTTGTCTACAACGCGACGGATCAGCCGCCGCTGGCGTACGCGCCCGACGCGCCCTATTACCTGATGCTCACCAAGGGCCTCGTCGATCACGGCTCGTATCTCCGGATCCCGAACCTGGGCTGGCCGTTCACCCTGCAGCTCTACGACAACCCCGAGAGTGGCGACAATCTCCAATTGGGGCTGCTGCGCGGGCTCGGCTTCATCCTGCGCGACGCGGTGCTGACAGTGAATGTCTATTACCTCTTCACGTTCGTGGCCGTGTCCCTCGCGGCGTGGTTCGTCCTCCGCCGTCTCGGGGTGTCGCGCCTCGTCGCCGCGGTCGTGGCGATCCTGTACAGCTTCGTCCCGTACCACTTCGCGCGCGGCGAAGCGCACCTGTTGCTCTCCGGCTACTTCATGGTGCCGATCGCCACGCTGCTCATCCTGCAGGTGCTGTCGGACGACCCACCGTTCACGGCGCGCCGCGATTCGCCCGAGCCTCGCTGGCGCGTGACGCTGTGGAGCCGGCCGGCGGTGCCGTGGCTCCTCGCCTGCGCGGCCTTGGGCTCGACGGGACCGTACTACGCGTTCTTCGGGGTGCTGCTCCTCGTCGCCGCTGTGGCCGTCGACCTGGTGGCGCGACAGAGCTGGCGGCGCGCGGCGTCAGGTGTCATGGCCGCCGGTCTCATCCTCGTTGTGCTGCTGCTCAACCTGTCGCCTTCGTTCCTGTACTGGCTGTCGCACGGACAGAACGACCAGGCGATCCCGCGCGGGATCTCCGAGACGGAGGTGAACGGCCTCCGGGTCGCAGAGCTCGTGCTCCCCCGCGTCGACCACCGCATCGGCCCCTTCGCCGACGCGCAGCGAAAGAGCGACCGCTTCAGCCCGGTGGCGACGTCGGAGCGCGGACAGCAGCTCGGGCTCGTCGGCGCGGTCGGGTTCGTCGGGCTCCTCGTGTTCACCCTGAGCCGCCTGCTGCGTCGACGCGGCGACCGCGAGAACCGCGGCCCTCCCCCGCTCGGCACCCGTGCCGAGATCGCGAAGCGCCTGGGGCTGCTGACGATCGTCGCCGTGATCGTGGCCACCGTCAGCGGCTTCTCGCTGCTCATCTCCGCGGTCGGAGTGCGATACATCCGCTCGTACAACCGGATCTCGGTGTTCATCGCGTTCTTCGCAATCGTTGCGGTCGCATTCGCGCTCGACTGGATCGTCGCCCGTCTGCCGCGCTGGCACGGACGGGCCGTCGTCGCCGGTGTCGTCTGCGTGGCGGTGCTGGCACTGGGTGTGGCCGACCAGACGTCGTCCGCCGACGTTCCCGACTACAAGGCGCTCGAGCGCGCGTGGGACAGCGACGACGTCTTCATGCACGGCATCCAGCGTGACCTCGGGTCGGGCGCGGCCGTGTTCCAGCTGCCGTACGTCTTCTTTCCCGAGGCGGGGACGATCGTCGGGACGGGTCCCTACGACCAGGCGCGCGGGTGGCTGCACGCCGACTCGCTCCGCTGGAGCTGGGGATCGGTGCGCGGACGCGAGGGCGACTGGCAAGGCGCGCTCGTGCGGCTGCCGGCGCCCGAAGCGCTCGACGCGCTCACTGCCGTCGGCTTCACGGGGCTCATGATCGACCGCGCCGGGTACGACGACCACGGCGCCGGCATCGAGGCGGAGTACACGCGCACCCTCGGCCAGGAGCCGCGAGTGAGCCCGGACGGCCGGCTGATGTTCTACGACCTGCGAGCGTGGGCCCAGGACTTGCGCGCGCGGCTCAGCAAGGCCGAGATCGACGCGTTGCGGCGCACGACCTTGGCCGCCCGAGCTCCGCCGCCCGGCGCGCTCACGTGATCCGACGAGGACCCTGACTACCCTGTCAGGAATGTCGACGAGCGCCGCGGGCACCGATCCGTTCGCGGAGGACGAGGACCAGCAAGCGCTGCGGAAGCTCGCGCGCGACGTGGCGGAACGCGATCTGGCACCCAATGCGCGTCATTGGGACGAGACCGAAGAGTTTCCGGACGCCTCGTGGGACGCGTTGCGCAAGGCCGACCTGTTCGGCATCACCGTCGGCGAGCAATACGGCGGCATGGGCATGGGCGACATCGAGGCTGCGATCGCCCTCGAGGAGCTCGCGCGCGCCGACGTCTCGAGCGCGATCCTCGCCCAGCTCATCTACAACGGACCGCCGCGAGCGATCGAGCACCTCGGCAGCGACACGCTCAAGGAACGCTGGCTCCCGCTGGCGGCCAGCGGCGAGGCGCTGTTCTGCATCGGCATCAGCGAGAGCGAGGCCGGCTCCGCCGTGAACCACATGCGTGCCCGGCTCACCCCGGACGGTGACGGGTACCGACTCAACGCATACAAGAACTACGTCACGGGTGGGCACAAGGCGGGGGCGTGCCTTGTGTGGTGCCGGTTCCCGGGCAGCGAGGGGTCGAAGGGCATCGGGGCGGTGGTCGTCGATCTGCAGTCGGACGGAGTGACCTGTGCCGGAACCCACGTGAAGATGGGCCTGCGGGGCACGAGCGAGGCCGAGCTCGCCTTCGACGATGTGTACGTCGGGCCCGAGGACGTGCTCCTCGCTGGTGATCCGTCGAACAGCGAGGCGTTCAAGACGCTGATCTCGCATCTCAACCACGAGCGCTGTGGCAACGCCGCCATGTGCGTCGGCGCCGCCCAGGGCGCGCTGGAGTACGCGGTGCGTTACATCAATGAGCGCGTCGTCGGCGGCCGCCCGCTCGCGGAGCTGCAGGGGCTCCAATGGAAGGCCGCCGACATGGCTACGCAGCTCGACGCCGCCCGGCTGCTGCTCCTTCGGGCGCTGCACCTTGCCGGTCCGAGCGGTACGCCCCCCGCGCTCGAGACGGCGATGGCGAAGGCGGCCGCCAATCTCGCCGCCAAGTTCGTGTGCGACGAGGCGATCCAGCTGCTCGGCGGCTACGGGTACAGCCGCGAGTACCCCGTCGAGCGCGCGTACCGCGACATCCGCGGCCTCTGCATCGGGGCCGGGACGGTCGAGATCCAGCGCAACTACATCGGCTCGCAGGTCGTGAAAGGCGCAACGAGCGTGAGTCCCGGCTGGCGGAACCCGCTCGCCGGCGCGTGACGCTCCGGCCCACCTACCGCCACCCGCGAGCGCGCGACTACCTGGCGCCGGGTGGGCCCTGGGACATCCCGTCGCTCGACGCGATCGTGACCGACGCCGCGTCGCGTGCAGGTGGCGATCTCGTCGTCGACGACTCGCCCGGCGTCCGCGTCGACGGGCCCGCGCTCGAGGCTCGGGTGGCCGCGTTGGCGGGAGGCCTGCGCGCCGCCGGCGTACGCCGGCGCGAGGTGGTCGCGTGGCAGTCGCCGAACTGGTACGAGGCGATCCTGCTGTACCGGGCGTGCTGGCGGCTGGGCGCGATCGCGGCGCCGATCCACCACCAGGCCGGTCCCGCCGACGTCGAGCGCATGCTCGGGGCGCTCGACGCCCGCGTGTGGCTCCCGCCCGATGATCTGCGCGGGCCGAGTGCGCGGCTCCCGAAGCTGCTCGAAGCAGGTATGCCGGTCACGCGGTCGCCCGCCCGCCCGAGCGATCTTGCGGTCGCACTGTTCACGTCGGGCTCGAGCGGCGCGCCGAAGGCCGCGTTGCACACCCAGCGCGGGCTCGCGTACAAGGCGCGGGTCATGATCCGCGCCCACGAGCTCGTAGACGGCGACTCGATCCTCATGCCGGCGCCGCTCGCGCACGTGTCGGGCCTGCTCAACGCGGTGCTGATCCCGGGCGTCCTGCCGATGCGGGCCGCGCTGATGGCCAAGTGGAACCCGGAGGACGCGCTCGACACGATCGAGCGGGAGCGCATCACGTTCATGATCGGGCCACCCACGTTCTTCGTCGGGCTCATGTCCTCGCCGGGGTTCTCCCGGCAGCGAGTCGAGAGTCTCCGCCTGATCTCGAGCGGGGGTGCCGGCGTCACCGCCGCCTTCGTCGAGCAAGCCAGCGACGCGTTCGGCGCGCGCGTGAAGCGCACGTACGGGTCGACAGAGGCACCCACCGTGACGACCAGCACGCCCCACGACTCCGTCGAGCGGGCGAGCGAGACGGACGGACGGGTGACGGGCGCGGCCGAGCTGCGAGTGAGCGACCCGGATACCGGGCGCGCGCTGCCGGCGGGCGAGGCAGGTGAGCTGTGGTTGCGGGGGCCGGAGCTCTTCGTGGGCTACGCCTCCGCAGAGCAGACGCGCGCCGCGATCCGGCAGGGCTGGTTCCGCACCGGGGATCTCGCGACCCTCGACGACGACGGGTGGCTCACGATCGTCGGCCGTATGAAGGACGTCATCATCCGCGCCGGCGAGAACATCGCCGCCGCCGAGGTGGAAGGGATCCTCGAGGCCCATCCCGACGTCCGCCAGGCCGCTGTCGTCGGCGAGCCCGACGCCCGCCTCGGCGAGCGCGTCTGCGCGTTCGTGGTCGCGTCAGCGCCGTTCGACCTTTTCGAGTGCCGAGCCTGGTTCGAGAAGCAGGGCGTGGCCGTGTTCAAGACGCCCGAGCGCGTCGTCCAACTCGACGAGCTTCCCCTGCTCGCCGCCGGCAAGGCCGACCGCGCCGCGCTGAAGCAGCGGGCGGCGGCCTCTTAACGCTTGCGCGTGAGCCGCCTGGGGTTCTCGACGTCCGAGGGACGGCAGTTCTTCGGCGCGTTGACCGGGTCACAGCGCGCCGGGGTGCCGCCGGGGATCTGCACCACGTAGTCGCCCCCGATCGCGGGGACGGCCACCTCGAAGTCGGTGCTGACGATCTGCGCGCCGCTCCGCAGCGCGAGGTCGCGGCGGGTGACGTCGTTCGCGCGCGCTTCGATGAGGTCGGCGTCGGCACGCGTGCGGACGATGAAGCCGTCCTTGACCAGCTGCTGGATCCGCGGCTCGTCGGGTGTATCGAGCTTGATGACAGCGGCGGACGGCGCTTGTTCGCCGGAGGTCACGAACATCGCCCGGCCCTCGAGCGACGGGTGGCCCTGGCGGTACGCGTCGCGGACCGGGCCGCCCGTGTTGAGGATCACCATGATCTTGCCGCGGGTCTTGCCTAGAGACGGCCAGCCGCGACCGGTGACGGCGCCCCGCAGAGTCTTCGCCTTGCCGCGCACACTGTCGGGCGTGATCAGCTGGCGACCGAGCGACTTGCGGACGATGGCGTCGAGCTGGTCGAGGCCGGCGGCGTCGAACCGTCGCAGCGTCGGGTCGATGACGAAGTCGATGTCGTCGTCCTTCGGCTCGATGAGGATGAAGATCGGGACATGGCCCGGATGCGCCTTGGACCACGTGCGCGTGACGTCCAGGCACTGCGCGATCGGCGTGCAGTTGCTCGTGTTGTCGACGACGGGAGTGTGCAGCACTGGGAACTGCCCGTCGGGCGGGTTGACCACATCCAGCTCGAAGCCGCGTACGCCCAGGTCGAGCTGCTGGTCGAGCGGCGCATGCGTGTATTGCGTCGTCGGCGACGACTGAATCGGCACGTCCTGTTGGATGTGATAGCTGTTGTGCGTCGCGAGGACCTGCACCTGGTTGGTCCGCAGCGTGTTGTCGAGGCGGTTCGCCCCGGCGCTCGGCGCTCCACCCGAGACCGCCGCGACCACCACGACGGCAACGGCGATCGACACGAACACCGCTCGCTCCCCCCTGCGCACCAGCGGTGATCCTGTCAGATGACGCTCCGTCCCGCCTCGACGCGCGGGCGGAGCAGGTCGGCCAGCCGTTGCCGGTGGAACGCGGCGTCCCCGAAGCTCACCTGGTCGAGCTGGGCGCGCTTGAGGAAGAGGTGCAGGTCGTGCTCCCACGTGAATCCGATCCCGCCATGCACCTGGAGGGCGGATGCCATCACGCGCTTCGACGCGTCGGAGCACCAGATCTTGGCCGTCGAGGCGGCGACCGAGGCATCCTCGTGACCGGCGCCGATGCACCACGCCGCCCAGTACGCGCTCGACCGCATGCCCTCGACATCGACGAGCATGTCGGCGCACCGGTGCTTCACCGCTTGGAAGCTGCCGATGGGACGGCCGAACTGCACGCGGTCCTTCGCGTACTCCACCGCCATGTCCATCGCCCGCGACGCGCCCCCGAGCATCTCCGCCGACGTGAACGCAGCACCCCGGTCGAGCAGCGCGTCGACGTCGCCGGCGCCGCCCAGCCGTTCGGCGGGCGTGTCGTCGAAGCGCAGCCAGCCGAGCTCGCGCGTCAGGTCCATGGCGGGCTCGCGCCGCGGTCGCTCGCGCTCCCCGAGCTCGACCGCGTACAGGGCAGCGCCGTCGCCGGTCTCGGCGACGACCACGGCGAGGTCGGAGCTCGGCGCGAACGGCACCGGATCGCTCCGACCGGTGAGCCGGTCCCGCGCCGCTCGGACGCCGCCGTGACCCGATCGACTCCAGGCCACGCAGCCGATGGCTTCGCCGCCGGCGAGCCGCTCGGCCCAGTCGTCGCGACCCGCGCGCGCCAGCGCGCCGAGCGCAAGCAACGTCGGCAGGAACGGCGCCGGCGCGACGTGACGCCCGATCTCCTCCACGAGCACCGCCACCTCGACGGCGCCGAGCCCGAGCCCGCCGCCGTCCTCCGGCACCTCGACCGCCGTCCACCCCTGCTCGACCATGGCCTTCCAGAGCCCGTCGTCGATCCCGCCGCCGGCGTCGACGACGGTCCGGACGCGCGTCGTTGGCGCCAAGCCGTCGAGCAGCTCGCGCGCGCCGTCACGCAGCGCGAGCTGGTCGTCCGACAGCTCGAAATCCATGCGAGACGGAGGCTACCGGGGCGGTCCCACCGTCGCCCGCCGGTCGATACGCTCGAAGGGATGACGACGACGGCCGCGGCATCGGACACCGGCACCGGTCAGGTCGATGCGCTCGTCGATCGCCTCCTCGAGGAGAACGATCCGGCCGACGCGACCGCGTTCCGCGGCGCGCAGTACGACCTTGGTCTTGCCTGGGTGTGGTTCCCGGTCGGGTTCGGCGGCCTCGGGCTCGCGCCCGATCTCCAACGCCGCGTCGAAGAGCGCATCCGCGCCGCCGGTGTGCGCGCCGACGCCCTCGAGCGCAACGGGTTCGGGATCTTCCTCGCCGCGCCGACGATCGCCGCGCACGCCGATGACGAGTTGAAGGCGCGCCTCCTGCGGCCCTTGTTCACCGGCGAGGAGCTGTGGTGCCAGCTCTTCAGCGAGCCGGGCGCCGGCTCCGACCTGGCCGGGCTCTCGACGCGTGCCGTGCGCGACGGCGAGGAGTGGGTCGTGGACGGGCAGAAGGTGTGGAACACGCTCGCGCACCGGGCTGATCGCGGGATGCTCGTCGCCCGCACGGATCCCGACGCGCCGAAGCACCGCGGCCTCACGTACTTCGCGCTCGACATGCACGCGCCCGGCGTCGACGTCCGGCCGTTGCGCCAGATCACGGGTGAGGCCGAGTTCAACGAGGTGTACCTCACGGGCGTGCGGGTCCCCGACGCCGACCGCATCGGCGGGCTCGGCGACGGGTGGCGGGTCTCGCTCACGACCCTGATGAACGAGCGCGTGACGATCGGCGGCGCGGTTGCCGGCCGGAACTCGGGGCCGATCGGCGACGCGCTCAAGGTCTGGCGCGAGCACCCCGAGAGCCACGACCCCGTCAGGCGCGACCGGCTCGCCCGACTCTGGATCGACGCCGAGGTGCTGCGCCTCACGAACGCACGAGCGATGGCCAACCGGAAGGCGGGCGCGGCCGGCCCGGAGGGCTCGGTCGCCAAGCTCGCGTTCGCCGAGACGAACCGCAGCATCTACGAGCTGTGCATGGACGTGCTCGGCGCCGACGGGCTCTTGTACCCGAGCTACGAGATGGTGCGTCCCGAAGAGGCGAGCCTCACGGGCGGCGGCGATCCCCGCAAGATGTTCCTGCGCTCGCGCGCGTACTCGATCGAAGGCGGCACGTCCGAGATCTTGCGCAACGTCCTGGGTGAGCGGGTGCTCGGCCTTCCCGGCGAGCCCCGCGTCGACAAGGGCCTCCCGTGGAACGAGGTACCGCGGAGCTGACGAGGAAGATGAGATGAAGGAGTCGGAGATGAGCGAACCTCCCGCTGTCCTGCGCTACGACGAGAACGAGGTCGAGCTCCCGGTCGTCCGGGGCACCGAGAACGAACCTGCCGTCGACATCTCGAAGCTGCGGTCCCAGACCGGCTTCGTGACGCTCGATTACGGCTTCGTCAACACCGGATCGTGCGAGTCGGCGATCACGTACATCGACGGCGACGCCGGCATCCTGCGCTACCGCGGGATTCCCATCGAGCAGCTCGTCGAGCGCGACCACCCGTCGTTCCTCGAGACGAGCTACCTCCTGATCTGGGGCGAGCTGCCGACCCAACAGCAGCTCGACGAGTTCCGCTACGAGGTGCGCCGCCACACGCTCATCAAAGAGGACGTGAAGCGTTTCTACGATGGGTTCCCGAAGGACGCGCATCCGATGGCGATCCTGTCCTCGGTGGTGAGCGCGCTTTCGACCTTCTACCAGGACAGCGACGACATCCACGACGAGGAGCAGGTGCACCTGTCGATCGTGCGCCTCATCGCCAAACTCCCCACGATCGCCTCGTACGCGTACAAGAAGTCGATCGGCCAGCCCTTCCTCTATCCCAACAACGAGCTCGATCTCATCGAGAACTTCCTGACGATGATGTTCGCCGTCCCGTCGGAGCGGTACGAGGTGAGCCCGACGGTCGTGCACGCCTTGAAGCAGCTGCTGATCCTGCACGCCGACCACGAGCAGAACTGCTCCACGTCGACGGTCCGCCTCGTCGGCTCGAGCGAGGCCAACCTCTGGGCTTCTGTGGCCGCGGGCATCAACGCCCTCTGGGGGCCGCTCCACGGCGGCGCCAATCAGGCGGTGATCGAGATGCTGGAGCGCATCCGCGCCGACGGCGGTGACGTCGCCAAGTACGTGCGCCAGGCCAAGGACCCCGACGATCCCTTCCGGCTGTCCGGCTTCGGGCACCGCGTCTACAAGAACTACGACCCGCGCGCGCGAGTGCTGAGCGCCACGGCGGAGCGTGTCCTGGCCGCGCTGAACAGCAGCGACGAGCTCCTCGACCTCGCGCGAGAGCTCGAAGAGGTAGCGCTCAACGACGAGTACTTCATCGGGCGCAAGCTGTACCCGAACGTCGACTTCTACTCGGGGCTGATCTACCGGGCGATGGGCTTCCCGACCGACATGTTCCCGGTGCTCTTCGCGATCGGCCGGCTTCCGGGGTGGATCGCGCACTGGCGCGAGATGATGCTCGACAAGAAGACGAAGATCGGGCGTCCGCGTCAGATCTACATCGGTCCGACCGAGCACAAGTACGTGCCGATCGATCAGCGGGGTTAAGCGAGCTGGATCCAGGTCGCGAGGCCCGTCGCGACCAGTCCCCCATCGCTCGTGAAGATCGCCGAGCCGGCGGTGACCTTCCGCCCGTCGTGGGCGGCTCGCCACCCGACGACCGCGTGCTGCGCGCCGGCCCCAACCGGGCGGTCGATCGTCACCGCCATCCGCCCCAGCACGAACGGGTTGCCGCCGATCGGATCGGCCAGCCAGGACCCGACTCCGCCCGAGCAGTCCAGCGCGGCCCAGACGAACTCCGGTCGGACCACGCCGTCGGCGCCGGCGAG
>DASYQJ010000029.1:0-10741 GCA_036005605.1 Acidimicrobiia bacterium
GCCGCGAAGGTGGCGAAGGTGCGCGTCCAGATCATCCTCGAGGGTGACTACCTCGTCGAAGACCCACCGACCGCCGACCCGTGGGCGGAGGTGGGCGCAAACGAGGACAACCGCGCGATCCACTCGGCGGTGCTCCGAGCCGGTGTCGACGTCATCACCGATCTCAATCCGAAGATCTTTCACCAGAAGTTCGTGGTGCGCGACCCGGGCTTACCGACGGCGGCGGTGCTGACCGGCTCGACCAACTTCACGCTCACCGACACGGGCAAGAACCCCCCGGGCGGGGGGCTCGTGTCGGGCAACAACCTCAACCACGTCGTCATCCTGCACGGAGAGCAGGCAGCCGGGCAGTACCTGGCCGAGTTCGAGCGCTATCGCTCCGGGACCTTCGGCGAGCTCCATGAGCGCCACGAGCCCAAGCCGAGTGAGTTCCGCCTGGCGAACATCCGGGTCAAACCGCTGTTCGCACCGATGCACGGACCGGAGATGGAGCTGATGAAGCAGATGCTCAAGGCGCGCACGAGCATCGACTTCGCGATGTTCACCTTCGCCGCGTCGTCCGGCATCGACGACACCATGATCCGTCTCGCCGCATCGTTCCAACGCCTGCGGGGCGTGCTGGATCGCGCACAGGGTGCCCAGGACTGGGCCGCGACCCAACCCCTCAAGGCGGCCGGCGTGCAGCTGTTCCAGAACAAGCCGGGCACCGGCGTGCGCAAGGTGCATCACAAGCTGATGGTCCTCGACGAGCGGATCGTGATCGCCGGGAGCTTCAACTACACGGCGCCGGCAACGACTCTCAACGACGAGAACATCATCGTGCTCGGTGATCTGGAGGAGACAGACCCGGTGGCCGAAGCGGCCCAGCGACAACTCGCTGCGTACGCGCTGACCGAGATCGAACGCATCATCTCCGACCTGTCCGAACCCGTCTGATCCGGACGGCCGCCGGTACGGTGGGCGCCGATGACCCGTCCGGGCACCGAGACGGTCCGCCTCATCGACGAGCTCACCGCCAACGCGACCGCCGCCACCACCGCGCAGCTCGTCGACGGGTGGCTTCTCCGCGCCGCCCCCGAATACCCGTTCCGCCGCTGCAACTCGGTGCTCCCCCACGGCGGCAACCGTGCCGGCCTCGCGGCGCGCATCGACCTCGTCGAGGACTTCTATCGCGAGCGCGACCTCCCGGCCCGCTTCCAGATCAGCCCCGCCGTGCTCCCCGTCGGGCTCGACGACGCGCTCGAGACCCGTGGGTACGAGATCGAGGAGCCGACACTCGTCCTGGTCGCCGAGACGCCGCGCGTCATCGCGCAGACCATGCGTGCCGATACGGGCGAAGTGACACTCGGCGAGGGGATCGACGAGTACTGGGTGGCCGAATACGCGTCTGCATTCGGAGACGACGAAGCGGCGCGTGACCGGCTCCGCGCGTACGCCCATCTCCTACGGCGTCTCGGTCCCGCCGTCGGCACCGCCGTGCTCCCCGTCGACGAGATGCCGGCGGCCGTCGGGCTCGGCGTGCTCGAGCGGGGGTGGACCGGCGTGTACGCGATGGGCACGCGGAGGGAAGCTCGACGGCGCGGCGCCGCCACGTCGATCCTGCAGGCCCTGGCGCGGTGGGGATACAGCCGAGACGCCGCCCACATGTACCTCCAGGTCGAAGCCATGAACGACGGTGCCCGCCAGCTGTACACGCGCGCCGGTTTCGAGATGGCCTACCGGTATCACTACCGAACGTCTGCCTGACCCGCCCGACCGTGCTTGACCGCTCGGTCAAGCGACGGGAACACTGCTCCCATGAGCATCGATTTCACCTTGCCGCCCGACGTCGAAGAGACGCGCCGCCGCGTCCGCGAGTTCATGGACGAGGTGGTGCGCCCGGCGGAGGAGAAGCTCTACGCCAACGCGCCGGATGGCGAGCCGGACCGCTCCGACATCGTGCGCATGATCATCGAGCTCCGCCAGAAAGCACACGAGTGGAACGTGTGGCTCCCCCACATGCCGAAGGAGTGGGGCGGGCTCGGGCTCGGGATCACGGCGATGGCGTTCGTGTCGGCGGAGGCGGCCCGCACGAACTTCGGGCCGTTCATCCTCAATGCCCAGGCGCCCGACGAGGGCAACCAGCACACGCTGCTGCATCACGCCAACGACGAGCAGAAGGAGAAGTACCTCCGGCCGCTTCTCGAAGGGCGCGTGCGCTCGTGCTTCGCGATGACGGAGCCGGAGGTCGCGGGCTCCGACCCGACGGGCATCCGCACGATGGCCGTCCAGGACGGCGACGAGTGGGTGATCAACGGCCACAAGTGGTTCATCAGCGGCGCCAAGGGCGCGACGTTCGCCATCCTCATCGCCAAGACCGACCCCGATGCCGACCCGCCGCAGGCGTCGAACACCGCGTTCCTCGTCGACCTCCCCGCCGACGGGTGGGAGATCGTGCGTGACATCGACACGATGGCCGGCCACGGCAACCACTGCGAGATCCGCATCACCGACCTTCGCGTCCCCGACTCGGCCGTCCTCGGCGGTCGGGGGAACGGGCACCTGCTCGGGCAGGCGCGCCTCGGCCCGGCGCGCCTCGCGCATTGCATGCGGTGGATCGGCCAGACCGAGACGGCACTCGAGATGCTCGTGAAGCGAGCAGAGGAGCGTCAGCTGCACGGCGCGCCCCTCGCCGAGAAGCAGGCGATCCAATGGATGATGGCCGACTCGGCGATGGAGCTGTACTCCGCCAAGCTGATGGTGCTGCACGCGGCGTACAAGATCGAGAACGAGCAGCCGTTCCGCCAGGAGGTGAGCTTCGCCAAGCATCACGTGGCGAACATGCTCTGGAAGGTCGTCGACCGCGCCATCCAGGTGCACGGAGCGCTCGGCTACTCCACCGACACGCCCCTCGAGCGGATGATGAAGCACGCCCGCTCGGCCCGCCTCGTCGACGGCGCCGACGAGGTGCACCAGGCGCTCATCGCCCGCAACGTGCGCACCGCCATCCGGGACACCGGCGACACCCGCACCGCCACGGGCGACTTCGACTTCTAGAGCTCGCCCAGCTGCTCGAGCACCGTCGCCCGGTCCCAGTAGATGCGCTCGCCCGACATCAGGCCATCACGCAACTCGGCCACGAGGATGACCGGCACCGCGATGCTCCGGCCAGTCGGAGCAATGCCAAGGAACGGCCCGCCGTGCTTGCCGCGCCACGTCGTCTCGGCCACCGCCGTCGCGGGCTCGACGAGGTGGAGCTGCTCGGGCGTGACCTCGGTGTCGAACGCGTCCCACCACATGCGGTAGTACGCGGTCGCTCCGGCGTGGCCCTCGAAGTGCTGGTCGAGCGCGAGATCCTCGAACACACAATCGTTCGTGAGCGTGGCGAGCGTGTCCGCGAGGTCGTGCCTGTTCTCGGCGTCGAGGTGACGGCCCAGCAGTTCCACATAATCGCTCGCAGGCATCTCCGAACCCCCTGGTGCTAGATCGGCGGCGGCGCCGCCACCGAGAAGTGCGGGTCGAGGTGGGTGGTGTCGTTGAAGCGGCGGACGGTGATCCGGTCGTCTTCGACGACGATGTGACTGATCGACGCGTTGTCGGCGCCGATGAACGCGAAGCCCCGAGCGCCGGTCGCGTTGGACAGCACCTCGCCGATGACACCGCCGTGCGTGACGACCACGACGAGTTGGTCGGGGTGCGCGACGGCAACACGCGAGATCCCGAGGCTGACGCGGTCGCGGAACGCATCGGCGGGCTCGCCGCCGGGAATCAGATCCCAGCGCTGCTCCTCGACGGCGCGCACGAACGCGGGGTCGTGTTCCGCTGCCTTCACTCGCAGCAGCCCGCCTTCCCATTCCCCCAGGTACACCTCACGCAGCTCCGGCTCGACGCTCGGAACGATGCCGAGATGCTTTGCCAACGGGGCCGCCGTCTCCACCGTGCGTCGCAGGGTCGTCACGTAGATCGCGGCGATGTCCTCGCCAGCCAGCCGCTCCGCAAGCCGTTCGGCTTGGTCCACGCCCACGGGATCGAGGGGCGGGTCGCCGTGCCCGTCGACCAGATCGAACGGCCGCTCGGGATCGACAGGCTGGGACTCGCCGTGGCGCACGAGCAGGACCTCGGTCGCGCCCGGCGGCGGCGTGTAGCGATGCTGGCGGTACGTGTTGGGCTCGCTCTGCGGCTGGCTCACGCTCCTCCTGTCGCCCTCGCAAGCTCGGGCTTTGCGGCGCCGGTCGGCGAAGCCGCCGGCCGCCGCGGGCCGCAAGAGTACGGTGCGCGCAAGGTGGACTCGTGACCTGGGATCCCGAGCTCGACGAGCTGCGGCGGCGCACCGAGCTGGCCGCCGCGATGGGCGGCGAGGAGAAGGTCGCCCGTCAGCACGACGCCGGCAAGCTCACCGTACGCGAGCGCATCGACGCCCTCGTCGACCCGGACAGCTTCCACGAGGTCGGCGCGCTCACAGGAAGAGCCGAGTACGACGACGGGCAGTTGACCGGCTTCACGCCCGCGAACTTCGTCATGGGCCGGGCCCGCATCGAGGGCCGGCCCGTCGTCGTGGGGGGCGACGACTTCACGGTTCGTGGCGGCGCGGCGGACGCGTCGATCTTCCAGAAGCAGGTCCACGCCGAGCAGATGGCGAACGAGCTGCGGCTGCCGATCGTCCGGCTCATCGACGGCTCCGGCGGCGGCGGCTCAGTGAAGTCGATCGAGACGATGGCGCGCAGCTTCGTGCCGTTCAACCCCGGTTGGGAATGGGTGGTCGAGAACCTCGCCACCGTGCCCGTCGTCGCACTCTGCCTCGGATCCGTCGCCGGACTCGGTGCGGCGCGCGTCGTGACGAGCCACTACTCGGTCATGGTGCGCGGCACGTCGCAGCTGTTCGTCGCGGGCCCGCCGGTGGTCGCCCGCCTCGGTGAGCACGTCGACAAGGAGGAGCTCGGTGGCAGCGAGATCCACGCCCGCAACGGCGCCGTCGACGACGTGATCGACACCGAGCACGATGCCTTTGCGCGGGTGCGCGCGTTCCTCTCCTATCTCCCCCGGTCGGTCGACGACCCGCCGCCCCGGGTCGAGCCGACGGACGACACCGAGCGCCGTGAAGATTGGCTCCTCGACGCGATTCCCCGTGACGCGCGCCAGGTCTACAAGGTGCGCGACATCATCGACGCGGTCGTCGACAGCGGCTCGTTCCTCGAGATCGGCCGTGGGTACGGCCGGTCGGCGGTGACCGGCCTCGCCCGCCTCGACGGCTGGCCGGTGGCGGTGTTGGCCGGCGATCCGTACTTCTACGGCGCCGGATGGACCGCCGACGCGTCGCAGAAGGTGACGCGCTTCGTGGACCTCGCCGACACCTTCCACCTCCCGGTCGTGCATCTCGTCGACAATCCCGGGTTCGTCATCGGCGTCGATGCGGAACGGGCGGCGACGATCCGGCACGGGGCCCGGGCGCTCGCCGCCGTGTACCAGGCCACGGTGCCGTGGTGCTCGGTGATCCTGCGCAAGGTGTACGGGGTAGCCGGCGCCGCGCACCAGAACGCGGCGCGGCTCAAGTATCGGTTCGCGTGGCCGTCGGGCGACTGGGGCAGCCTCCCGCTCGCCGGCGGGATCGAAGCCGCGTACAAGGCACAGCTCGAAGCCGCCGACGACCCCGACGCGGTCCGGGCCGAGATCGAACAAAGACTCGACGCAGCGCGCTCGCCGTTCCGTACCGCGGAGGTGTTCATGATCGAGGAGATCGTCGACCCACGTGACACGCGGCCGTTGCTGTGCGAGTTCGCCAATCTCGCCGCGCCGGTGCGTGGCTCCGGTCCCACCGCACGTGGCGCGCGCCCGTAGACAATCCTGTGCCTCAGGTCACGTAGACCCTTCGTAAACCCGGGCATACCGTGACGCAAACGGCAACCGCCCATGGGGGGCTCCAATGGCACAGCCGGCCGAGCAGACACTCGACTTTCTGAGCGTCGCGCTCACACCTGAGTTTCGCGAGAACCCGTACCAATTCTTCGAGCTCCTCCGCGCGCACGAGCCCGTGCATCAAACGCCGTTCGGCGTCTACCTCGTGAGCCGGCATGCCGACGCCGCCGCGATCGTGCGCGACCCGCATCTGAGCACGAACCAGGAGAACTCCGAGCTGTTCCGCGCCTTCGCCGAGGCGAACCCGCCTTCCGAAGACGACGCCATGGATCAGATGAACAGCGTCGTCATGCTCTTCATGGACCCGCCCGACCACACGCGTCTGCGTGGCCTGGTGAGCAAGGCGTTCACGCCGAAGATGGTCGAACGCCTCCGTGCCCGCATCCAGGAAGTCGTCGACGAGCGGCTCGATGCGGTCGAAGCCCGGGGCGACAGCCGCATGGACGTCGTGACCGACCTCGCGTATCCGCTCCCGGTCGTGATCATCTGCGAGCTGCTCGGCGTGCCGCCCGAGGACCACGCCACGTTCTCGGCGTGGTCGTCCGAGCTGGCGGCGAGCATCGACCCCGACCCGCTCATCTCGCCCGACCAGCGAGTGCGCATCGAGGCGGCCGGCAACGCATTCCTCGAGTACTTCAGCGACCTCATCGAGCGGCGCCGCCGGTCGTTGCGCGACGACCTCCTGTCGGCTCTCATCGAGGCCGAGGAGGGCGGTGATCGGCTCAGCGAGGAGGAGCTGCTCGGCACCGCGCTCTTCCTGCTCATCGCCGGGCACGAGACGACCGTGAACCTGATCGGGAACGGCACGCTCGCGTTGCTCGAGCATCGGGACCAGCTCGAGCGCCTCCGCGACGACCGGTCCCTGGACCGGCATGCGGTCGAGGAGCTGTTGCGCTTCGACAGCCCGGTGCAGCTCACGCAGCGCATCACGCTCGACGAGTACCAAGTGGGAGACGTCACGATCCCGACGGGTCAGAACCTCGTCCCGCTGCTCGGCGCGGCGAACCGCGACCCCGAGGAGTTCGACGAGCCCGACCGGCTCGACCTCGGTCGCGAGAACGCCAACCGCAACGTCGCGTTCGGCGGCGGGCATCACTTCTGCCTCGGCGCCGCGCTCGCGCGGCTCGAGGGCGCAGTTGCAATCGGAACACTCGTGCGCCGGTTCCCGGACATCGAGCTCGCTGGCGAGCCCGTGCGCAGGACCACGTTCACACTCCGCGGTCTCGAACACCTCCCCGTCGCGATCGCAAAGTGACGCCCGACACGGAGTGACGGGCGACACCAAGATTTCCGTGAGACTCCGGTAGCCGATCGCTCAACTGCTGTTCGCGTCGCGCACGCCTGCGCGTGACCGGATCGACACGTGCCGTCGTTACCGTGCCATCGAAGCCGTCCATCCGGTCGAGCACGAGGAGGCACGCATGGACGCACTGCACGCCTGCGCATACCTGTCGCGCGTCGTCGCCTTGCCGGTGGCCGTCGCCGAAGCGCTGTTCGACGACGCGACCCGCTCGCTCGGCCCCTCCGCAGACACGGACCCGGCTGTGCTCGGCACCGCCCTTCTGCCCGCGCGCCGGATCCGTATACGCCTCGGGTCATCCATCCCTTGGGCCGGAGTACCCATCGAGGTCGAGCTCGCCCCGTGGTCGAGAAGCCGGACGGAGGTCGGCGTGCGCTACGCCGGGATCCGCCACCCGCGTGCGCTCGCCCGCCATGTGTACGAGAAGCGCGCGCCCGCGCTTCTCGACGCGATCACCGATTCGATCAACGCGCGGCTGCCGGGATCGCAAGCGGATCGACGCGCCGCGTGATCCGCCCTATTCGGGTTCGGGCTTCGGCGGCGGGAACGATGTTCGCACCACGCGATCCCAGCCCCGGTCGGTCGTCATCGCCCGAGTGACGAGCAACATGCGGGCGCCGGCCGTGACCCGGTACCGCGGGCGCGGGGACCGGCGCCGGAGCGCACGCTCGATCACCTTCGCCACACGATCGGGCGCGGCGGCGAGCATCGCCATCGGTCCTTCGTACGCGCCGGCAGTACGGGTTGCGACGCCGGCCATGAACTCGGCGTACGGCCCGTCCGCATCGCGGTCGGCGACCGTTGACACCGCGGTGTCGCCGAACTTCGTCTTGATGAGTCCCGGCTCGATCACCGACACGCGCACGCCGAACGGCTTGACCTCGTAGCGGAGGGCGTCGCTCATCGCCTCCACCGCGTGCTTACTGGCGTGGTACGCGCCGGCACCCGGGAACGTGAGTCGGCCGCCGATCGAGCTGACGTTGGCGATGCGTCCCCACCGTTGACGGCGCATTGCCGGAAGCGCGAGCTGGGTCAGGTGGATCATGCCGAACAGGTTCGTCTCGAACTGGCGCCGCCATTCGTCGAGGGCGACCTCCTCGACCGGACCTCCCAGACTGAAACCCGCGTTGTTGACGAGCGCGCCGACTGCGCCCTCCGCCCCCTCGACCTCGGCGATCGCGGCACGGCGGGACGCCTCGTCGGCCACATCGAGCGTGATCAGCTTGCAGCCGGCGTCGGCGAGATCGGTGATCGACTCCGGCCGCCGAGCCGACGCGTACACGGTCCAGCCCCGACGGGCGAGGCGTTCGGCGGTCGCGCGCCCGATCCCGGTCGAGCAGCCGGTGACGAGCACGGCCTTCGACACGGCCTCGGACACGTCCGCACGGTAGCCGAGCTTCTAGAATCGCTCACCGTGTCGCATTGGCTGAAGACCCCCCACTGGTCGTCCGACATCCCGCTCGAGAGCTCGCACCCGCGCCTCGACGCGCTCAACGACAGCGGCTACGTGCGGCTGCGCGACTTGCGGCAGCCCATCCCCGAGCCCGAATACCTCTCGCTCGAGTACATGGACTGGAAGAGCGGCGGCGACACCAACTTCGCGCCGATCGCCACCGCCGACGGCGAGCTCGACTGCCGCGGGTTCTGGAAGCCGGGCGACGAGCGCCCCGACAAGGACGGCAAGTTCACCGTCAACGCCGAGCGTTGCCCCGAGATCAAGCGCTACGTCGAGTTGGTCGGGGCGAACTTCGGACGGGTGAGGGTGATCAAGCTCGAGCCGCAGAACTACGACACCGCGCGCCGCCAGATGCATCGCGACGACAACAACCGCTTCAACCCGCCCGACCAGGGGTGGGTCGTGCGATCGTGGCTCGAGCTCACGGACTACCCCGACAGCTTCATGATGCTGATGGAGCAGAACGAGGACGGGCTGCCTGACCCGGACACCGAGGTCCACATCCCGCTCCATCGCGGCTCCCAGTTCCTGCTCGACACCCAGCGCCTCTGGCACGTCGTGTGCCACACCGGTGACGCCCCCCGCTACGCCCTCATCTCGAGCTTCGAGAGCGGCCCCGCCCTCGAGCGCTGGGTCGACCGAGAGCTCCCGTAGACCGGACATCTGAGTAGGCGGTACTCAGGCCAGGTCCGGTCGGTTCGTGTTTTCCTGTCCGCGACGGAAGAGCAGGGTGGACTGATCGCGCGGCAAGGAGCGAGCCATGGGCATGTTCAAGAAGTTCAAGCAGATGACAGGATCCGTCGACAAGGACCTGCTGAAGAACGGGCTGCTGGGCCGGGGCGTGATCGTCGACGTGAAGCAGACCAACGTGAGCACCGGCGGCGACGACGCCTTCTCCCGTCCGGTGTGCGTGTTCACGGTCGAGGTCACGCTCGACAACGTCCCCGCCTACACGGCCACCTGCCGGCAGTCGGTGCCGATCACGGTCCTGCCCCAGTTCGTTCCCGGGCAGACCGTGGCCGCGGTGCGCGTCAACCCGGACAACCACGACGAGATCGCGCTCGACCTCGCCACCGAGCCCCCCGAGGTGACGATTGCCCAGGGACAGGGCGCCAGCGCCGCCGAGGTGCTCGAACGGGGCGACCCGGTGCGGGCCGTGATCGTCCAGACGCAGCCGCTGGGCATGAAGAACCAGCACGGCGTCGACGTGCACGCGTTCGTGCTGACTGTCATGCGCGACGGCCAGAAGCCCTACCAGGCCAAGGTGGGCAACCCGGTGCCGGAAGACGCGGTGCCGCTGTTGTTCAACGGCTCGAACCTGCCGGCCAAGGTCCTGCCCGAGGAACCCGAGGGTGTCGTGATCGACTTCAAGGCGGCGCTCGAGGAGTTCACGAAGTAGCGCTCGGAGTTACGCCAGCGCGTGGTCGAGCGCGGCCGCGAGCTCGTCGGGCGCTTCGAGCATCGGGTAATGCCCGACGTCGCGTAGACGTACGAGCGTTGCGTCCGGCCGCGCCGCGTGCACGCGTTCGGCCATCGGCCAGATCGCGATGGGATCTACGTCACCCCAGACGATCGTCAGCGGTGACGGGTGGCGCTCGATCGCACTGGTCCAGCGTCCTTCGTGCTCGCGACGCTCCTCGACGTAACGGATCGTGCGAGGCAGCAGGCGGTCGCCGCCGTCCCGGAGGATGAGCTCGGCGGCCAGTTGGACGTCGTCGTCGGGCACGACGGCGCCGGGCGCGAACGTGCCTCGGAGCGCGTCGACGAGTGCGTCGCGTCCGAGCCTGTCGGCCAGCCGCTCGTCGGGCAGCGAGAGCAGGAGCTGCTGCCCGTCGGTGAGGTGGGCCATGTCGATGTACACGGAGCCGTTCGTCAGGACGCGGCTCGTCACGCCGAACGAGAGCGTCCCGTCGAGGCTGCGGGCAAGGAGCTCTCCGCCGACCGAGTCGCCCATGTCGTGGGTGAGCAACGCGACCTCGTCGAGCCCGAGGTCGCCGGCGACCGCCTCGACCAGGTCCGCCTGCTCGAAGAGCGAATAGCGCTGGTCGGGCTTGTCCGACAGGCCGAAGCCGAGGAGGTCGGGCAGCACCACG
>DASYQJ010000030.1:0-27155 GCA_036005605.1 Acidimicrobiia bacterium
GGCGCGCTCTCGAGTGCCGATCATCATGGTTACCGCGCGTAACTCCGAGATCGACGCGGTGGTGGGCCTCGAGGTCGGCGCGGACGACTATGTGACCAAGCCGTTCCGCTTGCGCGAGCTGATCGCGCGCGTGCGGGCGGCGCTCCGGCGCGTTCCCGTCGATGACGACGTCGATCCGGACCGGCCGGAGGTCGTCGAGATCGGTGAGGTCCGCCTCGACGCCGGCCGGCACGAGGTCTTCGTGCGCGGCGACGCCGTGCCGCTGCCGCTGAAGGAGTTCGAGCTGCTCGAGCTGCTCCTCGCCAACGCCGGGCGCGTCCTGACCCGCGACGTCCTCATCGACCGGATCTGGGGGCCGAACTACTTCGGCGACACCAAGACGCTCGACGTGCACGTCAAGCGCCTGCGGGCCAAGGTCGAGGAGGACCCGTCGAGCCCGACCCGCGTCGTCACGATCCGGGGCGTCGGCTACCGCTACGAGAAGCCCACCCGCGCCGCTGCGGGGTAGATCTCGCTCATTCTTTTGGCGCCGCTTACATACTTCCTGCGCATGTAGGCGGCGCCACAACGGGGGGCTACCGCGCGACGCGCTCCACGATCGGGCGCCATTGGGAGAGGGGCCGGACGTCCCGGCCGGGCACCTTGGCGTCGTCGTCGGCGCGGCGCAGCGTGAGGACGTCGTCGAGCCACGGCTCGGCATCGAGGCGGGTTCGCTCGGCGTCGTCGAGCCGGCCGCCTTGGACCTCGAGCGTGTGGACGCTCCCCGGGCTCAGGCGCGACGCGTAATCCCCGTCGACGGTCACGAGGTAACGCTTTGCCTGGTCGTGGTGGCCGACGAGCCACGCGACCCGTTCGCCGAGCAGGTCGGCCACCGCGGCCGCGCCGGCGCGGGCGTGCGTGCGGGGACGGCCCGGCCACAGCACGGAGCCCACGTCGTGCACGAGCCCGGCGACCTGGAGCTCGTGGTCGTCCGGCGCGGTGTCGGCGAGGAGCGCCGCGCACTGCAGCCCGTGCGCGAGCAGATCGACGTCCTCGGCGTCGGTCTCGCCGGCGCCGGACTCGAGCACGCCGAGGAGCGAGTCGACGTCCGTGATCGGCGCGCCCGTCACGTCGCGGGAAGGTAGCGGCCGCGCACCACTTGGCCCTCCTCGACGTCGAGCACCCACGTCGAGCCCTTCGGGAACCGAAGCTCGCTCGGTGCCGCGTCGTCGCCGGCGTCGAGCCGGACGTGCTGACTGGCGAAGTGGTGCAGCACGTCGCCGATCACGTCGCCGTGGCTGCAGAGGACGGTCGGCTTGTCGGTCACCTTCTCGAGCAGGCGGAGCGCCTCGCTCAACGGCGCGCCCTCGGACAGCGCGTCGGCATCCTCGACCGGCAGGCCGACGCGCTCGGCGAGGGGGGCGACGGTCTCCCGGCACCGGACGTACGGGCTGCTCACGATGCGACCGATCGGCTCGTCGCGCAGCGCCTTCGCCAGCGCCGCCGCCTGGCGGCGTCCGGCCTTGGACAGCGGCCGTTCCTCGTCGGGCCCGTCCCACGCGCTCCTGCTCCCAGCCTTGGCGTGGCGGACGAGATAGAGCTTCAGGGAAGGGCCTCCGCGTCGCGGATCAGCTTTCGGTCGTGCTCGTGGTGCAAGAGCTTGCCCGCATCAGCGGCGGAGCACCAGCGCACCTCGTCGATCTCGTTGTTGGGCTGGAACTTCGGCGCCTTGCCGTTGGGCTCCATGAGCCAGTAGCGGACCTGCTTCAGCCGGCCCTTGCGGTCCCGGTAGCGGGTCGCCTCGAGCTCGGGGCCGAGCGCGGCGCGCACGCCGGTCTCCTCTTCGACCTCGCGCAGCGCGGCCTCCTCGTCGGTCTCTCCCGGGTCGACCTTGCCCTTGGGGAGACTCCAGTCGTCGTAGCGGGGACGGTGCACGAGCACGTACTGCGTGCGGCCGTTCTTCGACCGGCGCCGCACGACCCCACCGCCCGCCCGCACCAGCGGCACAGGCTCGGCCGGAGCCGGATGCGACCGGCGCCGCCACAGCTTCAGAGCCACTGCCGGAGCTTCTTCTTGCTCGCCGCCTGCCACACCTTGCCCCAGGCGGCGCGGGTGCTCTCGATCTCGACGCGCTCGAGGGTCGCCAGCTGACCGGCCACGAACACCTCACGGCCGATCGTCGACGACGAGACGTCGCGCAGCCACTGCTCGGCGACGACGGCGTCCTGATGATCGCCGAGAACGTCCTGGACATCGGCGATCGCCTTGGCGAACGCACGGGCTCGCTTGCCGACCGCCGGCGCGACGGCTTCGGCGGCGTAGCGGCATCGCTTGGCCCTGATGCGGACGTGGTGGAGAGCCTCGTCGGTCGGGTCCTCGGGAAGCTCTTCGACGGCGGTGCGCAGCTTCTCCCACGGCTTGCTCGCGAGCGGCGGCAAGACATCGGCGGCGCGGTCCTCGGCGGCCGACGGGACGAGCGCAGGCTCGCGTGCAGCATCGACCAGGCGGTCGAGGAGCTCGGCGTACCGCGTGCTCCCGAGCGCCTCGCGCAGATCAGCTCGCGCCCCGTCCCAGCGCTGGAGCAGGCGCTGGATGATCTTCCTCGCCGTTGCCTGATCGCCGGTGGGGAGGCGTTCGGCGTGAGCCCGCAGCCGATCGAGGAGCACCTCGGTGTCGCGGACGGCGCCGAGGTCGCCACCGATGCTCTTCAGGTCCCGCCGCAGCGATTTCGTCCAGTCCGGATCGAGGAGGGAGTGGAACGTGCGCAGGTCGGAGCGCAGGCGACGGGTCGCGACACGGGCCTGATGCACGTCTTCGGGGTCGTCGCCGAGGCGGACGCCGGGGTCGTGGGCGACGAGCCGGGCCACCGACACCGCCAGCGCGTTGCGGATCACGTCACCCGCCGACGGCGACGGCCCGAGCCGGTGCACCGCGGTGACGTCGGGCGGCTCCATCGCCCGCCAGCCGAGCGCGCGCACGATGTTGGGGTTCGAGTCGGGCGGTCCGGCGCCGGCGGCGCGGAGCCGGGAGAAGAGCGTGTCGGCGAGCCCGGCGGGGGCGGCGTCGTCGACCTCGACCTCGAGCTCCCGGAACCGGGCGGCGACCCGTCCGCTCGCGAGCACCGTCACCTCGTCGTCGAGCACCTCACCCAGCGTCTTGTCCGACGAGTCGCGGAGCTCGACACGACGACGGCGGGTCCGCAGACGCGCGACCGGCGCGACGCGGGCCGTGCGTACGAGCGCTCGTACCAGGTCGACGGCCGCCGGCGGCGGCTGGCCCGCCTCGCCCTCGAAGCGGTGCTCGTCGGGCCGGAGCTGCGGCCCGGCGGCGCTCTTGCGGCCGAGTGTGACGATCCAACCGTCGTCGCCGCGGTACAGCAGTGTCACGCCGGCCCGGGCCAGTCGCAGGTCGGGTGTGTCGTGGTACGTCAGCTCGATGACGGTCGGCTCGGCTTCTTCGGATGCGATCCCGTCCGCGACGCCACTCAGTGGGGGGAGATGAAACCCGGGGGGCGACGAGAGGGATTCGCGCGAGCTCACGCCCGAGGCTCGACCGCGCGTGCGCGCTGGATCGCGAGCTCCTGAAGCTGGAGGTGCGTGTTGACACCGGCGGTGCGCGGCACGCGTCGCCAGGTCCCGTCGTTGCCGAGCTCCCACGCCAGCGCGTCGTCGGCCAGGTTGATGGTGAGGATCTCGTCGAGCCGGTCGCGCATCGCGGGCGCAGACACCGGAACCAGCGCCTCGACCCGCCGGTCGAGGTTGCGCGGCATGAGGTCGGCCGACCCGATGACGTACTCGGCGGTGTGCGGATCGGGACCGAAGCGGTAGATGCGCGAGTGCTCGAGGAATCGGCCGACGATCGAACGCACCCGAATCGTCTCCGAGAGGCCCGGCACGCCTGCGCGCAGGCAGCAGATCCCGCGCACGACGAGATCGATCGGCGTTCCCGCCTGCGATGCCGAGTACAAAGCGTCGATCATCTCGGGGTCGACGAGGCTGTTCATCTTCATCGTGATGCGCCCCTCGGGCCCGAGCTCGGCTTGGTGCTCGATCCGCTTGAGGAGCTCGGGCCGGATGGTCACGGGCGCGACGAGCAGCTTGCGGTAACGGCCCTGGCGGCTGTACCCCGTGAGATAGTTGAACAGCTCGGTGACGTCCGCGCCCAGATCGGGATCGGCAGAGAGCACTCCGAGGTCCTCGTAGGTCATGGCGGTCTTCGGGTTGTAGTTGCCCGTGCCGACGTGGCAGTAGCGACGGATCCCGTCCGGCTCCTGGCGGACGATGAGCAAGATCTTTGCGTGCGTCTTGAGACCGACCAGCCCGTACACGACGTGGATGCCCGCTTCTTCGAACAGCTGCGCCCGTTCGATGTTCGCCTGCTCGTCGAAGCGTGCCTTGAGCTCGACGAGCGCGACCACCTGCTTGTCCTGCTCGGCGGCGTGGATGAGCGACCGCACGAGCTGGCTGTCGGCGCCGGCCGTGCGGTACAGCGTCTGCTTGATCGCCAGGACGTCCGGGTCCCGGGACGCCTGCTCGACGAGCGCCTCGATCGAAGTCGCGAACGAGTCGTACGGGTGGTGCACGAGCACGTCGCCCTGCTCGAGGACGCGGAACATGTCGGGCGGACCGTCGGCCCGGGTGAGCGCCGGCTGCGTCGGCGGCGTCCACGGCTCGTCCTTCAGCTCGGGCCGATCGAGGTCGTACAGCCCCCACAGCCCGCTGAGGCCCAGGGGACCGTCGACGACGTAGACGTCGGAGTCGCCGAGCTCGAGCTCACGGCAGAGCAGCTCCAGCACCTCGTCGCTCATCTTCCCGTCGACCTCGAGCCGTACGACGCGCCCGAACTTGGTACGCCGGCGCAGGATGAGCTCCATCGCTTCCAGGAGGTCCTCGGCGTCGTCGGAGAGCTCGAAGTCGGCGTCGCGGGTGACCCGGAAGGGATGGTGGGCGACCGTCTCCATTCCCGGGAACAGGCTGTCGAGGTGCGCCGCGATCACCTGCTCGAGCGGAACGAACCGCTCGCCGTCGGGCAGCCCGAGGAAACGGGGCAGCAGGGGCGGCACCTTCACCCGGGCGAAGCGTTCCTCGCGGGTCGTCGGGTCGCGCACGACGACCGCGAGGTTCAGCGACAAGTTCGAGATGTACGGGAACGGGTGTGCCGGGTCGACCGCCAGCGGTGTGAGCACCGGGAACACCCGCTCGTCGAAGACGCCGCGGAGGTGCTCACGGTCCGTCTCGGACAGCGCGTCCCAGTCGGAGAATCCGATGCCGACCTCGTCGAGCGCCGGTGCGACCTCGCGATTGAAGACGGCGGCCTGCCGCTCCATCATCGGCTCCACCCGGGCACGGATCGCGCGCAGCTGCTCCCCGGCGTCGAGCCCATCGGGTGAAGTGGCGCGGATCCCGGCGTCGAGCTGCTCACGCAGCCCTGACACCCGGACCTGGAAGAACTCGTCGAGGTTCTGGCTGACGATGGCGAGGAACTTCACCCGCTCGAGCAGTGGGACGGTCTTGTCGGCGGCGACCGCGAGCACGCGCGCGAAGTAGTCGAGCGCGGAGAGCTCGCGGTTCAGGAACCGGGATTCGGGCTGGAGTTGGGTCGGGGGATCGAGCGCGGGTTCGACATCCGATGCGCTGCCCTCGACCGACACGTCGATGCCGGCCATGCCCCTCATCGTAGTTGTGCCTCCCCGTCCGGGTTCTGGGCCCTGTGACCAGGTGCAACTCGCGATGCCATCGCCGCGCTGGCGACGACCCACCGGCCCGCCGATGGCGAGCCGGCAGGCCGCCGGGCTCGTCGGCCGGCGGGGGGACCCGGCCGACGGAGCAAGTTGCCACTGCACGACGCAGGGGCAGGCAACCGCGGAGCTGCAACGACGACGGTACCGACGGCACATGGCACCCAAATTGCCGTCGAAGGAACGGTGTGTGAACTCTCCTGCCAGCCCGCGACGGACGCCGAGCAAGGGTGCTCGGCTCGCAGTGACCGATATCGTTGCTTCGGCCATGGCCACGGCACCGCCCCCTCGTCGCCCTTCGCGTCCCGGCCCGACCGACTCCCGTTTGGCCGAGCCGACACCGTTCGCACGACTTGCGATCACCCACGCCGCGAGCATCTGCGGCGACGTCTGCCTGACCGTCTCGCTGGCCGGATCCCTGTTCTTCTCGGTGTCGCCCGGTCAGTCGCGCGAAAAGGTGCTGCTGTACCTGATCATCACGATGGCGCCGTTCGCCGTCATTGCACCGTTGCTGAGCCCGCTGCTCGACCGGATCCGCGGTGGCAGGCGGCTCATGATCTTCATCACGTGCGCGGCTCGCGGCGTGCTCTGCCTGTTCATCGCGCGTTATGTGAATGCAAGCGGCGCCGAGGCTCTGCTGATCTACCCACTCGCGTTCGGTTTGCTCGTGGCGCAGAAGACGTACTCGATCGCGAGGAGCGCGCTCGTGCCCTCGCTCGTCAGCGGCGAGCGCGAGCTCGTGGGCGCCAACTCGCGTCTGGCGATCATTAGCGTCGTCGGGGGCCTCGTCGGCGGCCTACCGGCCGTCGGCATTTACCGGTTCTTCGGCGCCGAGGGATCCTTGATCCTCGCCGCGCTCGTGTACGCGGTCGCTTCCATGCTCTCGTGGCAGATCCCGCGGGTCGAGCAGGAGAAGGCCGGACCGGACACGGAGCTCGAGAAGGAAGAGCTCCACGCGCCCAGCATCGTCCTCGCGGGCAGCGCGATGGGTCTGCTGCGGGGCGCGGTCGGGTTCCTCACGTTCTTCCTCGCCTTCGGGCTCCGCGACAACGACGAGGCGGCATGGATATTCGGCCTCGTGCTCGTGGTCAGCGGCATCGGCGGGTTCCTGGGAAACCTCGTCGCGCCGCAACTGCGCAAGATCACGCGCGAGGAGGTCATTCTCGCCGGTTCGCTCGTCTTGCCCGCGGTGGGCTGCCTGTTCGCGGCACGTTCCGCCTCGCTCGCGATGACGACGTTCGGTGCGTTGCTCGTCGCCGCCGGCGCCGCCGCGGGACGCGTCGCGTTCGACAGCCTGCTCCAACGCGACGCGCCCGACGCCATTCGAGGGCGCAGCTTCGCCCGGTTCGAGACGCGGTTCCAGATCACGTGGGTTGTCGGCGCGCTGATTCCGGTCGCGATCCCGCCCGTCTATCAGGACCTCCGCATCGGATTGTTCGCGCTCGCCATCGGGCTCGGCTTCGCGGGTCTCTCGTACATCGGAGGCATGCGCGCGGCTCGCGAAGCTGTCGCTCGTCGTCGCCGTCGCGTGGAACGGACCCGCGAGACGGTCGGGCGCGGATTCCGAGCCGGCCTCGCGCGGCTGCGTCGCTCGGGGCGTCGTTCACGAGGCGGCGGCGAGGCCGCCAAGGGCAGGGGAGAAATCGAGGCCGGGTCGTAACGAGGTCATGTAGACAAGAGCCCGTGGCGTCCGACTTCCTGCTTCGACCCGTCACGCGCGACGAGCTACCCGCCTTCACGCGCACGGACCTCATCGCGTTCGGTGAGAAAATGGAGCCCGCGCGCCTCGAGCTGGACTGGACGAGCCTCGAGCTCGACCGCACGCTCGCCGCCTTCGACGGCGACGAGATCGTCGGGACGGGCCGGCTCTTCTCGTTCGAGCTGACCATGCCGGGCCACAAGCTGTTGCCAGCGGCCGCGGTGAGCTGGATCGCCGTCCTCCCGACCCACCGGCGGCGCGGGATCCTCACCGCGATCAAGACCCAGCAGCTCGACGACGCCGCCGAGCGCGGCGAGCCGCTGGCGATGCTGTACGCGTCGGAAGCCGGCATCTACCGCCGGTTCGGATACGGCATCTCGACGAGCTCGATGAGCGTGAGCATTGAGCGTCGCCACGCAGCGTTCTTGCATCCGGTGCCGGAGGGACGCGTCCGCCTCGTCGAGGAGGACGCGGCGCGCAAGCTGTTCCCCGAGATCTTCGACCGCGCCCGTCGCGCCCAGCCCGGCGCGGTGCAACGCGTCGACGCCTGGTGGCCCGACCAGTTCTTCTGGCCCGATCCCGACGACAAAGGCACGGCGTTCTACTGCGTGTACGAATCGCCCGACGGTGTGCTCGACGGGTACGCCGCCTACCGGTTCGAGGCACGTTGGGGCAACGGTCCCGAGGGCACGCTGCACGTCAGCGACCTCGTCTCCGTGACCCCGGCGGCGCGTGCGGTGCTGTGGCGCTACTTGCTCGACGTGGACCTCGTCTCGACGATCACGGCGTGGGTCGTTCCAATCGACGAGCCGCTGCGGTGGCTCTTGCGCGAGTCGCGCCGCATGGCGGTCACGCGCCTCGGCGAGAGCCTCTGGGTGCGCGTGCTGGACGCGCCCGCCGCGCTGTCGGCGCGCACGTACGCGGCTCCCGGGCGGGTCGTGTTCGAGGTTGTCGATGAGCTCCGTCCCGCCGGCGGCGCCGCCGGTCGGTTCGTCCTCGACGGCGGGCCCGACGGCGCCGAGGCTCGACGCACGAGCGACGAGCCCGACCTCGTGCTCGACGTCGCCGACCTCGGCGGGATCCTGCTCGGTGGCGTGCGCCCCTCCGCGCTGGCCCGGGCCGGCCTCGTCGACGAGCGGACGCACGGCGCCCTCGCGACCGCCGACGCCATGTTCGCGGTCGAGCCGTTGCCGTTCTCGATGACCGATTTTTGAGGTCTGGCATACGCCCTGCCAACGAATCTCGCTGCGTTGTTCAGCGGCGCGTCAGCCGGAATCAACCAGTCATTCATCCGCAGTCGGTACCGTCGAAAGTGCGATGAGCAAGACGACCGGTACCAGCGACTGGATGCGTCGCCTTGCCGACCACTACGCCCGGTTTCGGCAGGGCTACCCCGACGATCGGCTCCTGATCGTCTTCGACATCGACGGCACGATCCTCGACCTCCGCCACATGGTCCGGTACGTGCTGCTCGACTACGACCGCGTCCACGGCAGCGATCTGTTCCACGGTTTGAGCGTCGAGGACATCGACGTGCACGAGAACCGTGTCGAGGAGTTCCTCGAGGGTCGCGCGCTCGCGGCCGAGACACGTGAGCACGTCCTGGCCTGGTACCTCGAGCGGCGGTGGCAGCCCGACTCGGTGCTGGCCGCCCACCGCCCCTATCGAGGGGTGCTCGAGGTCATCCGGTGGTTCCAGCTCCAGCCCGCGACGTTCGTCGGGCTCAATACCGGCCGCCCCGAGCAGTTGCGCGACGAGACGCTGCGCTCGTTGAACGCGCTCGGTCGGGAATACCGCGTCGAGTTCCGTGGCGATCTCCTCGCGATGAACGCATCAGGCGAAGAGGGCGACGTCATCGAGAGCAAGGTCGCAGGTTTGCGCACCTTCGCCGACGCCGGGTTCCGGACGTTCGCCGTCGTCGACAACGAGCCGGCCGTGATCGCCGCCCTCGCCGACGCCGACGAATCCGGGGAGATCCTCTTCTTGCAGGCCCAGACGTTCTCCGAATCACGGCGGGTGCCCACCCCGCGCACCGTGCGCGGACGGTCGTACGACCTGACCGCCCTCGTCACCGAGGACGACCTCCCGCACCACGTGCAGCTCGTGTGGCACGGCGTCAACGACGAGGCGAACCTGCGCCAGTTCCTCGGCTCGCAAGTCCATTGGGCCGAGTGCGACGTCCGGCGCGACCCCCTCGGGCGGCTGGTGCTCCGCCACGACTCGTTCGAGCGGACCCCGTGGTCACGCACCGAGAAGGGGCTCGAGCTCGGAGACCTCCTGGCGCGGTTGCACGAGCAGAGCCGCGGCGTCAAGCTCGACCTGAAGGAAGGCGACGCCATCCTCGACGACGTGCTCGCAACCGTCGACGCCCACGGCTTCGACGACGCCGACCTGTGGTTCAACGCCCGCATCGAGGCGTTGGGTGAGGACGGGATCCGCCGGCTCGTCGCGGCGCACCCCGATGCCATCGTCCAGTGCCCGGTCGACTTCCTCGCGCCGCTCGTGCTCGCTGCCCCCGAGCGGGCGTGGGACACCATCAAGCTGCTGATGAGCTGGGGCGTGAGCCGCTTCTCTGTGAGCTGGGCCGGAGAGCACGCCCGCACGCTCCTCGAGTCCCTCGAGGACTTCGGCTGCGAGGTCAACCTCTACGCCGTGCCCGACCTCGAGGCTTTCCTCCGCGCCGCGCTGATGCTCCCGACCTCGATCACGACGGACTTCAACTTCCCGGCGTGGCATTACTTCGGTCGCGGCGCCGGTGAGCAGCACCAGTACCACCGCTACAAGGTCGACGCGCTCGTTCCCCCGACCACCGACGTCGCCTAGCCCCAGCCGGAGCTCGCGCCCTGGACCATGCCGAAGGGGCCGGTGGGCCAGCGGAAGCAGTCCATCATCAGCTGGTCCACATCCTCGGCGGAGGCGATGCCCTCGTTCACGACCTTCTGCGCCTCGGCGACCATCGCGAAGTAAACGCGGTTGGTCACGAACCCCCACGCCATCGGCGTGTCCCGGATCACGATCGGGTTCTTCCCGCACTTCGTCGCCACTTCGCTGACCGCGGCGACGGTCTCGTCGCTGGTCTCGCGGGTCGAGACGATCTCGGCCAGGCGCATCACGGGCGCCGGTGACGCCCAGTGCCAGCCGACCACGCGATCGGCGCGGTCGGTCGCCGCCGCCACGCCTGCGATCGCCAAGCCGGACGTGTTCGAGGCGAGGATCGTCTCGTCGGGTGCAGCCCGATCGAGATCGCGGAAGACACGGACTTTCAGCTCGAGGCGCTCGGGCACCGCCTCGACCACGAGATCGGTGGCGGCCGCGTCGTCGAACGAGCTCGTGAACGTGAGTCGTGCCAGAGCGGCATCGGCCTGCTCGCGCGTCACCTTGCCGCGCTCGACACCTCGCTCCACCCCGTACCGTCCCGTCGTGACGTGCTCCCGACCCTTGTCGAGAGCGCCCGGGTCGACGTCGTAACAGACCGTCTCGTACCCGGCCGTCGCCGTGACCTGGGCGATCCCGCTGCCCATCACGCCCGCTCCGAGCACGCCGATCTTCTTCACCTCGCTCACTCCGCGACCTTGATGATGAGCTTGCCGGTGTTCTGGCCGGAGAACAGCCTCCGGAAGGCGGCGGGTGCGTTCTCGAGGCCGTCGACGATGTCCTCGGCGTAACGGATACGGCCCTCCTGTACCCACTGGCCCAGCTGGAGGATGCCGTCGAGGAAGCGATCCCGGTAGTCGAGGAGGATGAATCCCTCCATCCGACCGCGCTGCGGGATGAGGTTGAGGATATTCCGCGGGCCCGGCGCCAGCTCGGCCGTGTCGTACTGCGAGATCGCGCCGCAGAGCGCGATGCGCGCGTGCAGGTTGATCTGTCCGAGGACGGCGTCGAGGATCTCACCGCCGACGTTGTCGAAGAAGACGTCGATCCCGTCGGGACACGTCTCGCGCAGCCGCGCCGCGACATCCGCCGACTTGTAGTCGATCCACGCGTCGAAGCCGAGCTCGTCGGTGATCCATGCGCACTTCTCGGGACCGCCGGCGATGCCGACGACCCGGCAGCCGAGGATCTTGCCGATCTGTCCGGCGACGGACCCGACCGCTCCCGCCGCGCCCGACACCACAACCGTCTCGCCCTCCTTCGGTTGCGCCACGTCGAGCATGCCGAAGTAGGCCGTGAGGCCGGTGACGCCGTACACGCTGAGGAACGCGGTGATCGGGTCCTGGCGGGGGAGGGTCATCATGCCGTCGGGGCCGGCGCGGGCGATGCAGAACTCGGACCACTGCATCATCCCGAACACGAGGTCGCCTTCCGTATACGCAGCAGTGCGCGACTGCACGACCTCGCCGAGCCCGCCGGCGCGCATGACGTCACCGACGTGGATGCCGGGCACATACGTGTCGATGCCGTTCATCCACACCCGGATGGCCGGATCCAACGACAGATACAAGGTGCGCACGAGCGCTTCGCCGTCGGCAGGCTCCGGGACCGGCACGTCGACCAGCTCGAAGTCACTGTCCTTGAGTGCGCCGGCCGGGTGCGACGCCATCTTGATCACGCGCTGCGTCGTCGCGACGGGCGCGTCGGTCACGCCGTCTCCTCGGGGAGCTCGATCCGGGCCAGCCACAGACCGGGCGCGTCGAGCTCGGCCGGCGTCGGCAGCATCCGCTCGGACTCCCACAACCGGTTCAACCCTTCCGGTCCTGCCCGCTCGATGACGCCGCGGCAGAACGCCGCCCCCTGCTCGTAGTGGTGGCGCTCCAGCTTCAGACCGAGCAAGCCCTCGATGAACACCTCGGCCTCGCCCCGCTCCACCCGGTGCCGCTGCATCGCCTCGTGGATCTGCCGGAACGACGGGATGAGCTTCTCGCCGATGCGCTCGAGCACCGAGTCCGCGTAGCCCTCGACCACCGCGGTGAGCAGCTGGAGCTGCCGGCGCGGCTCGTCCTGGCGCGGCGAGTGCATCGCGCCGAGCAGGGCGTCCGGATCCTCGGCGATCGAGCCCAACGTCGACGGGTCGTTGGGATCGACGGACCCGAACCGGTCCTCGAGCGCGCTCGGGTCCACCTCGTAGGCCGATACGTACTCGGTCGACAGCCGGACGAGCCGGTCGCGCACCCACGGCACCGAACGTTCGGCAGCGTGTACGACCTCGTGCACCGCGAGGTAGAAGCGGAGATCCGCTCGTTCGAGCGACCACGCCTCCTCGAAGGCGTCGATGTTCTGCACGACGAAGCAGAGGCTCGGCTCGTCGCTCGTCGGAAGCGGCAGGTCGTACCGCCCGAGGGCGTGCTGCGCGAGATAGCCGATCATCGAGCCCGCCTGCATCCCGAGCAGCGCCGGCGCCAGCATCTGCATCATCCCGCCGAGCATCTCGGGCCCGAACGGGCTGGAACCGGGCTGGCCGCCGGGCGCGCCGGGGGATCCCGGCTCACCGGATTCGAGCTCACCCGGCTCGGGTCCGGCCTCCCGCATCACCTGCCCGAGCGTGGTCGCGAGCGCCTCGAGCACCGGACGCAGGGCGTCCAGGTGGAGGTTCGCCCAACCTTGGGGCCCGAGCGTGCGGAGCGGAGTCGCCGCGAACGTGGCCGTCAGGTCGGTCTCGCCGACGACATTCGTCTCGGCGGCACGCGTCAGCTCGTCGAGCTGCTCGTGGGCGGCGGGATCGATGGAACGCTCGGTGCCACCTTCGACCGCGACCCACGCCGCGATCTGCCGCGCCACGTCCCAGTTGATCGGGCCCTGCGACTGCAGCATTTGCATGAGCTGGGCGAGGTCGAATCCGCCGCCCCCGAACGGCATCCCCGGAAGGCCCGATGAAGGCTGCGGCTCCGGCTCGTCGCGCTTGCCGGGTTTGCCGGGCTCTTCGGGGTCGCCAGGTTGAGGCCGGTCCGTCACGCGGCCAGTCTATGGACGTGGTTGCGATTGCCGTCACCGGCGCGTCGGGCCTCGTAGGGCAGCGGTTGCTCCCGCGATTGGCCGAGCAGGAGCAGGTGACGCGCCTGATCGGCCTCGACGTGCGCGATCCTCTGCGTCGCGTCCGGAACCTCGAGTTCCACCGGGTCGACATCGGCGGTGCCGAGCTCAAGCCGCTCCTCGACGCGGCCGACGTGCTCGTCCACCTGGCCACGGTCGTCGACCCGATTCCCGACGAGACGCTGATGGCGCGCGTCAACGTCGAGGGCACCCGGCGGGTCCTCGACGCTGCCGCTGCCGTCGGCGTGCGGAAGGTCATCCGCGTCTCGAGCGCGGCCGTCTACGGCGCGTGGCCCAACAACCCCGTGCCCCTGACCGAGGACGCCACCCTGCGACCCAACCCGGGGTTCGCCCCGGCCGTCCACGCCGCCGAGGTCGAGCGCCTCCTGGGCGACTGGCGCGAGGAGCACCCCGCGGTCACGGTCACGACCCTGCGCTCGGCCCCCGTGCTCGGCGCCGGTGCCGAGCGGCTCCCGTCGCGTCTGCTGCTCGGTCGGCCGCCGCTTCGCGTCCGGGGCGCCGGCCCGCCCGTGCAGGTGGTCCACGTCGACGACCTGGTCGCCGCGCTGCTGCTCGCGGTTGGGAACGACCTCCCGGGCACGTACAACGTCGCCGCCGATGGCTGGCTGAGCGCCGAGGACGCCCGGGCCCTGCTGCCCCGGTCTCTCCTGCCCGCGTTGCCGGCCGAGCTGCTCGAGCGGGTGCTGGCGCGCCTGTGGGCGATCGGCCTGGGCGACGTCCCGCCGAACGTCGTGCCCTACCTCGTCCACCCCTGGGTCGTCGCCAACGATCGTCTCCGCGCCGCCGGCTGGCGTCCGCACCACACCAACGAGGAAGCCATCATCGAAGGCCTCGACTCGCTGCCTCCCCCCTCTCACGCCGTGCGCTACATCGCTGCCGCCGCGCTCGCGGCGATCCTCGGCACCGCCGCCGGCCTCCTGATTCGCCGACGCCGGCGAAGGCGCGCGGGCACGAGCTAGCGCTCGCCGGATTCGCTACGCGCCGGCGGGTGTGAGGTTCACGCGGCGCCAGTCGTCCCACTCGTCGGTGAAGTAGCGCACGCGCGTCTTCTTGTACTCCTTGATGGACCACAGCAGCGCGTAGTCGTCCACGCCGGTCTCGGCCTGGATGGCGGCAATGGTCTGCTCGCAGTCCCGGCCGTTGTGGCCGTGCACCATCGTGAACACCGAGTACGGCCAGTCCTCGTACGTGGGTCGCTTGTAGCAGTGGCTCACGAACGCGAAGCCGGCCATCCGCGGGCCCATCTCGTCGAGCTCCTCATCCGGGACCGCCCACACGCCCATCGCGTTTGCCTTGTAGCCCGCGCTCCGGTGGTTCATCACCGCTGCGAACCGGCGCATCAGCTTGCGCTCCTTGAACGAACGCAACATGGCGAGGAACGTCTCCTCGTCGGTGCCGATCTGCGCGGCTTCGGCCGCGAATGGGCGCTCGACCAGCGGAAGGTCTTCCTGCGAGGTGCGGATCGCGGCAATCTCGAGGTCCGACAGCTCCGGCGCGCCCATGTGCTCCCTGCGCTCGGGCCGCTCGTGCTCCAAGACGTCGACGCGCGCGTCGGCGGGCGTCTGGCCCGTCATGTCGAGCTTGACGCCGATCTTGTAGAGCTTGAGGGTCGGGAGCTTCCGCGTGACGAGCGCACCCGACGTGCGGTGCAGCACCTCGATGTGGTCGTCGAGAGAATCACCGGGCGGCACCGCAATCGTGTACCAGAGGTTGTAGGCGTGGTTGCGCTTGTAGTTGTGGCTGACGCCCGGGTGCGCGCTGATGACCGCGGCAGCTTCGTCGACCCGGTCGGGATCGATCTTCGCCGCCACCAGTGACGAGCCGTATCCGAGCGCCCTCGTGTCGAAGATCGCCGAGAGCTGGCGCAGCACGCCGAGCTCCTTGACGCGCGCGATGCGTGCGCGCACCTCGGCCTCGTCGATGCCCAGCCGCTCCGCGAGCACGAGGTACGGACGCGGCTCGAGCGGGAAGTCCCACTGGACCGCGTTCAGCAGCTCGCGGTCGGCGTCCTCGAGTTGGTCGACGTGCAGTTCGCCGGCTTGCGGCTCCTCGAGCAGCGGTTCTTCGCTCACGCTCATGTGCTCCATCGTGCCGAGGTCGCCCCTGCCCGGCAAATCACTGCGCGTCACCGGGCTCGGCCGGCGCAGAGCCTGCGGTCGCGCCGCCATCGCGCTGGTCGCCGAGCTCGAGCCCGACACGGCGCTTCCCACGGTCGCGATACAGCGTGACGTTGAGCTTCTCACCCGGCTTGCGCTTGCCGACCTCGCTCATCAGCTGAGCGACGCTCGAGATCGCGGTCGTGGAACCCGACTTCCCGATGTCGACGATCACGTCGCCCTGCACGAGCCCGGCATCGTCGGCGGGGCTGCCGGGCACGACGCCCTGAACGCGCGCGCCGCCGCCGACGCGGGCGGTGTCGTCGGTGGCCCAGACGCCGAGCCAGCCGTGCTCGGCGCTCCCGTGTGCAGTCAACTGCGCGGTGACGTCGCGCGCCTCGTCGATCGGGAGCGCCAATCCCGCGGTGGAGGAGTCCGGCGGCACGACCAGGATCCCGATGACCGCTCCCCGGCTGTCGACGAGCGCGCCGCCCGAGTGCTCGCCGGCGGCGGTCATGTCGGTCTCGATGAGCCCGGGCACCGAGACTCCTTGACCCCAGACGAACGCGCGGTTGAAGGCCCCGATCTCGCCGACGTCGACCCAGCGGTGACGTCCCGACGACGCCGCCGCCACGCCGACGACTTGCTGGCCAACCTCGAGACCTCCCGACGCCCCGAGCCGGGCGGGCTGGGTGCTCTTCCCGTCGACCGTCAGGACGGCGAGGTCGGAGACGGGATCACTTGCGTCGAGGGCCGCGGGCAGCGTGCGACCGTCGGCGGTGACGATCGACACTGCGTCCGCGCCGTCCACGGCGTGCGCGGTCGTGAGGACCTGGCCAGCTTGGACACAGACGCCCGACGCCCGTCCGGTCTCGTCACCGTGCGTGGTCCGCACCGCGACGATGCTCGGCGCGAGGGTCGCCACGACTCGTTGGATTGCGCCACTGCGCACTTGCGGCGCGGGACTGCCCGAGTCGTTGACGGTCATGAGCGCGACGACGCCGGCGACGGCCGCCACCACCGTCACGCCGGCGGCGAGCGCCACCCAGCGACCGCGTCGAGAAGAACGGGGCCGGCTCGTGGCGACGAACGATGCCATCTCGGTGGGGTGGACCCAGGTCCGGTCGGACGGGTCGGGCGGCGGGCCGCCGGCGCGCTCGTCCTCCGGATCGTTGCCCGACATGTGCGGAGTGTACGGCCGCGTTCTTCGCGGCAGGCCGCGGCTCTCTCGGGGTGCCGAAGTACGATGACATGCGTGCTCGCGCCCCCTGCCGGACGCGACTGGGTCGCACTCACGTCGCTGCCGCTTCCCGTCGACGCCGCCAACTCCTGGGTCACGACGCCGGGCAGCGGCGCGGTCGTGTCCTTCCTCGGCGTCGTGCGCGAACACTCCGAGGGCAGGTCCGGAGTACACGGCCTGACCTATGAGGCGTACGAAGAGTCGGCGACGCGCCGCCTCGGGGAGATCGCGGAGGAGCTGCGGCGGCGCTGGCCCGACGTCGAGCGTGTGGCGCTCCTCCATCGCGTCGGTGACCTCGCGCTCTCCGAGCCGTCCGTCGCGGTGGTGGTCTCGGCCCCGCACCGCGCCGAGGCATTCGAGGCGGCGCGCTTCGGCATCGACACGCTGAAGGAGACCGTGCCGATCTGGAAGCGTGAGCACTGGGCCGACGGCTCCGAATGGGCCGAGCACGCCAAACCCGTTCGCCCGGTCCGCCCGTCGACCAGAGCCAGGTGACCGGCGCTGGCCCGGGACCTCGCCATCGACCTCGGTACCGCCAACACCCTGGTCTACTCGCGTGGCGAGGGCATCATCGTCAACGAGCCGACTGTGATCGCGCTCAACAGCCGCACGAACGAGGTGCTCGCGATCGGTCACGAGGCGTGGCAGATGATCGGTCGCACGCCGGGATACATCGTGGCCGTCCGCCCGCTGCGCGGCGGCGCGATCACGGACTTCGAGGTCACCGAGCGCCTCATCCGCATGCTCTTCCAGCGCGCGGGCGTGTCGCGCTTCTACCGGACGCGCGTGCTCATCTGCGTGCCGTCGGCCATCACGCACGTCGAGCAACGCGCCGTGCTCGAGGCGGCCCGGCGCGCCGGCGCCGCCCAGACGTTCCTGATCGAGCAGCCGATGGCCGCCGCCATCGGCGCGTCGCTACCGATCGACGAGCCGCTCGGCAACATGATCGTCGACGTCGGCGGCGGGACCTCCGAGGTCGCGGTGATCTCGCTCGGTGGCGTCGTCGCGCTCGAAGCCGTCCGCGTCGGCGGGTTCGACATGGACGCCGCCATTCAAGCGCACGTCCGGCGTGAATACGGCGTGGCGATCGGCGAGCGCACGGGCGAGGAGATCAAGGTCGCGATCGGCTCGGCGTTCTCGAGCGCCGACCAGTACAAGGCCGAGGTGCGCGGGCGCGACCTCACCACCGGCACCGCCAAGATCCTCGTGCTGAGCCCGGAGGAGGTGCGCGAGGCCGTCGACGAGCCCGTGCGCGCCATCCTCGAGATCATCGTGCGTGCGCTCGGGCAGACACCGCCCGAGCTCGCGCAGGACCTCATCCACCAGGGCGTCCACCTCGTCGGCGGCGGCGGCATGCTGCGCGGCATGGATCAGCGCATCTCGAAGGAGACTGCGCTGCCCGTCCACCTCGTCGACGCCCCGCTCGAGTGCGTCGTGCACGGCGCCGGCCGTTGCCTCGAGAGCTTCGACCGCCTGAAAGAGATGTTCATGGACCGACCGCGTTCCTGACGCGGTCCGGCGGCGGCTCGATGCCGAGCGACCCGTCGCCGTCGTCGTTACTCGGCCAGTAGGTCTTCGGCTGCCTGTCGCACCTGCCAGTCGCGGTCCTCGAGCGCGGCACGCAGGGCTTGCTCGACCTGGGCGCCGTCGAAGGGCGCGAGGGCGAGCACGGCGCGGCGACGCACCGCGGGTTTGTCCCCGCAGGCGTCGAGCACGGCGGGGAGACCGGCGGGGTCGCCGAGGGCGCCGAGCGCGGCCACTGCGGCCTCGCGGGCGAGTGGGTCTTCGTGCGTGCGAACGACGGCGACGAGCGCGGGGACCGCTCCGGCGCGCACCGCCGTCGCGCCGAGCTCTCCGAGCGCCCATGCGCTCGCCTCGATCACCGTGACGTCGTCGTCGCCGAGGAGAGCCAGCAGCGGCCGGGCCGGCGTGCCGAGCCCGGGGGCGAGGTCGGCGGCGCGCCGGCGCACCGCAGGGTCGGCATCGGCGAGCGCGACCCGCCACGCCGCGGTTGCCCGTCGCCGCCCGGCGGCACGGGCGAGCGCGCCCAGCGCCGCCGCCCGCACCCGCGCATCGGGGTCTTCTCCGGCGGCGCGTGCGAGGTCGGCGGCTGCGCCCGATGGGAGCCGCGCGCGCATGCCGAGGGCCGCCGCGTCCGCAGCGCGTTCGACGGCTGTCCGCCGATCGGTGTTCTCGCGGGCGGGCATGCCCAGACCATAGGGAGCCGCGACCGTCGACCGGGGTGGTGCATGGCAGGCTCTGTCGATGAACGAGGAGAGGGGCGAACCCCTCCCGCCCCCGCCGTTCCCGCCGGCGCCCCCGCGTCGACGCCGCCCGCTCGTCGCCGCCGGCACGATCGCCGGCATCGTCGCCGTGCTCGTGATGCTCGGTGGCGCCCTGATCCGTCTCCCGTACGTGCTCATCGCCCCGGGGACCGCGAGCGCGGTCGAGCGCGTCGTGAAGATCGACGGGGCACCGACGTACGCGCACCGCGGCGAGCTGCTCTTCCTCACCGTCTCAGTCTCGAGTGATCGCCCCAACGCGTTCGCGGTCCTGTCGGGTTGGCTGGACGACGACACGGACGTCGTCTCGGAGGACGAGGTGCTGCAGGGCCGTTCTCGCGCCGAGGACGCGCGGCTCAACAAGCTCGAGATGGCCGACTCGCAGATGACCGCCAAGCAGGTCGCGCTCGAGCGGCTCGGATACACCGTCCCCGTGACCGGGGCAGGCGCCGTCGTCACGGCGGTGCAGAAGGGTTCGCCGGCGTCCGGCAAGCTCCGGGTCGGCGACGTCATCACCGCCGTCGACGGCCAGCCCGTCACCCTCGCCGAGCAGCTCGGGCCGATCGTGCGCAGCCGCCCCCCGGGTCAGCCGGTCACCTTCACGGTCGATCGGGACGGAAAAAGCATTCCGGTGACGGTCGTGAGCCGTGCTGCGCAGCAGGGCCCGTGCCAGGGCCGCGCCCAGGTCGGCGTCCAGACCGCAACCCGCAGCGAGAAGTTCGACTTCCCGGTGAACGTCCAGATCGACACCGGCCGCGTGAGCGGACCGTCGGCGGGGCTCGCGTTCTCGCTCACGATCCTCGACGAGCTCACCCCCGGCGACCTGACGGGCGGCAAGAAGGTGGCGGTCACCGGGACCATCCGCGCCGACGGCACCGTGGGGCCGATCGGGGGCGCCGAGCAGAAGGCAGTGACCGCCGGCCGGGCGGGAGCGAAGCTGTTCCTCGTCCCGACCGAGGAGGTCAAAGAGGCCCGCAGCCGCGCCGATGGGATGAAGGTGGTCGGCATCCGGACCCTCGACGACGCCTTGACCGAGCTGAAGAAGTTCGGCGGCGATGACACCGGCGTGCCGCCCGCGCCACCCGCCGCAGCCTGCCCTTAGCCCCAATACAGTTGCGCCCGATGTCGATCGAACAGCCTCGCCCGGCCGGCTCGGCCGAGCCCCGGCTCACGCCCGCCCAGATCGAGCGGCAGGACTTCCCGAAGGCGCGCAAGGGCCTCGACGAGCGGGAGGTGCGCGCGTTCCTGCGGCGGGTGGCCGACGAGTTCGACGCCGTGAACCGTCGGCTCGCCGACCTCGAGAGCCAGCTCCGGCATCCGCCGTTGCCGTCCCGCGACCAACTCGTGGAGCAGGTGGGGCAGGAGGTGGCCCGGACGCTGCGTTCGGCCGAGGAGTCGGCCGAGAAGGTGGCACAACGGGCGCGTGAGGAGGCGTCGAACGTCGAGCGAGCGGCGCGGGAGGAGTCGGCACGCATCCGCACCGAGCAGCTCGAGCAGGCGAACAGGGATTCGCGCGCCGTCATCGAGACCGCTCGCGAACGCGGCCGGGAGATGGTGGCAGAGGCGCGGGCGCTCCGCGAGCGCGTGCTGTCAGACCTGAACCGTCGTCGCGACACGCTGCGGGCGTACATCGATCAGCTGCGGGAGGACCGCGATCGTTTCGCCGAGGCGTACCTCGTCGTGCGGGACACGGTGTCCGATGCGAACGAGAAGCTCTCGCAATTCGGCGCCGGTCGCCCGTTCCCACCGGTCACCGCCGACGCCGGGCCGCACATCTCGTATCCGTCGGACTCGGAGCCATCGCCGGACCATCCGGTGCCGCGCGGGAGTTCCGTGCCGCGCATCAGTACCGCGCCGCGCGATCCCGCGCCCGAGCCGCCACCGTGGGTACAACGCGAGCCGTCGAAACCGGAGCGCGAACCGCAGTCGACGCAACCTCCGGCCCCGAAGTCGCCGCCCGCGACCGGTATCGGCCTGGGCGAGCTGCCCGGCCGACGGGAACCGGAACCCTCGCCGCCGCCGGAACCACGCCCCGAGCCTCAGCCCGAGCGGGAGGCGGAACCCGCTCCGGACAGTGCATCGCACGCCGAGCCGGAACCGGAACCCGAACCCGAACGCGAACCGAAACCGAAACCGGAGCCCGAACCTGAACCGGAGCCCGTCGCCGAACGCGAGCCGGACCCCGTGTCGGCCGGCGCATCCGAGCCGGACAGCGGAGTCGACGCCCTGTTCGAGCGGATTCGCGGCATGCGCGGGGGCGCCGTCGAGGAGCCCCGCATCGACTTCGACGAACCCGGGAGCGAGGGCCGTGGCACCCCCGGTCGCGCCCCGGACGCGGCGGAAGCGCCGGTCCTCGTCGAATCGGCGCCTGCACCCCGCCCGGCCACGACCGACGGCGACCCCGAGCTGCTGGCGCGGCGCGACGAGCTCCTCATGCCGATCGCCCACGAGCTCGTCCGGCAGTGCAAGCGCGTCCTCCAGAACGAGCAGAACGAGATCCTCGACGCGCTCCGGCGCCAGCGCGGCCGCCTGACCACCGACAAGCTTCTGCCGCCTCTTTCCCAGCAGGTGACGGCCTGGTCGGAGGTGCTGACGCCGGCGATCGTCCAGGCGTACGCGGCGGCGCGGACCGCCGCCGCACCGGACGGTGAGACGGTGAACGGCGCGCCGCAGCGCATGGTCACCGGCATGGTCGAGGTGCTCGTCACGCCGTTGCGCGATCGCCTTCTCGCCGCGGTCGAAGACACGCTCGGCGACGACGCCAACCCCGATGTGATCGCCCACCGGATCGGTGCGCGCTACCGCGAGTGGAAGGGAGAGGAGCTCGACAACCGCATCCGCGATCTCCTCGCGGCGGTGTACGCGCGTGGCGTGTACGACGCCGCGCCGGAGGGCGCACGCCTGCGTTGGGTTCCCGCCGAGCAGGGCCAGTGCCCCGACGCCGACGACAACGCGCTCGAGCCCACGCAGCGCGGGGATCGCTTCCCGACTGGTCAACAGTTCCCGCCGGCGCACCCTGGTTGTCGGTGCTTGCTCGCGGTCGTGCACGAAGAGCACAGCCCCGAGTAACCGCTGACGACGCGACCCGGAACTTCGTTACCCCGGCAGTAGGCTTCGCGGCCGATGCGCGTGCCCACAGTCCCCCGTCGCCGGCGCGGCTTCCGCGTGCGCGGATGGATCATCGCCGGGGTCATCCTGCTGGTGATCCTCCTGTTCAGCCTGCGCGGGCTGGCGGGCTTCTACACCGACTTCCTCTGGTTCGACTCCGTCGGGCAAGGCAGCACGTGGCGAGAGCTCCTCTCGGCCAAGGTCGTGCCGGCGCTCGTGTTCACGCTCGTGTTCTTCGTGATCATGCTGACGAGCCTGCTGATCGCCGATCGCCTCGCCCCGAAGTACCGGTCCATGGGCCCCGAGGACGAGCTCGTCGAGCGGTACCAGCAGTTCGTGGCGCCGTACCAGGGCCGGATCCGTGTCGGAGTCGCGCTGTTCTTCGCGTTGATCGCGGGCGTGGGGGTCTCCTCGCAGTGGCAGGAGTGGGTGCTGTTCACCCACCGGGTCGACTTCGGCGTCAAGGACCCGCAGTTCAACCAGGACATCGGCTTCTACGTCTTCCAGCTGCCGTTCCTGCGCTTCATCGCCAACTGGCTCTTCGCCGGCCTCGTGATCGTGCTGCTCGTGACGGCTGTCGCTCACTACCTCAACGGCGGCATCCGGTTCCAGAGCCCGTTCCAACGGGTGACACCCCAAGTCAAGGCGCACCTGTCGGTGATCCTCGCCGTGATGGCTCTCGTGAAGACGGCGCAGTACTACCTCGACCGCTTCAACCTCGACTTCTCGCAACGTGGCGTGGTCACCGGCGCCAGCTATACCGACGTGAAGGCGCAGCTGCCGGCGCTAAACCTGTTGATCTTCATCTCGATCGTGGCCGCGGGGTTGTTCATCTGGAACATCTGGCGGCGGGGCTGGGTGCTCCCGATCATCGCCGTCGGCCTGTGGGGGTTCGTGTCGATCGTCATCGGCACGATCTATCCGGCCGGGGTCCAGAAGTTCCGGGTCGAGCCGAACGAGTTCCAGAACGAGCAGGAGTACATCGAGCGCAACATCGCGGCGACGCGCGGTGCGTTCGGGCTCGCGAAGGTCAATAACCAGCCCTTCGACTATCAGCAGAACCTCGACGCGTCCGTCGTCAGTCAGAACGCGCCGTCGATCGACAATGCGCGCTTGTGGGATCCGCAGGTCATCCAGTCGACGTACCAGTCGCTCCAGGGTCTCCAGACCTTCTACAAGATCGACGACGTCGACATCGACCGGTACACGGTCGGCGACGCGACCCGCCAGGTCGTGCTCTCCGCGCGCGAGATCAGCCAGGGTGAGCTTCCGAGCCAGTCGTGGGTGAACCAGCACCTCGTGTACACGCACGGCTACGGGATCATCGCGTCGCCGACGAACGTCGCGGCCCAGGACGGGAACCCCGACTTCCTCCTCAGCGGGATCCCCGTCCCCAAGGACGCGCCGATCACGCTCAGCCAGCCCGACTTGTACTTCGGTGAGCGCCAACCCGGGTACGCGCTCGTGGATGCCAAGCAACGCGAGTTCGACTACTCACGTCCCGGTCGCGCCGATGCGACGACGCGCTACAAGGGCAAGGACGGGGTCAAACTCGACAACCCGATCCGTCGGGCTGCCTTCGCGTTGCGTTTCGGCGACATCAACCCGCTCATCTCGGGGCAGGTCGGCGGAGGGACGAAGGTCCTGTACGTCCGCGACATCAAGGACCGCGTGAAGAAGCTCGCCCCGTTCCTCGACTTCGACGCCGATCCGTACCCGGTCGTCAGCGGCGGCCGCGTCACGTGGGTCCTCGATGCGTACACCACGACGAGCCGTTACCCGTACTCGCAGATGACGTCGGGGCCGAGCGACACCGGTCTCAACCACAATTTCAATTACGTACGCAACTCGGTGAAGGCGACGGTCGACGCCTACGACGGCACGGTGAAGTTCTACGTCATCGACCCGAAGGACCCGCTCATCCGGTCGTACCGGTCGGCGTTCCCGGACCTGTTCACCGACTTCGACAAGATGCCGAAGGACCTCCAGGCGCACCTGCGCTATCCGGAGGACCTGTTCCGGGTGCAGTCGGATGTCTACTCCCGCTACCACGTCACGGAGAGCCGGCGCTTCTACCAGGGGAGCGCGAAGTGGCTCCTGTCCCCCGACCCGGGCTCGGGCCGGCTGACGGCGGCACAGCTGCAGGCGGTGGCCCCGGACTCGACGCCGGCCAGGAGAGGCGGAGGCGCAACCTCGACCGGCGCGCGCATGCGGCCCTACTACCTCTATATCAACCAGCCGGGGGAGCAGGAGCCGAGCTTCATCATCCTCCAGCCGTTCGTCCCGGTGTCGGCTGGGAACAAGCAGACGCGCCTGGTGTCGTTCATGACGGCGAGCTCCGACCCGAGGAACTACGGCCAGCTGTCGGCGTTCGAGATGCCGCAGGGGGAATCGGTCCTCGGACCGGTGCAGATCGACAACCGGATCAAGAGCACGCCCGAGGTCTCGCGCAATCTCACGCTGCTCAACCAGCAGGGGTCGACTGTGATCCAGGGGAGCCTGCAGCTCATCCCGGTCGGCAACTCGATCCTCTACATCCGGCCCTTCTACGTGCAGGCCTCCGGAGAATCGAGCTATCCGCAGTTCCGTTTCGTCGTCGTCGCCTACGCCGGTCAAGACCCCGTCCTGGCGTCCACCGTCAACGACGGCCTGGCCCAACTGTTCGGCCAGCCACCGGCGCAGCCACTGCCCGGTGGTGGCGCGGCGCCGACCACCCCCGCCCCGCCCGCGGGGGGCAATGTGCAGGACCTCCTGAACCAGGCCGCCGCCAAGTACCAGCAGGCCCAGGATGCGTTGCGCCAGGGCGATCTGGGTACCTACCAACAACTGATCAACCAGGTCGGCGACCTCATCAACCAGGCCCAGCAAGCGGCCGGGGGCGGTGGCGGGACCGGCGCCACGACGACGACCACCACGCCCGCCCGCCAGACGGCGGCCGAGCCCTGACCCGGCGGCAGGGGGCGGGCATCACGCCGGAATCGGGCGGGGGACTTGGTCGCAGACCCCCGGGATTGTTACTATCTACGTAGTGGAAATCCCCGGAATCCCTGTCCCCGAGGGCGTTCCGGACCCTGAGACCGCCACCCGGTAGCGGAGGCGAGGGCGTATGGCTGTCAGTGGAATCGATCTCGGCAAGTACAAGCTCGGCTGGGCCGACAGCACGGACGACTACGCCTACATCCCGAAGAAGGGCCTGAACGAGGAGATCGTCCGCGAGATCTCCGGGCAGAAGTCCGAGCCCGACTGGATGCGGGACTTCCGGCTGAAGTCGCTGAAGCGGTTCGAGCGCAAGCCGATGCTCGATTGGTTCGCCAAGAACATGCCGACCATCGACTTCGACGACATCTACTACTACCTGAAGCCGACCGACAAGGGTGAGGTCGCCGACAACTGGGACATGCTCCCCGAATCGATGAAGGCGACGTACGAGAAGCTCGGCATCCCCGAGGCGGAGCGGAAGTACCTCGCCGGCGTCACCGCGCAGTTCGAGAGCGAGACCGTCTACCACAAGAACCGTGACGAGCTCGCCAAGCAGGGTGTCCTGTTCACCGACATGGACACCGCGGTGCGCGAGTACCCGGAGATCGTGCGCGAGCACTTCGCGACGGTCATCCCACCGGGCGACAACAAGTTCGCCGCGCTCAACTCGACCGTGTGGTCGGGCGGCTCGTTCATCTACGTGCCGCCGGGCGTGCACGTCGAGATGCCGCTGCAGGCGTACTTCCGCATCAACGCCGAGAACGCGGGCCAGTTCGAGCGGACGCTGATCATCGCCGACGAGGGCGCCTCGGTGCACTACGTCGAGGGCTGCTCGGCCCCCATTTACACGGGTGACTCGCTGCACTCTGCCGTGGTCGAGCTCATCGCAAAGCCCGGCGCGCGCATCCGGTACACGACCATCCAGAACTGGTCGCCGAACGTCTACAACCTCGTCACGAAGCGGGCCAAGGCCGAGCGCGAGGCGACCGTCGAGTGGATCGACGGCAACATCGGGTCGAAGCTGACGATGAAGTACCCGTCGGTCGTGATGACGGGTCCGAAGGCGCACGGTGAGGTGCTGTCGGTCGCGTACGCCGGCGAGGGCATGCACCAGGACGCCGGCGCCAAGATGACGCACGTCGCGCCCGACACAACGTCGATCATCGAGTCGAAGTCGATCTCGAAGGACGGCGGGCGCACGACCTACCGCGGCCTGGTGAAGGTCGAGGAGGGCGCCCACAACGTGAAGAGTCACGTCCGCTGCGACGCGCTGATCCTCGACGAGGACAGCCGCTCCGACACGTACCCGTACATGGAGATCGAGGAGAAGGACGCCCGCATCGGGCACGAGGCCACGGTCTCGAAGGTCGGTGAGGACCAGATCTTCTATCTGATGAGCCGCGGGCTGAGCGAGCAGCAGGCGACGGCGATGATCGTGAACGGCTTCATCGAGCCGATCGTCAAGACGCTGCCGATGGAGTACGCGGTCGAGCTGAGCCGGCTCATCGAGCTCAACATGGAAGGGGCGGTTGGCTAACCGCTCCATGACCGCGTTCACGCCCGAAGCCTCACGCGCGCTCGGCGGGCCCGACTGGCTCGTCGAGCGTCGTCTTGCTGCGGCCGAGCAGCTCGACGGGATCACCTGGCCCACGGACGCCGAGGAGATCTGGCGGTACAGCCGAATCGACGAGCTCGATCTCGATCGCTTCCGACCGCCGTCGCGCGACGAGCTGGGCGAGCCGGGGCCTGAGCCGGCGCCGGGCGGTGGCCCGGTGGCGGCCGAAGCGGGTGAGCGCGCCGGCCTGGTGGTGGTGCGCAACGGCCGGGTCGTCCACCACGAGCTCGACGACGCGCTCGCGGGGAAGGGCGTGGTCGTCTGCGGGCTCGCGACGTGCGAGCAAGCCGATGTCGCCGAGGTGCTCGGGTCGTGCTCGCAGGCGTCGCCCGACGAGTTCACGGTCCTGCACGACGCGTTCCTCGCCGGCGGGGCATTCATCAAGGTTCCTGCCGGCGTCGTCGTCGACAAGCCGATCATCGTCCTCCA
>DASYQJ010000031.1:0-18595 GCA_036005605.1 Acidimicrobiia bacterium
ACCTCGTAGATGCGGATGCCGCGGCGGAGCACTTTGGCCGTGAACTCGGGCTCGAAGTCGAAACGGTCGGCCTGGAGTCGAACGCCATCGAGCACGCGTCGGTCGAACAGCTTGTAGCAGGTCTCCATGTCCGACAGCGTGCTGTTGTACAGCACGTTGGTGACGAGCGACAGGAACCGGTTGCCCACCCAGTGCAGGAACAGCATGTTGCGACGCTCGCCCGTGAATCGCGAGCCGTACACGACGCGGGCGCGGCCCTTGAGCACCGGCGCGAGCAATCGCGGCCAGTCCTCGGGGTCGTACTCGAGGTCCGCGTCCTGGACGAGCACGAGATCGCCGGTCGCGCTCTCGAGGCCGGTGCGGATCGCGGCTCCCTTGCCCCGGTTCTCGGGATGGCGGAGCACTCGGACGGTGCTGTCGCGCAGTTGGGTGAGGACGTCACGGGTTCCGTCGTCGCTGCCGTCGTCGACGACCACGATCTCGCGCTCGACGGGGAGCTCCACCGACCGCATCCGGCGCACGATCTCGGCGACCGTGCTGCGCTCGTTGAAGACGGGGACGATGACCGACAACCTGCGGAACTGGTCCGCGGTCTCGTCCTTAATGCCGCCCTCGCTCACGCTCACTCCCGAACCACTCGTAGGTGCGGGCGAGACCTTCGCGGAGGTCGACCTCTGGACGCCAGCCGAGGACTTCGGTGGCGAGCGTGATGTCGGGCCGGCGGCGCGCCGGATCGTCGACGGGCAGCGGCTCGAACACGATCTCGGAGCCCGATCCCGTGACCTCGAGCACGGTGTGGGCGAGGTCCAGCACGGTGAACTCGTCCGGGTTCCCGATGTTCATCGGACCGGTCCAGTCGGAGTCGAGGAGGGCGAGGATGCCCCGTACCTCGTCGTCGACGTAGCAGTACGACCGCGTCTGCGATCCGTCGCCGTAGACCGTGAGCGGCTTGCCGTCCATGGCCTGGACCAAGAAGTTCGAGACGACGCGCCCGTCACCCGCGCGCAGGCAGGGCCCGAAGGTATTGAAGATGCGCACGACCTTGACGTCGAGGCCGTGCGCGCGGTGGTACGCCATCGCCATCGCCTCGGCGAACCGCTTCGCCTCGTCGTACACGCCGCGCGGACCGACCGGGTTGACGTGACCCCAATACCCCTCGTCCTGCGGATGCACCTGCGGATCGCCGTAGACCTCGCTCGTCGATGCAAGGAGGTACCGGGCGCCGGTGGCCTTGGCGAGCCCGAGCGAGTTGTGGGTGCCGAGCGAACCGACCTTCAGGGTCTTGATCGGGTACTCGAGGTAGTCGCGCGGGCTCGCGGGGCTGGCGAAGTGGAGGACGGCGTCGACTCCGCCGTCGACCGCGAAGAACTCCGTGACGTCGTGCTCCTTGAACTGGAATGCCGCCGTCTCGAGGAGGTCCTCGACGTTCTCGATCCGTCCCGTGAGCAGGCTGTCGACCGCCACGACGTCCCACCCGCGGCCGACGAGCGCTCGGCAGAGGTGGGAGCCGAGGAAGCCGGCGCCTCCGGTGACGACGGCCCGGGGCATCAGCGCCCGAGGCCCTCGTACGCGAAACCCCGCTTGCGCATGGCGGCGGGGTCGAGGAGGTTGCGGGCGTCGACGATGCGGCGGGCGCGCATCACCTCGGCCACACGATCGAAGTCGAGCCACCGGAACTCGTCCCACTCGGTGAGCACGACGACGACGTCGGCGTCGGTGCACGCCTCGTAGGCATCCGCGGCGACCTGAAGGTCGGCCACCCAGTCGGTCGCCCGCTCGCCCGAGACCGGGTCGTAGGCGTGGACCTCGGCGCCCTCGGCGAGCAGGGTGGATGCGACTCCGAGGGCAGGCGAGGCACGCAGGTCGTCGGTGTTGGCCTTGAACGTGAGGCCCCAGAGCGCCACGCGCGTCCCGGCGAGCCCGTCCGGCACGGCGGCCCGGATCTTGTCGACGATCCGTCCGTGCTGGAGCGCGTTCACCTCGTCCACCGCGGCCAGCAGGCGGAACTCGTAGCCGGACTGTGCCGACGTGTGGAGCAGTGCGGCGACGTCCTTCGGGAGGCACGATCCGCCGAATCCCGGACCCGGATGGAGGAACTCGAAGCCGATGCGCGGGTCGTAGCCGATGCCCAGCGCGACCTCGCGCACGTCGGCGCTCACCGCCTCGCACAGGTTGGCGATCTCGTTGATGAAGGAGACCTTCGTGGCCAGGAACGCGTTCGACGCGTACTTGATCAGCTCGGCCGACGCCGCGTCGGTCACGAGGATGGGCGCCCGCAGGCTCCGGTAAAGCTCGGACACGCGCACGGCGACACCCGTGTCCTGGCAGCCGATGACGACGCGAGTCGGCTCGAGGAAGTCGCGCACCGCGGTGCCCTCGCGGAGGAACTCGGGGTTCGACGCGACGCCGACGGTGCCGGCGGGAACGCCCGCCTCGCCGAGCAGTCGCTCGACGAACGCCGCGGTGCCGACGGGGACCGTCGATTTGTTGATCACCACCGAGCCCGGACGCAGGGTCGGCGCGATCTCACGTACCGCGTCCTCGAGAATGGAGAGGTTCGCCGCGCCCTGATCGTTCGGAGGCGTCTGCACGCACAGGAAGACGAACTCGGCGTTCCGGGCCGCGCTCGCGGCGCCGACGACGAACGTGAGCCGGCGGGCGGCGAGACCCTCGGCCACGAGCTCGGGGAGCCCCTCCTCGAGGACGGGCACCTCCCCCTTGCTGAGGCGCGCGACCTTCTCGCGGTCGAGCTCACCGCACGCGACGTCGTGGCCGAGCCGGGCGAAGCAGGCGGCCGTCGTCAGCCCGACGTAGCCGCCGCCGACGACCGCGATCGCGCTCATGAGGGACTCAGGCGCATTGGGTCGGGTCGGGTGGAGGGGCCGGTGCCTTGCCCTTCCCTCCTGCGGCCGTGCTCGGCGCGGGCGCGGCGGTCGTCGGGGCCGGCGCGGCGCTGTCGGGCGCGGGTGCATTGGGCGGCGGTGTGACCGCCTTGAAGTCCGAGCCGAGGACGACGGCGACGTCGGCCTCGACGATCGCCTTGTCCTCGACGAGCTTGCCGACTCCGCCGAGGTAGCTCTGGACCACACGCGCCTTGTCGAGCGAGCCGGGGCGATAGTGAACCTGGGTGGCGTTCACACGGGGTTGGTTGCCGACACCCACGTTGACGAACCCCTGCTGCTGGAGCTCGGTCCCGGTCTTCGACGCCAACCCGCTCTGACCCGACCCGTTGAACACGCGCACGCGAACCTCGGACGGCTTCGGCCCGTTCTGCTGGGTCGGCGCCGGCCCGAACTGGCGGAGTCGGGCGACCACGGCGTCGGCGTCGGGCTCCTTCGCCTGCAGGGTCGAGCCGAGACGCGAATTTTGCGGGCCCGGGACGGTGGGAAACGTCACCATCTCGAGGCTGTTGGGATCGTTGGGGTCGACGCGCCGGAACGACGTGATGAGCTTCTTGATGTCGTCGCTGTTGAGGCTCTCGTCGGCCTTGAGCTTCGGGATCGTCTCGTCGGCGATGTCGAGCGCCGTCCGGGGACTGTTCACGGACCGCCGGAACGCCTCGGTGGCGAGCCGCTTCATGAACTGCTGCTGTCGATCGATGCGCCCGAGATCACCCCGGGGGTCCGTCTGCCAGCGCCCGTCGATGTACTGCTCCAGGCCTCGCGACCGCACGTAGTTGAGGGCATTGGAGCCGTCCAGCGTGTAGCAGCCGGGTTTGAAGTTGAAGGGGATGAACTCGAAGCCGCTGTGCGCGTCTCTCGACGGCGCCTGGATGTAGACAGGTACGCCACCCATGGCGTCGACGATGCCTTTGAAGCTCTGGAAGTCGACTTCGAGGTAGTGGTGGATGGGAACGTTGAAGTTCTGCTGGAGCGTGTCGACCACACGCTGCGGGCCCTCGTTGAACGCAGCGTTGATCTTCGACTGACCGAGGCCGGGGACGTTGACAACGAGGTCGCGGGGAAAGGAAACGAGGAACCCCGTCTTCTGCTCGGGGTCGACGTGGATGACCATCAGCGTGTCGGAGCGCTGCCCGCCTTCCGCGGACGCGTCGCCGAAGGCCGCCTTTTCCTCGGGTGTCTGCACTTGGGCACGTGTGTCCGACCCGATGAGGAGGAAATTGGCGGGCTTGCCGGGGTCGGTGTTCTCCGCGGTCTTGACCTTCACACGGGGAATCTCGTCGATCTTGCGATCGATGAACGCGTTCACGCCCACCACGCCGCCCAGGACGAGCGGGACGGACACCGCCAGCGCCACTGCGAAGCGCCCGAGCAGGACGCGGGGGAACGAGCGTGTCATCGAAGGCGTCATCCTACCGGCGAGGACGCCGATTCCTCGGTCGCTCGAAAGACCAGGGCGACGCCTCGCGCCGCCGCTACCCTGCGCGCGTGACCCCCGCCGGGGCGCAGATGACCGCCGGTGCGCCGCCGAGCGCCGCCGCGTTGCTCGCCGCCCTCCCCGCCACCGTCGACACCGCCGTCGTGCGGGACGGACCCCGTTTCGTCGTCGCCGCCGCGCCCGATGCCGTGCGCGTCGCATCGGGCCCCGAAGCGCTGGATGAACTCGACCGGCTGCCGCCCGGATGGTGGGCGGGGTTCCTGAGCTACGAGCTCGGAGGCGCGGTCGAGCGCGTCACGCCGCGTCGGCGCCCGGACGCCGGCGATGGGGAACCGACGCTCCCCGACCTCGTCCTCGCCCGCTTCCCGGTTCGCCTGGTGCTCGACCCGGTGTCGGGACGGTCCGAGCTGCACGGGCACGGCGAGGCGCGCGACCGGTTGGCGCACGCCGTTGAAGTGGCGCGCGCCGGTGCACCCGTGCCTGCTTCCCCTGCACTCCCGCGCTGGCACTCGAGTCTCGATCGCGTCGTGTTCGAGCAGCGTGTCGCGATGATCCTCGAGCACATCGGCGCCGGTGACTGCTACCAGGTCAACCTCACGCGCGGGCTGACGTGCGACCACGCCGTCGACCCGGTGGGCCTGTTCAACGCGCTCGATCGGTGCAACCCGTCGCCGCACGGCGCGCTCCTCCGGTTCGGCAGCACGCCCGGCGCGCCGGCGCTGGCCGTCGTGTCGGCGTCGCCGGAGCGGTTCCTCTCGTGGCGCGGGCGCGACGCCGAGACTCGTCCGATCAAAGGGACGGGCGCCGACCCGACCACGCTCGCCGCGAGCGCGAAGGACCGCGCCGAGAACGTGATGATCGTCGACCTCGCCCGCAACGACTTCGGTCGCGTCTGCGAGCCGGGCTCGGTCGTCGTCCCTGCGCTCTGCGAGCTCGAGGCCCATCCCGGCCTCCACCATCTCGTGAGCACCGTGCGCGGGCAGCGGCGCGACGGCACCGGGATCGGCGCGCTCGTGCGGGCGACGTTTCCGCCGGCGTCGGTGACGGGCGCACCCAAGCCGCGCGTGATGCAGATAATAGAGGACCTCGAGCCGGTGCCGCGGGGCGTCTATTGCGGAGCGGTGGGCTGGATCGACACCGAGCGCGATGGGGGCGACCTCAACGTCGCCATCCGCACGTTCACGGTCGCGCACGGACGCACGCACCTGGGTGTCGGCGCCGGGATCGTCGCCGACTCGGAGCCGGCCGCGGAGTGGGCCGAGACGGAGCTCAAGGCCGCGCGCCTGCTCACCGCGGCCGGTACCGACCTCGCCGACTCACGGGCAGTAGCGCTGACGGGAGCGAACCGGTGACCGGCTCGGTCCTCTGGCTCGACGGGCAGCTCGTGGCCGCGGGCGAAGCGCGCGTGTCGCCGTTCGATCACGGACTGCTCGTCGGCGACGGCGTCTTCGAGACCTTGCGCGTGTACAACGGTGTCCCCTTCGCGTGGACCCGTCATCACGAGCGGCTCGTTCGCTCCGCGGCCGGGCTCGGGCTCGAGGCCCCGGGATCGCACGAGCTGCGCGCCGCGGTCGACGACGTGCTCGCCGCCAACGGCCTGACCGACGGCCGGGTGCGACTCACCGTCACGGGAGGACCGTCGCCGCTCGGGTCTGAACGCGGCGACGGGCCCCCGACCGTGATCATCATGTGCGCGCCTGCGACGCCGTGGCCGCCGACCGTCGACGTCGTGACCGTCCCGTGGAGCCGCAACGAGCGCGGCGCGGTCGCCGGCCTCAAGACCACCTCGTACGCCGAGAACGTGCGCGCGCTCGCATACGCGCGTGAGCACGACGCCGGCGAGGCGATCTTCCTCAATACCCGGGGGGAGCTCTGCGAGGCGACGGGGTCGAATGTCTTCGTCATCCGGGACGGCGTCGTGCAGACGCCACCCGCCGACGCCGGCTGTCTGCTCGGCGTGACCCGCGCCCTCGTGCTCGAGCTCTGCGGCGATCACGGCATGCCCGCCGAGGAGGCAGTGCTCGGCCGGGCGGCGTTGGGTGATGCCGACGAGGCGTTCCTCACGTCGTCGACGCGCGAGGTGCAGCCGATCGGACGCGTGGACGGCCGCGCGCTGCCCGCGGCGCCTGGACCGACGAGCGACAAGCTCGGCGCCCTGCTCACCGAGCTGATCGCCCGGGTTCCGGACCCCTGACGTCCCGAAGGTGGACGACGTCGCCGACGTGCACGTCCAGCACGTCGCCGTGATCGTCCTCGACCCGCAGCTCACCCGAATCTCCGATCCCGACCGCTCGGCCGACGAGGTCGCCGTCCGGCCGCTCGACGCGGACGCGGCGCCCCAGCGTCGCCAAGCGCTGCCGGTACTCGCCGACCACGCCGGTGAGGTCGGCGTAGCGCCGGTCGAGCTCGGCCAGGAAGGCGGCGAGCAGCTCGCGCCGGTCGACGGAGTGGCCCGCCTCGAGGTTGCAGGCCGTCGCGGTCTCGGCGATCTCGGGCGGGAACTCGCGCCACTCGACGTTGACACCGGCACCGACGACGACGGCGTCGCCGTCGCGCTCGGCGAGGATCCCGACGAGCTTGCGGTCCCGGACGACGAGGTCGTTCGGCCACTTGAGCCCGGGCGTGAACCCGGCGACGCGCGCGACGGCATCCACCATGGCGACACCGCACGCCATCGTGACGAGCGGCGTCTGCTCCGGTGCGAGCGACGGCCGCAGCAACACGGAGACGAGCAGCGACGCCCCCGGCGGCGCCACCCATCCCCGCCCTCGCCGGCCGCGGCCCGCGGTCTGGAAGTCGGCGACCGCCACCAGGCCGTCGGGCGCACCACGGCGCGCCTCGTCGAGCAGGTAGCGGTTCGTCGAATCGAGGGAGTCGAACCAGCGAACCTCATGTGTAGGTTCGATCGGCTCGCCCTCGGGCATCGCCCGTAGGATACGGCCACCATCGAGGCGCTCCAGGAGCCGTCCGTGCCGACCCCGCCCTTCCACAAGGTGCTCGTCGCCAACCGAGGCGAGATCGCGATCCGCGTGATGCGCACGTGCCGCGAGCTCGACGTGGCGACCGTCGCCGTCTACTCGGAGCTCGACCGCGACGCCGCCCACGTGCGGTACGCCGACGAGGCGTACGCGCTCGGCGGGCAGAGCGCGGCCGAGAGCTACCTGAACACCGACGCGATCATCGACGTGATCACGCGCAGCGGCGCCGAGGCCGTACATCCCGGGTACGGATTCTTCGCCGAGAACGCCGACTTCGCCCGCGCCGTCACCGATCGGGGCGTCACGTGGATCGGGCCGCCGCCGGACGCGATCGAGATCATGGGCGACAAGATCTCGGCCCGCACCGCCGCCGCGTCGGCCGGCGTCGAGGCCGTGCCCGGCACGCTCGAGCCGATCACGAGCGCCGACCAGGTCGTCGCGTTCGGCGAGAAGCACGGCTGGCCGGTCGCGATCAAGGCCGCCTTCGGCGGTGGCGGCCGGGGCATGAAGGTCGTCGACGGCCCCGACGAGGCCCAGTCGGCGCTCGACTCGGCCGCACGCGAGAGCCAGGCGTACTTCGGCCGGCCCGAGACGTACCTCGAGCGGTACCTGACCCGCCCGCGACACATCGAGATCCAGATCTTCGGCGACACGCAGGGCAACACGGTGTGGCTGGGCGAGCGGGACTGCTCGACGCAGCGCCGCCACCAGAAGCTCATCGAGGAGACGCCCGCGCCGGGGCTCTCCGACGACGTGCGCGCCGCCATGGGCGAAGCGGCGGTGAAGGTCGCCAAGGCGTGCGGGTACGTGAACGCCGGCACCGTCGAGTGCCTGTACCAGGACGGCGACTTCTGGTTCCTCGAGATGAACACGCGGCTCCAGGTCGAGCACTGCGTGACCGAGATGGTCACCTCACTCGATCTCGTGGCCGAGCAACTTCGGGTGGCCGCCGGCGAGCCGCTCTCGTTCACGCAACAGTCGGTCGAACGCCGCGGCCACGCCGTCGAGTGCCGCATCAACGCCGAGGACCCGGCCAAGAACTTCCTCCCGTCGCCGGGCACGATCACCCGACTGCGCGTGCCCAGCGGTCCGGGCGTGCGCTGGGACGGCGGCTACGACGAGGGTGACACGATCTCCCAGTTCTACGACAACCTGGTCGGAAAGCTCGTGGTGTGGGGCGCCGACCGTGAGGCGGCCCGGCGCAGGATGCTCCGGGCGCTGCGCGAGCTCGAAGTCGGCGGCGTGCGCACGACCGTGCCCGCCGACGTCGCGCTGCTCGACCACCCCGACTTCGTCGCCGGCAACCACTCGACGAGATGGGTCGAGGAGGAGGTCGATCCCGCGTTGCTCTCGGCCGCCGTGCCCGCGCCGGCCCCGGTCTCGCCGGGACCGGACGCCGAAACCGAGGGCGTCCCGCTCGAAGAGCGCACGATCCCGGTCGAGGTCGACGGCAAGCGCTTCTCGGTCCGGGTGTGGCTGCCGGAAGCGCCCGCCGCCGGGGACACCGCCGCGGGCGGAGGGCGGCGGGGCGGCAAGGTCAGCAAGCCGCGACTGGCGGCCGGCGGAGGCGGCGGCGGGGACGGCACCGTCAGCGCGCCGATGCAGGGCACGATCGTGAAGGTGCTCGTCGCGCAAGACGACGCCGTCGAGCCCGGTCAGGCGCTGCTCGTGCTCGAGGCGATGAAGATGGAGAACCACATCAACGCCGAGCGGGGCGGGACCGTGAAGGAGGTCCGCGTCGCGGCCGGTGACACGGTCGGTACCGGCGACGTGCTGATCGTCATCGAGTAGACCCCGGACCATGGGCGCGCCGCTCTTCCAGGTGGATGCCTTCGCGTCCGGGCCCTTCACCGGCAATCCGGCCGCGGTTTGCCTCCTCGACGCGCCGGGCGACCCGGCGTGGATGCAGTCGGTAGCGGCCGAGATGAACCTGTCCGAGACCGCGTTCGTCCACGCGCTCGACGGCGAAGCGGGACGGTTCGGGCTGCGGTGGTTCACGCCCACCGTCGAGGTCGACCTGTGCGGCCACGCGACCTTGGCCAGCGCACACGTCCTCTGGGAGACGCGCCGCCTGGCGGCGGCCGTGGCAGCACGCTTCGAGACACGCAGCGGCGTGCTCACCGCCACGCGAGCAGGCGACGACGTGGAGCTGGACTTCCCCGCCGACCCGGTCACAGCGGCCGAGCCCGAACGCGACCTTCTCGATGCGATCGGCCTGCGCGACGCGGTCGCGTCCACGGGTCGCATCGGCTGGGTGCTCGAGGTCGCCGACGCGAGCGCGGTACGCGACGCGCGTCCCGACTTCACCCGGTTGGCGACGTTCGACATCGCCGTGCTCACCGCGCGCGCCGACGACGCCGCGTATGACTTCGTCTCGCGTTGCTTCGGCCCGAAGTTCGGCATCGACGAGGACCCGGTGACCGGCTCGGCGCACTGCGCGCTCGGCCCCTACTGGGCGGAGCGGCTCGGGAAAACGGAGCTCACGGGCTACCAGGCGTCGGCCCGGGGTGGCGTCGTGCGGGTGACGGTCGACGGCGACCGCACTGTTCTCGGCGGTCGCGCCGTGACCGTCACCCGCGGCGAGCTGGTGGCCTGAGGATCTGCCCGTCACTTGACCGTTGCCCGGCGGAACATGGTGACGGCGATGACCGTGAACAACACGGCGTACGCGGCGACCACGGCCAGGCTCAGGAACGCCATGACGGTCGGGCTGCTCATACCCCAGATGTCGTGGAGGCCGACGCCACGCTCGTCGACGAGGCCGTAGCGCATGACCGCGAGAGCGTGCGTGAGCGGAAGCACCTTGGCGAACGCCGCCAGCGCGGCAGGCATCGCGCCGATCGGAAAGAGCGAACCGGCGAAGAACCACGGAACGATCGCGACCGCGGGCAGCGCGCCGACGTACTCCTCCTGCGAAGGGATGCGGTTGGCGAGCGTCTCGGCCACGCCGTACATGACGACGACCAAGCCGATGCTGGCGGCCAGGAACCACGCAATCCCGGTGGCCGTGCCCGAGAACTCGGCGCCGCGCAGGACGGCGGCACCCATCAGCACTGCGAGCTGGAGGCCACTGACCGCGAGGGCAACGGCAAGGTTGCCGAGCACGAGGAGCGGGCGCCGCACCGGTGCCGCGATCAGGTCCCGCCGGGCCCCGTTGTCGCGTTCGACGAAGAGCCCGATGCCCGCCAGCATGCAGTTGAGGGGCAGCAGCAACCCGACGGTGGCGATGGCGACGAAGCTCATGTAGTCGATGCCGCGCACGCTCGGGATCTGATCGGCGAGCGCCGGGGCGATGATGAGCGCGAACAGGACCGGCGTGAGCAGCGGTACGAGAAGCTCGCGCGGAGTCCGGATGTTGAGCGCGAACCTGCGGCGCACGAGCGTGCGCAGCGCGTTGGTGCTCCCCGCGGAAGCCGCGGCTCGGGTGCTCGTTGCCCGAGGGCGGTGGAGCGAGGCGTCGATGGTGGCCATGGGGTCCTCCTTTTCGTTCAGGCGGCGGCCAGGCGGCCGCCGGTCAGGCGGAGATAGATGTCGTCGAGCGTCGGTCGGCGGGTGGTGAGCTCGGTCGTGGTCAACCCGAGCTCGCCGACCGCGACCACCGCGGCGTGCGCCGGCGACCCGTGCAGCGGAACGGTGAGTGTGCCGCCCACCGAGAACGCGTCCTCGGAGGCAACACCGCCGGCGCGGAGCACCGAGAGCGCGGCGTCGGGGTCCCCGTCGACGTGCACCTCGAGCAGTTCGGAGCCGAGGGTGCCCAGCAGCGCGGCCGGTGTGTCGAGGGCGACGATGCGACCGGCGTGGATGATCGCGACGCGATCGCACAGTCGCTCGGCCTCGTCGAGGTAGTGCGTCGTGAGGACCACCGTCATCTCGTCGCGTCGCCGCAGCACCGCGATGAGATCGAGGAGCTCGTGGCGGATGAGGGGATCGAGGCCGACGGTCGGCTCGTCGAGGAACAGCACCTGCGGGTCCGAGAGCAGAGCCCGCGCGAGCTCCAGGCGCCGGCGCTGCCCCCCGCTGTAGCTCGCCACCGGTCGGTCGATGATCTCGCCGAGGCCGAACGCATCGACGACCTCGCCGAGTCGAACGGCGGCCGTTGCAGGGTCGACACCCCAGAGCCGGGCGTGGATCTCGAGATTGCGCCGGCCGGTCAGGGGCCGGTCGACGACCGACTCCTGGAACACGACGGCGCTCGCCCGGCGGGCCGCGAGCGGCTCGGCGACGACGTCGTATCCGGCCAACCGGGCGGTGCCGCCGGTCGGAGCCACCGTCCCGGTGAGCATGCCGACGGTGGTGGACTTGCCGGCGCCGTTGGGACCGAGGAGCCCGAAGACCTCTCCGGGGAAGACGTCGAAATCGATGCCGCGCACGGCTTGGACGTCGCCCGGGTACGTCTTCGCGAGCCCCCGCACTTCGACTGCAAGTGGCTTCATTTCCATCTCCGATGTCTCGGTGTTCGCGACTGTCATCAAGGAAGGACGGGCGGTGCCAGGTGGTTGTGACACGAAGGCGACTGACCGGCCGATGTCACATCGCGATCGGCTCGCTCGTCCGAAGAGGTGAGATGGACAACGACCTGACACCGCACGCAGCGAGCGCCGACCCACGCGTGGCCGACGCGTGGCGCGATCACCGCCAACGGCTGATGGACGTCGCCTACCGGATGCTCGGGAGCGTCAGCGACGCCGAAGACGTGGTGCAGGAGGCCTACGCGCGACTCGTCCGGAACGGAGTCGACGGGATCGATGACGTGCGCGGATGGCTCGTGACCGTCACCAGCCGCCTCTGCCTCGACCAGCTCCGCTCGGCCCAGTCCCGGCGAACGAGCTACGTCGGCCCGTGGCTCCCCGAGCCCGTGGTCGACGTGCCGTCGCTCGGCGTCGACCCCGCCGACCGCGTCACGCTCGACGACAGCGTTCGGATGGCCCTGCTCGTCGTGCTCGAGCAGCTCTCCCCCGCCGAGCGCACCGCGTTCGTGCTCCACGACGTCTTCCAGCTGTCGTTCGAGGAAGTTGCGTCGATCGTCGGCCGGTCACCGGCGGCGTGCCGGCAGCTCGCGAGCCGCGCCCGGCGCCACGTCGGCGCCGAAGCCGGGCCCGGCCGCTTCCGGGTCGATGTGGGTGAGCAGCGGCGCCTTGCCGAGCGGTTCGCGGCCGCGGCCAACAGCGGCGACCTGGACGCGCTGCTCGAGGTGTTGGATCCCGATGTGGCCGGCGACGCCGACTCCGGCGGGGTCATCCCCGGTGCGCCGCGCCACGCCGTCGTCGGCCGGTCGCGCGTCGCCGCCAATCTGCTGCGCAACGTGGGCGGTCGCGGCATCGAATTCCGCGCTGCCGATGTGAACGGCGAGCCCGGCGTGGTCGGCGTGCAGGACGGGCGGATCGTCGCCGCGGTCGTTCTCGAGAGCGGCAACGGGCTGATCCACCACATCCACGCGATCTTGAACCCGGCCAAGCTCGCCCACCTCGCACCGCCCGCCTGAGCCGGCGGGATCAGGACGCGGCTTCGGCCAGCGACTCCGACAGCGTGGGGTGCACGAGAAGCGAGTCGACGATGTCGCTGACCGTGAGCCCGTTGGTGACGGCGACTGCGATCACGCTGATGAGCTCGGCCGCGTTGCGCCCGACGATGGACCCGCCGAGCACGACGCCCGTCGCCGGGTCCGAGAGGATCTTCACGAACCCGCGGGGATCGCCCTTGATGTGCGCCTTGGCGTTCGACGAGAACGGCACCTTCGTGACGCGGATCTTCCTGCCCAACGAGAACGCCTCGGCCTCGGCCAGCCCGACCTCGGCGATCTCGGGATCAGTGAAGATCGCCTGCGCTGCCTTGTCGTAGTCGAGGTGACGGTGGGGACGGTTGTGCAGGCCCATGAGGTGCTCGGCGATCTTGCGACCCTGCATGGCCCCGACCGAGGAGAGCGGCAGCTTCCCGGACACGTCGCCGGCGGCGTAGATGTGCTCGACGTTCGACCGGCAGTGGTGGTCGATCGGGATGTAGCCGCCGCCGTCGACTTCGACCCCCGCCTCGTCGAGCCCGAGGTCCTCACTGTTCGGGATCGACCCGACGGTCAGCACCGCGTGCGACCCTTCCACGACCCGGCCGTCCTCGCATGCGACGCGCACTGTGTCTCCGGCGCGCTCGATGCCGCTCGCGCGCGCGCCCTTGAGCAGCGTGACGCCCTGGCGCATGAACTCTTCCTCGAGCGCCGCTGCCACCTCGGGGTCCTTGAGCGGGAGCACCTGCTGGCGGGAGACGAGCAGCGTCACCTTCGAGCCGAGGGCGTCGAACATGTGCGTGAACTCGACTCCGGTGACACCTGAGCCGACCACGACGATGTGCTCCGGCAGCTCGGGAGGCGGGTACGCCTGGCGGGTCGTGAGCACCCGTTCGCCGTCGACCGGCGCGAACTCGGGCACGCGGGGTCGCGAGCCGGTGGCCACCACGATGAAGTCGGCCTCGAGCTCCTCGATGCCGCGGGCGGTCTCGACCACCACTTCGTGCGGCCCCTTGAGGCGCCCGGTGCCGCGGAGGAGCCGAACCTTCTGCGACTCGAGCAGTTGCACGATCGAGTCGTGCAGGCGCTGCTCGATCGACGAGACCCGCTCGCGCAGTGCGTCCAGGTCGACGCCGCCCTCGGCCTGCAGGCCCATCACGTGGCTGCGGGCCAGCTCGGCCAGCTCGCCGCCGGTCGCGATCATCGCCTTGGAGGGGATGCAGTCCCAGAGATGGGCCGCGCCGGCGATGACGTCCCGCTCGACGAGCGTCACCTCCGCGCCCAGCGTGGCCGCGACGGTCGCGCACGTGTTGCCGGCGGGACCACCGCCGAGGATCGCGAGCCGTACTCCGGAGATGCGCGTCACGCACCCAGGCTACGGCACCCCTCTAGCCTCGGTGCCCGTGCCGGAACTGCGGCGGGACGAGCTGAGCGGTCGTTGGGTGCTTCTCGCGCCCGGGCGCGCCGCGCGCCCGCACACGTTCGGTTCGTCGGCGCCGGATGCGCCGGGCGCGGACGCGTGCCCGTTCTGCCCCGGGAACGAGCAGCTGACGCCGCCCGAGGTGTACCGCACGGGCGGGGGCGCGCCCGACACGCCGGGATGGAGCGTGCGCGTGGTGCCGAACCTTTATCCCATCGTCGGCGGCGCCGACGCCGGACCCGGCGCGACGGGCGCGCACGAAGTCGTCGTCCTCTCCCCTGCGCACGAAGCCTCGTTCGCGCGGCTCGACGAGCGGCAAGCGACCGAGGTGCTCACCGTGCTCCGAGATCGCGCCCGTCATCATCTCGCCGCCGGCCGGGCCTTCGTGCAGGTGGTGATCAACCACGGTCGAGCCGCGGGGGCGTCGATCGAGCACCCGCACGCGCAGATCGTCGCGCTCGATCTGGTGCCGCCCGCAGTCGCGCAGGCGGTCGAACGGTTCGAGGACGACGGTCTCGACCTGGTGATGGCCGACCTCGACCGGGCCGGCGACGATCTTCGCCTGCTCGACGGGCCTGTCGCGGCGTGGTGCCCCCGGGCCGGGAGCGCGCCGTACGAGCTGCGCCTCGCACTCCGCTCCCCCGGATCACGTTTCGACGAAGCCGGCGACGGCGACATGCCACTCGTCGCCGACGCGACTCGTTCCGTGCTGGCGCGCCTCGCCGGTGCCACCGCCGACGCGCCGTACAACCTCGTCGTCCACACTGCCCCTCCCGGCGCGAGCGACGAGTCGTTTCACTGGTACATCGAGGTCCAGACGAGGATGGCAGTCGTCGCCGGGTTCGAGCAGGGCACCGGCATCTTGGTGAACACGGTCCCGCCCGAGCGCTCGGCGAGGGAGCTACGCCAGGCGGCCGCCGACGCGCCCTAGCTAGCGGCCGACGAACTTCGCTTTGCCGGGACCGTGCTCGAGGAAGCTGCGGACGCCGGTAGCGGCGTCCTCGGTGTCGAACACTTCGGCGAACGCGTCCGCCTCGAGGTCGAGACCGTCGTCGAGCCGGCCGCCGATCCCGCCGTCGATCACGCGCTTGGCCATCCCCATCGCGACGACCGCTCCCGACGCCAAGGACGCCGCCCACGCCAGCGCGGCGTCCTCCAGCTCGGCGGCGGGGACCACCCGGTCGACGAGCCCGATGGCGAGGGCCTCGTCCGCCTTCACCTGCCGCCCGCTCCAGACGAGCTCCTTCGCCCGCGCCGGACCGACCAACCGGGGCAAGCGCTGCGTCGCGCCCGCGCCCGGGATGACTCCGAGAAGGATCTCGGGTTGCCCGACGCGCGCGTTGTCGGCGGCGATCCGCAGGTCGCACGCCAGCGCCAGCTCGAGGCCGCCGCCGAGCGCGACGCCGTTGACGGCGGCGATGACCGGCCGCGGGATCTCGCCGATGGTGTCGTACGCGGCCCGAAACCGCGCGCCGATGGCGCGTGCCTCGGCCGGACCGCCGAACTCGCTGATGTCTGCCCCGGCCGCGAACGCCTTGGGTCCGCCGAAGACGACAACGGCCTTGACGTCCGGATCGCCGGCGAGGTCGCGGGCGGAGGAGGCGAGTTCGTCGAGCACCGCTCCCGACAACGCGTTGAGCGGCGGCCGGTCGATGCGCAGGACGGCGACGCCGTCGTCGCGGCGGTCGGTGCGAACACTGTCGGGCATGAGGGCTCCCCGTTGACGAGATCGTGACTCGGTCTTGACTAGCTCGGGCGCGCGAACAGCACTTCGCCGCCGATCGGGCGGAAGCCGGCGGACAGCAGGGCGCGCACCGACGCCACGTTCCCCGGCGCGACCTGGGCGAAGATCGCCTTCCCGTCCGGGACGAACGTGCGCGCCGCGAGCGCCAGCCGGCGACCGAGGCCGCGGTGGCGAGCGGCGGGCTCGACCTCGAACGCGCACTCCAGGCGTCCGGCCAGGCCCCGGCCGACGACGAGCACGCCGAGCTCCTCGGCATCCGTGAAGACACGCAGGTCGGCGCGGTACCGGGCGGCGCGCCGCACCCGGTCGTGACCGCCGAGGTCGTCACGCGGTGTGAGCTCGAGATCGGCGTGGTCGGCGGGAGGCGCGGCCATCACCAGGTCGCGGCTGCCGGGTTTGGTCCCCAGCCGCTCCGCCAGCCACAGTTGGAACGACGGATGGGTCCACGCCGAAAGCTCGCCGGTCGGCAGCGCGTTCAGGACGTCGTCGGCCGGCACGTCCGCCGCCACCACCAGGTGGGCGGTGAAGTCGACGATGGCGTCGGCGGGGCCGCCGGGCGACGGCATCACCTCGACGAAGCCGTCGGGCGGCGGGTGGTCGCCGTGCGCGGCCGCGTGCAGCATCACCGCAAGGGGGTGCTCGGTCACCTCGGGCAGGTTAGATCTGCAGCAGCTCGTCGGCGGCGGCGTACGGGTCGAGCTCGCGTGCCGCGACCTTCTCCACCAATCGGTCGAAGCGCTCACCACGACAGCGCTCGTCGGCGCCGGCCCGCAGTCGCTCGTGCACGATCGCCTGCAGCTCGTCGCGCAGCCGTGCGTCACGGCGACGCTCGAGCCGCCCGTCTGCCTCGAGGTGGGCGCGATGGTCGAGGACCGCCTGCCAGAGGTCGTCGATCCCCCGGCTATCGGTCGCGACGGTCTCGACGATCGGCGGGCGCCAGTCGCGCTCCCCGGCCAGCTCGAGCATCACCTGCAGGTCGCGCACCGTGTCGGCCGCGCCCTCGCGGTCGGCCTTGTTCACGACGAGCACGTCGGCGACCTCGAGCAGGCCCGCTTTGTTGGCCTGCACGCCGTCGCCCCACCGCGGGTTCACGACGACCACCGTCGTGTCGGCCGCGCCCGCCACTTCGACCTCGACCTGTCCGACGCCGACCGTCTCGATGATGATCCACGGCTTGCCGGCGGCGTCGAGGATCCGCACGGCCTGGGGCGTCGCCAGCGACAGCCCTCCGAGGTGCCCGCGCGTCGCCATCGAACGGATGAACACGCCCTCGTCGGTCGCGTGGTCCTGCATGCGGACGCGATCGCCGAGGATCGCGCCGCCGCTGAACGGGCTGCTCGGATCGATCGCGAGCACGCCCACCTCGTTGCCGGAGCCGCGAATGAGCCCGATGAGTTTGTCGGTCAGCGTCGACTTCCCCGAGCCGGGCGCGCCGGTCATCCCGACCGTGTAGGCGCCGCCCGTGCTCAGGTACAAGCGGCCGACGGCCTCGGTGGCCGCGTCGCCCCCGGCCTCGACCAGCGAGATCAGCTTGGCGATGGCAGCTCGGTCGCCGCGGCGGGCGGCGTCGACGAGCGCGGGCGGATTGTGGAGCGCTGCTATTCGGAGATCACCTCGGTGATCCCCGGGACCCGGTCCATGATGATCCGCTCGACCCCTGCCTTGAGGGTCATCATCGACACCGGGCACGTGCCGCACGCCCCCACCAAGGTGACGTGGACGGCGCTGTCGGCGTCGATGCCGTTGAAGATGATGTCGCCGCCGTCGCTCTGGAGCGCGGGGCGGATGGCGTCGATGGCCTCGAGGACGCCGGCTTCCCGGTCGTCGGTGTCGGTGTCAGTGGGCATGCGCTGCTCCGCTCGGTGGGTCGGACCCGGCTCTCTTGTCCAACACTCCTATTCTCCCACGCCTTCCCGCTCCCGTCGGACGTCGGCGCCGAGCGCCCGGAGCTGACCGGCGAGGTCGGGGTAGCCGCGATCGACGTGGTACGGGTCGAGCACCCGGGTCTCGCCGTCGGCGGCGAGCCCGGCGACCACCAAGGCGGCGCCGGCGCGGACGTCCTGGGCCCGAACAGGGGCGCCGGACAGGCGGTCGACGCCACGGACCACCGCGTGACGGCCCTCGTTGCGGATGTCGGCGCCCATGCGGTGGAGCTCGTCGACGAACCCGAAGCGGTTGTCGAACACGTTCTCGGTGACGATCGCCGAGCCTTCGGCGGTGGCGAGCAGCGCCACGACGAGGGGCATGAAGTCGGTCGCGAAGCCGGGGTACGGCAGCGTCGCCACGTCGACGGCGTGCAGCCGCTCGTCGCAGCGGGCCCGGAGGCCGTCGGGGGTGGGCGAGACGGCGAGGCCCATCTCACCGAGCTTCAGCGCCACCATCTCGAGGTGGTCGAGTCGCGTGCCGTCGATGGTGACCTCTCCGCCGGCGACACCGCACGCCATCAGGATGGTCCCCGCTTCGATGCGATCCCCCATCACCTCGTTCTCGACCGGCGTCAGGCTCTCGACCCCTTCGACCTCGATCGTCGACGACCCGGCACCGGAGATCTGCGCCCCCATGCGGTTGAGGAAGGCCGCCAGATCACTGATCTCCGGCTCGCGGGCGGCGTTGTCGAG
>DASYQJ010000032.1:0-7656 GCA_036005605.1 Acidimicrobiia bacterium
TGCATGAGCGACTCGCCTTCGACGATCGGCCACGTCATCTCGCGGACGTAGTCGCCCTGCGGCGGCTCGACCTTGACCACGTCGGCGCCGAGGTCGGCGAGGAACGAGGTCAGCTCGCCCGGGCCGAGCAGCGAGCTCTCGATCACACGCAGGCCCACCAGCGGACCGGACGCCGGCGCCGGGCTCACAGCGAGTCGCCGCGCGACAGCGGGCTCTCGGGATGCGGCGTCATGAGCTCCTCGCGCCAGCGGGTCCGCCCCGCGGCGCGGGCCTGCTCGTGCCACGCGGCGAAGCGCTCGTCGCTCCCCCCGTCGGCGGCGCGCATGAGCGCCTCGTGGCCGGTGGGGTCGGACGCCCAGATCGTGAGGACCTCGAAATCCGTCAGCAGCCCCTCGTACAAGCCGACGAGCACGTGCCCATAGTCGGCGAGCAACGGAGCCCGCTTCTCGCGCACGGCCGCGAGGTAGCCGAGGGCGGTGCCGGGCTGCACCTCCGAGAGCTCGTGCACGAACACCGACCCGCTCACGTCGCCGGCGCGCAGATCTGCGAGCGACGGGCAGCCCGGCGCCGCGCCCAGCAGGCGGTCGAAGCCGCCAGTTCGCGTCTTGAGCGCCTCTTGCCACCACTCGACGAGCTCGGGGTTCTTCGTGCGGCGCAGATTCGTGGACTCCATGAGCCGCCGCCATCCCGACCATCCGTCGACGCACTCCCACAGGTTGACGACCTGGGGCCAGCGGCCGGTCGAGCCCATCGTGTACCAGGTGCCGACGAGCTCCAGTCCACGGTCGGCGGCGGCGTCGGCGTTGAACCCGACCGTGTGCTCCATGTAGCGCATCGCGCCCTCCCCCACGATGTCGATCACTTCGTGGAGATAGAGGTTGCGCTCGGGCATGGGGCAGGGACTGTATCGCCGTGCCGCGCTGCCACCGTGAGACGATGCCCGCATGGACACCGTCGGCATCTTGCTGCGAGCCGGGGCCGAGGGAACGGACGTCGGATCGATCGCGGACGAGTTCGATCGCGTCGAGATTCCGGCCGCGATGGCGTACGCGCTCGGGCTCGATCCCGACCAGGACACGGACGGGCAGCCCGACGCATTGCCGGACGGGCATCTCGTCGTGCTCGCCGGTCCGGGCGTCGTCGGCACCCGAAGCATCGACGGGCTCCGCACCTTCGCGACGGCCGCCAACGTCCCGATTGCGAACACCTGGGGCGCCAAGGGCGTGCTCCCGTGGGACAGCCCGCACCACATGGGAACGTGCGGACTGCAAGCGCACGACTTCGAGCTGCTCGACTTCGCGAGCTACGACGCCATCGTCGCCACGGGAACGGACCTCGCCGAGTCTCCCGAAGAGCGATTCGCTCTCGCGCCGATCGTCGACGTCCCTCCGACGGCGCTCGGACGACTCGCCGACCGCGTAGCGCCGTCGAGTGAGCCCATCCCACCAAACGAGCTCTACACGCGCCTGTCGGCAGTCGCACAACCGGGATACACGGACGACCGCGTCCCGCTGCATCCTGCGCGCGCCGTCGCCGACGTGCGCGCCGCGTCCCCCGCCGGCGGGGTGATCATCGGCGATCCTGGTGTCGCCGGGCTCTGGGCCGCTCGCACGTTTCCCACGACGGAGCCCGGAACGATCGTCGTCCCCGCAATCGCCGTGCCCGGCGTCGCTGCCGCGCTCGCGCTGGTGGCGGCGCTGCACGGTCTTCCCGCGGTCGCCGTCACAACCGAGCCGCTGGATCCGGCGACGCTCGGAGTGCTCGAGCTGGCCACCGAGCTCGGAGCGGCACTCGCGGTCGACGTGTGGGGCGCGGGCGGCTCCGTCCGTCGCGCCGAGGACCACCTCGAGCATCTGCACGAGGCGGTGCGAGAGCCCGGAGTAACGATCGTCGACGTCCCCGTCGACGTCTCGCTCACGCGCAAGCTCGTCGACGCCGCCGGCCCGGTCGTGGCATGGGGCGGTCTTCCGGGGAGCGCATAGTGCCTCAGCCCGGTCGCGCCGAGGCCAGCATGCCGAGCCGCAGCGACAACGCCGAGTAACGCGACTCGTCGAGCCCGGCTCGCTCGGCGGCGCGCTGCACCATGCGCGTGATCGCCTTCTCGCCGAGGCGCGTGAGACCCAGTCGCCCGTCGCGGTCGACCGACCGGAACGCCGGCCCGGCTGTCAGCCCCGCGGCGGCAACCCAGTCCTGCCAGGCCAGCACGGGGCACAAGTCCGGCTCGACGCCGTACGGGATCACGATGCGGCCCCGCATCAAGCTCATTGCGAGCCCGTCGTCGACGACCGTGAGATCCGACACGTCCAGGGAGACGAGCTCGGACGGACGCAGACCGGCGGCGTATCCGACGAGCAGCATGGCGCGATCGCGCAGCCCGACCAGGCTGAGGGGTATCGCGGCCAGGAGCGATGCGAGCTCGTTGGCGTCGAGCGGCACGGTGTGCCCCGTAGCCCGCCGTTCGTACCACTGCGCACGCGTGAGCGCGATCCGGACGCGTTCGTCGTCGGTGGGTGCCGTGAGCCCCGACGCCCGGTGCCAGTCACGGATCGCGGCAACACGCCGCGGCACCGATGCCGCGTCATTGCTCGCGGCAAGCGCCTGGATGTAGTCGACGACGGACGAGGGTGCGGCCGGCATCGCGGTCTCGCCGCGCGCGACGCACCAGCGCGCGAAGTCGGCCCAATCAGCCCGGGTTGCATTCAAGCTCGATTGGCGCGCCATGACGCCTCCAACCGTATTACTGCGTCGTGGCGGCAACCGGCTCTTGTGCGCGTTGCTGCGGGCCCTCGTCAAGCGCCGGCGCCGGGAGGCGGAGCCGCTTGAGCATCACGGCGTTGACGGCGACGATGAAGCTCGATCCGGACATCGAGAGCGCGGCGATCTCGGGGCGCAGGACGAGCCCGAACACCGGGTCGAAGACGCCGGCCGCGATCGGCAAGGCGATCGCGTTGTAGCCGATCGCCCAGCCGAGGTTCTGGCGCATCTTGCGCAGCGTGCCCCGACCGATCGTGAGCACGATCGCGACATCGAGCGGATCCGATCGCATGAGCACGACATCGGCGGTCTCGATCGCGACGTCGGTCCCCGCCCCGATCGCGATGCCGAGGTCGGCTTGCGCCAGCGCCGGCGCGTCGTTGACGCCGTCGCCGACCATCGCGACCTTGCGGCCCCCCTGCTGGAGCTCACGGACCTTTGCCGACTTGTCTCCCGGCAAGACCTCGGCGATCACGGTGTCGATGCCGAGCTGATCGGCGATGCGGCGCGCCGTCGCCTCGTTGTCGCCGGTGAGCATCACGACCTGCACACCCGCATCGTGCAGCGCTGCCACGGCCTGCGCCGCAGTCGGACGGGGCGCATCGGCGATGCCGATCACGCCGGCAGCACGGCCGTTGCTCCCGACGAGCACCGCGGTGCGGCCGCCGTCGGCGAGCTCGGCGCGGCGCTCGCGGAGCGGGCCGAGCTCGATGTGCTGCTGCTCCATGAGCCGGAGGTTGCCGATGGCGATGCGTCGACCGTCGACGGTCGCGAGCGCGCCGTGCCCCGGCACGCTTTCGAACGATTCGACCGGCGCGTGCGGCACCCCGTCGGCGTCCGCACGGTGCACGATGGCGTCGGCGAGCGGATGCTCGGACTCGCGCTCGACCGCGGCCGCCAGCCGGAGGAGCTCCCGTTCGTCGATGCCGTCGACGACGACGTCGGTCACCTCGGGCTCGCCCTTGGTGAGGGTCCCCGTCTTGTCCATGACGACGACTTGGATGCGCGCCGCGTTCTCGAGCGCGAGGGCGTTCTTGAACAGCACGCCGCGCTTCGCCCCCAGCCCGGTGCCAACCATGATCGCGGTGGGCGTCGCCAGCCCGAGCGCGTCCGGGCAGGTGATGACGACCACCGTGATCGCGAAGAGGACCGCGTCCTCCGTCGGCCGGTCGCTCAGCACGAACCAGGCCAGGAACGTGAGCGCACCGCCGATCAGCGCCACCAGGACGAGCCAGAACGCGGCCCGGTCGGCGAGCTTCTGGCCGGGCGCCTTGGAGTTCTGCGCCTCCTGCACCAGCTGGACGATCTGGGCCAGCGCGGTGTCGGCGCCGACCTTCGTCGCCCGGACCCGCAGCGTGCCGTTCTTGTTGATCGTGGCGCCGATGACCGTCGCGCCCGGTTCCTTGTGGACGGGAAGGCTCTCGCCCGTGACCATCGACTCGTCGACTTCGCTGTCGCCGTCCTCGACCACGCCGTCGACCGCGATCTTCGAGCCGGGACGCACGAGGAGAAGATCGCCGACGACGACCGCGGACGTCGGCACCTCGACGGGCTCGCCGTCGCGGAGGACGACCGCCGTCGGCGGCGCGAGGTCGAGCAGCGTGCGAATGGCGTCGTTCGCCCCGCCGCGCGCTCGCATCTCGAACCAGTGGCCGAGCAGCACGAACGCGGCCAGCACCGACGCCGCCTCGTAGAAGACGTCGCCGCCGCCCGTCAGCGTGACAAAGAACGAGTAGAGCCAGCCGGCGCCCACCGCCACCGCGACCAGGACCATCATGTCGAGCGTCCGGGCGCGCAGGGCGCGGAACGCGCCGACGAAGAAGATCGAGCAGGAATAGAAGATCACCGGCAGGCTCAGCAGGAGCGACCACACGTCGTCTCGCAGGCCGAACGGCGCCGCCACGGAGAAGTTCAGGACGTCGCGACCGATCGGCGACCACAGCACGATCGGGATCGAGAACAGCGCGGCCACCAGGAAGCGGTTGCGCATGTCCGTGACCATCGAAGCCATCGACACGTCGTCGTGCGCGTCGTGGTCGCCGGCCATCGCCGCGTGATCCATGGGCGGCTCGGTCGGGGCGCCCGGTTCGAGCAGCGGGTCGCAGACGTGGTGCGGCACCGACTGGCCGGCGCAGTGGTAGCCGCAGTCGCGGACCCAGTTGCGCAGCTCTTCGACCGAGGTCTGCGACGGGTCGAACGTGACGGTTGCGGCCTGCGCGACCGGATTCGCGTCGACGCTCAGCACGCCGGGGCGGCGTCCGAGCACGACATCGACGACGCTCTTTTCGCTCGCCCGCAGCATGCCCCGGACGTCGAGGACCACCGTCTCCGGCATGGCCGCCATGCTCGCGCCGCTAGTCGGCCATCGCCGCCCGTGTGACCACCCGAGTCGGCGTGACCCGTACGAGCAGCTCGCCGGGCACGGCGTTCCGGGCGCCGAACTCATCGGCGCGGTCGGCGCCCATGTAACGACCGCCGACGGCCGTGGCCACCCGGCGCAGCTCGTCGAGATCAGCCGACAACGTGGCCGTCCCGTCGACCATGACGTAGGAGTACGGCGGGGTCTGGTCGTCGACGCACACGCAGACGCGCTCGTCGCGTCGGATGGCCTTGGCCTTGAGCGACGTCTCGTGCGTGGTGAACACGATCTCGTCGCCGTCGAGCGTGAACCAGACCGGCGTGACATGCGGGCGACCGTCGGCACGGCTGGTGGCCACCTTGCCGGTGCGCGTGCCCTCGAGCAGGAACTCGCGGCGCTCGTCAGCACTCATGTCTCGAGCCATGAGACCCCCTCTCGCCCCGACGGTACGCTGAGCCCTATGAGGACCGAGGACATGATCATCGTCAGCGTCGACGACCACGTCGTCGAGCCACCCGACCTGTTCGAGCGCCATCTTCCCGCCAAGTACCGGGACGTCGCGCCCAGGGTCATCCACAAGGACGACGGCACCGACGTATGGCAGTTCCTGGAGTTCGAGGTGCCCAACATCGGGCTCAACGCCGTCGCCGGCCGGCCGCCCGAGGAGTACGGGATCGACCCCACCAGTTTCGACGAGATCCGCGAAGGGTGCTTCGACATCGAAAAGCGCATCCTCGACATGAACGCCAACGGCGTCCTCGGCTCGCTCAACTTCCCGTCGCTGCCCGGCTTCGCCGGCCGTCTGTTCGCCGCCCTCGACGACAAGGAGGCGGCCCTCGCGCTGGCGCAGGCGTACAACGACTGGCACATCGACGAGTGGTGCGGCACGTACCCCGACCGCTTCATCCCCCTCGCGATCCCGCCGATCTGGGATCCGCAGGTCGTGGCCGACGAGGTGCGGCGCGTCGCCGCCAAGGGCTGCCGGGCCGTCACGATGCCGGAGCTCCCGCACATCCAGGGCCTGCCGAGCTACATCAACCTCGACTACTGGGACCCGTTCTTCCGCGCCGTGTCGGAGGAAGAGGTCGTGATGTGTCTGCACATCGGGCAGGGCTTCAACGCGATCAAGAGCGCGCCCGAGGCGCCGATCGACAACCTCATCATCCTGGCAACGCAGGTGTCGGCGATCGCGGCGCAGGACCTGCTGTGGGGCGGCGCGTTCCGCGCGTACCCGGACCTCAAGGTCGCGTGGTCAGAGGCCGGCATCGGGTGGATCCCCTTCTACCTCGACCGCTGCGACCGTCACTACAAGAACCAGCGCTGGCTCGGCCACGACTTCGGCGACAAGCTGCCGAGCGACATCTTCCGCGACCACTCGCTCGCGTGCTACGTGACCGACCCGATCTCACTGAAGGTGCGCCACGAGATCGGGATCGACATCATCGCCTGGGAGTGCGACTACCCGCACTCCGACTCGATCTGGCCCGACGCGCCCGAGACCGTGCTCGCCGAGCTCGACGGGGCCGGAGCGTCCGACGACGACATCCACCAGATCACGTGGGAGAACTCCTGCCGTCATTTCGGCTACGACCCGTTCAAGCACATCGACCGCACGAGCGCGAACGTCGGTGCGCTGCGGGCCCTGTCGCCCGACGTCGACACCTCGACCAAGACGCGCGCCGAATGGCGTGAGCTCTACGAGAAGGCGCACGCAGGCGCCAGGTAGCACCGGCGCGGTCGGAGATCCGCGTCAGCCTCGGAGGTAGCACCCTCTCTCGTTCTCAGGGCTGTGTGTCCCGCTCGCGTTACGCCTCCGGGCGTCGTTCTGGTGCCGTGAACGAGGTGGTTCAGCGAAGCCGCTCCAGGGCAGCCTGTGCGGATGTCCGCGACCGAACAGTCCATCGACCTCGACGGAGCGACCATCCGCTCTCGCGTCACTGGTGACGGCCCGACCGTCGTCTTCGTTCACGGGGTGTGGGTCGCCGGGACGTTGTGGAACGACGTTGTCGAACGCCTCGACGGCATGCGATGCGTCGTTCCGACTTGGCCGCTCGGCGCGCACGCCGATCCCGCGCCTGCAGCCGATCTGTCGGCTCGGGCGACTGCCAAACGCATACCCGAGTTGCTGGAAGCACTCGATCTGCGCGACGTGACTCTTGTCGGTAACGACACCGGGGGCGGGCTCTGCCTCGCTGCCCTCGGCACCGAACACCCCGGCCTGCAACGCATCGGTCGCCTCGTACTCACGAACTGTGACAGCTACGAGCATTTTCCGCCGAAGGGCTTCGACAAGATGGTGGCGCTCACGCGCCGGTCGTCAGCGTTGGGTTCCACGCTGCTGCGCTTCTTCGCCTCGAGCCTTGGCCAGCGAGTGTTCCTCAAGGGGGTGTGCGTCACACCGCCGACAGGTGCAAGAGCGCGAGCGATCTTCGGAGCCTTCCCTGACAGTGCGGCGGTGCGAAAGGACGCGCTCCGAGTTACGCAGTCGCTGGAACCGTCAGTGACCCTCGACGCCGTCGATGCTCTGCGATCGTTCTCGAAGC
>DASYQJ010000033.1:0-2307 GCA_036005605.1 Acidimicrobiia bacterium
CCAGCAGAGAACTCACCGCCCTCGCCGTGCATGGCTTCGCCGAGCAACTCGACGTCCATGTCGACGACGGCCAGCTACTGGCCGAGCACGCCTTCTGGGTCTTCGGCCTACCGTTCCTGGTCCTGCACTACCGGATGCACCGCAAGCCCACCGATCCACCGCCCTGAGTTCCGGTCCTCGTCGATGCCGCTGGTTGGCTCGCGGTCGAGCGCGGTCAGGTCCAGTTGGCGCAGGCGAGTAGGGTCGGCGATCACGTCGATGGTGACGATCTTCCCGTTCCTGATCGTGAACGCCAGCACGGTGAACAGGCGGCCATGGGCAGCAACCACGATGCCCACCGCCCCGTTCACGAGCGCCGGTGTGGCGTACCGGGCGCGCTGCGAGAAGGCGAGCGCGTGCTCGGCCACCGCCGACGCGCCGTGGGCCTCCCTGGCTGCCCCGGCCGGCGCGGCGCCGGCGTCGGCTCGGACCGCGACATCGGGAGCGAGCACCGTGATCAGCGCGTCGAAGTCACCGTTGCGCGAGGCTGCGAGGAACGCCTCGACAACTTTCCGCTGGCGAGCGAGATCGGTGTCGGGCACCGTGGCCGCCTGTACCCGGCGACGTGCGCGGCTGGCGAGCTGCCGTGCCGCGGTCGGCGAGCGCCCCACGATGGCAGCGATCTCCTCGAAGGGCACGGCGAACATGTCGTGCAGCACGAAGGCCACGCGTTCGGCCGGAGCCAGCTTGTCGAGGACCACCAGCAGAGCGAGACCGACCGAGTCGGCCAGCAGCGCTTCGTGTTCCGGGTCGATCACGTCCGCGCGGATCTCATTCAGGTGGGGCACGTGGTCGTCGAGCGGTTCCTCGCGACGTGACCTCCGCGAGCGGAGCATGTCGAGGCAGACCCGCGCGACGACGGTGGTCAGCCATCCGCGCAGGTTCTCCACGTCGCTGGTATCGGAAAGGCTGAGCCGCAGCCAGGCTTCCTGAACGGCGTCGTCGGCCTCGCTGAGCGAGCCAAGCATCTGGTAGGCCACTGCCCGCAACTGGGCCCGGTTCTCCTCGAACCGCTGCGCCAGCCAGTCGCCCTCGTCCACGGTCACATTCTTTCGTTGGGATCCGTCATATCAATGACGAACGAAAACGTGCCGATGTGACAAGGAGGCTGTCCTATGCCGCCCATCGTGTCCACCATTGAAATCGGCCGCCCTCCCGCCGAGGTCTTCTCGTACGTCACCGACCCCTCACGATTTGCCGAGTGGCAGCACGACGTCGTGGCCGTACGCATCGAGGAGGGTCGCCCGCCGGGCGTGGGCACCAGGTTCACCACCACGCGCCGGATCGGCCATACCGAGCGGACGATGACGCAGGAGATAACGGAGATCACCGCCCCCACGAGCTGGGCCGCCCGCGGTGTCGACGGACCGATAAGGCCACACGCGAACGTCACCGTCGAGCCTCTCGACGGCGGCACCCGATCGCGGGTCAGGATCACGCTCGACTTCGAGGGACATGGGATCGGCGTGCCGCTCCTGCCGCTCATCCGGCGGCAGGCAGAGAAGGGCGGGTCGGCAAGCTATCGGAACCTGAAGAGACTGCTCGAGAGCGGCGGCGACCGCGTCACCCGGTAGCGCCCCGGCCTGTGGGTGTGGCGTTCTCGGCCGACGGATCGCAACGCCGACCGGGGTGCCGCGGCGTGATCTTGTCCGCCTAACGCAGGCGGGTGGGCTGGAGCGCGTCGCGTACGGCGTCTATCGAGTGGCGGGTGCGCCGCGTTCGCGGCTACTGGAGCTGCGGGCGGCATGGCTTCAGCTCGCGCCTGGGGTCGACGTCGACCGGCGAACCGTGGCGGATGGCGTTGTGTCGCACGCAAGCGCCGCCGCCGTGTATGGGGTGGGACTGCTCGAACCCGTTCGGTACGAGTTCAGGCATTCGGCGCCGCGATCACCGGGCGCTACAACAACTCGATGATCGTTCGGCTCGCCTCCGCCCGACATACCGCTGATATTGATCTGGTCGCCGCCGCCGAATCGACCGCCCGGCTCCGCCGCCATTTCAGGCTGTGATAGAGGACGTGCCTGGCCGTTTGCCGCTCGCTGCGGGGGATCAGGCGTAGCGTCAGACCCGTCGAGAGGAGGCTGACCGATGTTGTCACAGTTCACGCCCGCCACCACGCTGGCGACCGCAAACCTGCCGAAGGCCCGCACGTTCTATGAGGAAACGCTCGGGCTGACGCTGGAGCGCGAGGGCATGGGCGGGTTGTACTACACCGCCGGTGCGGGCCGGGTGTTGGTCTACGAGTCCCAGTACGCGGGCACCAACAAG
>DASYQJ010000034.1:0-13086 GCA_036005605.1 Acidimicrobiia bacterium
AGTCGGGGGAGACGGTCCTGGTCCAGGCGGGCGCGAGCGGGGTCGGGCTCGCGGCCATTCAGCTCGCCAAGCGGGCGGGCGCGACCGTTCTCGCGACCGCGTCGAGCGACGAGAAGCTGGAGCGCCTACGCGAGTACGGGCTCGACCACGGCATCAACTACCGCACGAGCGATTTCCCGGCGGTCGCCCGCGAGCTCACCGGCGGGCAAGGCGTCAACCTCGTCGTCGACTCGGTCGGCTCGACGCTCGCAGGGAGCGTGCAGGCGCTCGCGTACCGCGGTCGGGTCACGCTCGTCGGCAACGCCGGACGCGATCCGCAACCGCTCGACGCGTCGATGTTGATGATGGGCAACCAGACGGTGACCGGCGTGTTCCTGGGGGCCGAGATCACAACGGATCGTGTGCGCGCGAACATCGCGCGTCACCTCGAGGACATCGCAACCGGCGACCTCCGAGTCGTCGTCGACCGGACGTTCCCGCTGTCCGACGCCGCCGGCGCGCACGCCTATGTCGAGAGCCGCCAGGCGTTCGGGCGCGTCGTGTTGATCCCGTAGCGGCGAATTATTCCGGCACGGACGCGACGAGCTTCTCGCTCGCGTCCCACAGGCGACTGGCGGCATCGTCGTCCTGCGCCACCACCGAGGGCGCGGTGGGCTTGCACTTGTAGAAGTACCCACCCGACACGCCGTCCACATCCGGCGACGACGCCAGGTAGATCGAGGTGAGTGCGCCTTTCTCGGGGCTGATCGCGAACGGGCTCGCCAGGTACTTGATCCCCCAGCCGTAGATGCCGCCGAGGTCGCCGCCCCGGCCGAACTCGCTGCGGACGAACCCGGGGTGCAGCGCGTTCACGGTCACGCCGGTCCCGGCGAGCCGGCGGGAAAGCTCCCGCGCGAAGTAGATGTTCGCCAGCTTCGACTTGCTGTACGCCTTCGCCCACCGGTACTTGTGCTCGGCCTGGAGGTCGTCGAAGTCGAGTCCTTGCCGGGCGCCCTTGTGCGCGTCCGACGACACCACCACCACGCGAGCCGGTGCACTGGCGCGCAACCGCTCGAGTAGCAGGTCCGTGAGCAGGAAGTGGCCGAGGTGATTGACGCCGAACGTCTCCTCGAAGCCGTCTTGGGTCTCGGCGCGGCGGTGCAGGATGAGGCCGGCGTTGTTGACGAGCACGTCGACGTGATCGAAGCGGTCGAGCGCATCTGCCGCGAACGACCGGATCGACCGGAAGCTGGCGAGATCGAGGGGCATGACATCAACCGAGTCGTTTCCGCTCCGCTCGGCGATCTCCCGTCGAGCCGACCGGCCGCGCTCCTCGTTGCGGGACGTGATGACCACCTGTGCCCCGCGCGCGGCGAGCGCCACGGCCGCTTCCTTCCCGATCCCGGTGTTCCCACCTGTGATCACGATGACTTTGCCGGCCATCTCGTTCATGACCGACAACGCTATCCGTGACCACCCATCCGATGACGGGGTGGCCTGCGAATCAACGTGCGATCATCAAGATGGATCTGACCGCTGTGAGGGGAGGAAGCAGGGCACCATGAGCAGCAGCGGGTACCTCCCGATCGAGAACCACGGCGTCATCGGTGACCTGCACACGGTCGCGCTGGTCGGGACCAACGGGTCGATCGACTTCATGTCGTACCCACATTTCGGATCGGCCACGATCTTCTGCTGCCTGCTCGATGCCCACCACGGCGGCCGGTTTCAAATCCAGCCTTGTCACCCTTCCGGCACCGTGAAGCAGATGTACCTCCCCGACACGAACGTGCTCATCACTCGCTCGCTCGACGAGGAGGGGGTCGCCGAGGTGTCCGACTTCATGCCCGTCGGCGCCGACGAGGCCGAGCACAGCCACGCCCTCATTCGCCGGGCCAAGGGCGTCCGAGGCGAGTCGTCCTTCGACGTCATCTTCGATCCCCACTTCGACTACGGCCGTGCCGGCCACAAGGTCGACGTGCGCGAGGGCGAGATCCTCTTCCACTCCGAGGGACCCGACGGCCGGACCGTCCGGCTGCGCTCCCAGGTCCCGCTCGAGGTGAAGAACGGGGCGGTGGTTGGCACCTTCACGCTTCGCGCCGGCGAGACCGCCGCCTTCGTGATGGAAGAGGCCGTGCCGGGCCGGCCTAGCCCGTCGGAGTCTCCCCACTACGTCGCCGAGGCGTTCAAGGACACCGTGAACTACTGGCGCAACTGGATCGGTCATTCGAAGTACCAAGGTCGCTGGCGGGAGACCGTGAACCGCTCCGCCCTCGTGCTGAAGCTGCTGGTGTCGGACCGGTTCGGGTCACTGGTCGCCGCGCCCACGTGCGGCCTCCCCGAGGAGCTCGGCGGCGAGCGCAACTGGGATTACCGCTACACGTGGATCCGCGACGCGTCCTTCACCCTGTACGCGCTGATCAGGCTCGGGTACACATCCGAGGCGGGCGCGTTCATGCGGTGGATCGAAGACCGCTGCAACGATCTCGGGCCCGACGGGTCATTGCAGGTCATGTACGGCATTGATGGGCACAAGGATCTCACCGAGGAGGTCCTCACCCACTTCGAGGGGTACGCCGGCTCGTCGCCGGTGCGCATCGGGAACGGCGCCTACGACCAGCTCCAGCTCGACATCTACGGCGAGCTCATGGACTCCGTCTACCTCTATAACAAGTACGGCGCGCCGATCTCGCACGATCTCTGGCAGAACCTCGTGCGGCTCGTGAACTGGGTCACCGAACACTGGCAAGTTCCTGACGAAGGCGTCTGGGAGGTACGCGGTGGGCGGCAGGAGTTCCTGTACTCACGGTTGATGTGCTGGGTCGCCGTCGACCGAGGGATCCGCCTCGCCGATCGTCGTTCGTTCCCGTACCCGGTCGAGCTCTGGCGCGCGACGCGCGACGAGATCTACAACGACATCTACACGAACTTCTGGGATCCGGAGCAGCAGGCATTCGTGCAGCACAAGGGCACGAAAACGCTCGACGCGTCGACCTTGCTGATGCCGCTGGTCAAGTTCATCAGCTCGACCGACCCGCGGTGGCTCTCGACCCTCAAGGCGATCAAGGACACGCTCGTCGAGGACTCGTTGGTGTTCCGGTACCGCATCGGTGACGCCGCGTCCGACGGCCTCATGGGAGAAGAGGGCACGTTCAACATGTGCTCGTTCTGGTACGCCGAGGTGCTGGCGCGTTCGGGCGACGTCCAGAAGGCTCGGCTCGTGTTCGAGAAGATGCTCGGCTACGCGAACCACCTCGGACTCTACGGCGAGGAGCTCGGCCCCCACGGCGAGCACCTGGGCAACTTCCCCCAGGCGTTCACGCACCTGGGCTTGATCAGTGCCGCCTACGCCATCGACCGCAAGCTCTCCGATTCCGGCTGGGTCGCGTAACTCTTCCGACTGCGTCGGTCAGAGCTCAGTGCCCCACGGGCGCGTCTCGATGATGTCGCGCACTTGCGCGAGGAAAGCCGACGCGTAGGCGCCGTCGAAGGCGCGATGGTCGAAACTGAGACCGAGCATCCCGACTGCGTGCACGACGATCGCTTCGCCACCGCCGTCCAGCTCGACTACCACCGGGCGCCGCTTGACGCCGTCGGTCGACAGGATCGCGACCTGGGGCTGGTGGATGATCGGCGCTGAGATCGTCGTGCCGGACGGGCCCGGGTTCGTGATCGTGAACGTGCCCCCGGCCACGTCGTCCGGCGTGAGCTGTTTCGCCCGGGCGCGGGCAGCGAGTCCGGCAATGTCGTCGGAGAGCGCGACAAGGCGCTTGTCGTGCGCGCCGCGGACTACCGGCACGATCAGGCCCTGGTGATCGAGGTCGACGGCGATCCCGAGGTGCACGTCGCGGTGCACGGTCAGCTCGCCGTCATCGACGGACGCGTTCACGTGCGGGAACGCGGCAATGGCGTCGACGACCGCGCGCGCGACGAAGGGAAGGAACGTGAGCTTGTTCGACCTCCGGGCCTGGTCCACGCGCTCAAAGTCGACTTCCATCGCGATGAACGCGTGGGGAGCGGTGTGGAGCGACATCAGCATGTGCTCGCCCGTGAGCCGCTGCACCCGGTTGAGCGGTACGACGTGGTTCTCGTGCCGCGGCGCAACCAACGCCAACACGTCCGCCCGGGTAACGCGCCCTGCGGATCCGGTCCCGTCGACGGTGACAGTCTCGAGCCGGTGCTCGGCGATCAACCGCCGCACCACCGGAGACCGGAACTCCGGCCGCGTCTGGCGCGGTCGACGGAGGCGGGCCGGATGGACGGTGGCCACGATTCACACGGTAGTCATGGAGGTTCCACCAAGAGCGGTTCTTCCGGTCGTATCCTCCGAAGTGGTGAAGCTGTTCGATCGGCTCGCGCACCATCCCGCTCACACGTCCAACGGGGTCAGACGAAACGGACGCAACGGGCATGGGGATCTGGAGGAGGCGCTCGCCGACTACCGCCTCGCTCGCATCTCGCGCGCGATCGACGACCGCGAGATCGCGCTCCGCCAGCAGAGCCAGGTGTTCTTCCAGATCTCGGGCGCAGGCCACGAGGCGCTGCTACTCGGCCTCGCTCGGTCGCTGCGCGCCGGCTACGACTGGTTCTTCCCCTACTACCGGGACCGCGCCCTGGTCCTCGGTCTCGGAGTCACGCCTCTGGAGATCCTGCTCCAGGCGGTCGGCAGCGCGGACGATCCCTCCTCCGGCGGCCGCCAGATGCCGTGTCACTGGGGCGACGCCGAGCGCAACATCGTCAGTCAGTCGAGCCCGACGGGCAGCCAGTGCTTGCCAGCCGTGGGTTGCGCGGAGGCGGGGCGGTACATCGTCGGGCGCGACCTTCCCGGCTGCACGGCGCACGGCGACGAGGTCACCTACGTGTCGCTCGGCGAGGGCGCGTGCTCGGAGGGCGAGTTCTGGGAGAGCCTGAACACCGCGTGCCGGCTCGGTCTGCCCGTCCTCTACGTGGTCGCCGACAACGGGTACGCGATCTCGGTGCGGGCGAGCGATCAAGCGCCCGCGCCGGTGTCGGAGATGGTGATGGGCATCCGGGGCCTGCACGTGACGCAGATCGACGGCCGGGACTACTTCGAGGTGCGCAGGCTCGGCGCCGACGCCGTCCAGCGGGTGCGCGCCGGGCAGGGGCCCGGGCTCATCCATGCCACCGTCACGCGCCCGTACTCGCACTCGCTCTCCGACGACCAGAAGAAGTACCGACCGGCCGAAGAGCTCGAGGACGAAGCCGAGCACGATCCGATCCTGCTGCTCGAGCACGAGCTCGTCGGGCTCGGTGTGCTGACGCCGGCCGACGCGCAGGAAGTCCGCGCCGAAGCGAACGACATCGTGTCCGACGCCGCCAAGGAAGCGCTGGCGGCGGCGCGTCCCGACCCCGAGAGCATCTCGCACCACCTCGTCGGGCCCCGCCCGGTCACGGAGGTGCCGGCTGATCCTTCCGCTGCGGGTGAACCGGTGGCGTTTGGCGAGGCGATCCGCCTCACGCTCCACGAGGAGATGGCCCGCGACGAGCGCATCCGCGTCTTCGGCGAGGACGTCGCCGACGCCGACCCGCGCGTGCTCGGGAAGGTGCAGGGCAAGGGCGGCGTGTTCGGCGTCACGTACGGGCTCCAGACCGAGTTCGGGATCGCGCGCTGCTACAACACGCCGCTCGCGGAAGCCAACATCGTCGGCCGCGCGATCGGTCAGGGGACGCGCGGGCTGCGGCCCAGCCCCGAGGTGCAGTTCTTCGATTACATCTGGCCCGCGATGCAGCAGATCAAGTCCGAGGCGGCGACGCTGCGGTGGCGGTCGAATGGTGCGTTCAGCTGTCCGATGGTCCTGCGCGTCCCGATCGGCGGCTATCTCACCGGTGGGTCGATCTGGCACTCGCAATGCGGCGAGTCGATCTTCGCCCACATGCCGGGCTTGCTCGTCGCGTTCCCGTCGCGCGCCCGCGACGCCGCCGGACTGCTCCGGACCGCGTTCCGGTACGAGGATCCGGTTCTGTTCCTCGAGCACAAGCACCTGTACCGCCAGGGCTACAACCGCGATCCGATGCCACCGGCCGACTGGCTGCTGCCGTTCGGCAAGGGCGCGTACGTCTCGCGCGGTGAACGCGTCACTGTGGTGACGTACGGGGCGACCGTGCACCGCGCCGAGCTCGCCGCCCGCGAGATCGATCCCGACGGCGGCGCCATCGAGATCGTGGACCTGCGGACGCTCGTGCCGTGGGACCACGACATCGTCGCCGACTCGGTGGCCAGGACGGGCCGCGTGCTCGTCCTCTACGAGGACACGCTGACGTGCGGGTTCGGTGCCGAGGTGGCGGCGTGGATCGCGGACGAGTGCTTCGAGGATCTGGACGCGCCCGTCTGGCGCCTCGCCGCCCTCGATACGCCCGTCGCGTACGAGCCGACGCTCGAGCACGCGGTGCTCCCGCAGGTGGACGACATCGCCCGCGACCTGCGCGCCCTTCTCGCCTACTAGCGAGCACGAGTCCGGCGCCGGTTCGGGTCCCGGCGGCAGCGGGTAGACGGTCGCGGTACCCTCCGAGCGCCCGACCGGAGGCGGCAATGGATCGCATGAGCCCGCTCGACGCATCGTTCTTGCATGTCGAGAACGCCACGAACCACATGCACATCGGCTCGGTCGGGATCTTCGAGGGGCCGGCCCCGAACTACGGCGACTACGCCGACCTCGTCGCCGGCAAGCTGCCGCTCGTGCCGCGCTACCGCCAGAAGGTGCGCTTCGTCCCCTTCGATCTGGGCCGCCCGGTGTGGGTCGACGACTCGCACTTCAATCTCGGGTACCACCTGCGTCACACAGCGCTGCCACCGCCGGGCGGTGACCAGGAGCTGCGCAACCTCGTCGGCCGGCTCATGGCTCAGCAACTCGACCGCACCAAGCCGTTGTGGGAGATGTGGATGGTCGAGGGTCTGCAGGACGGCCACTGGGCGCTCGTGTCGAAGGTGCATCACTGCATGGTCGACGGTGTGTCCGGCTCCGATCTGCTCGCGGTCATGCTCGACCCCCAGCGCGAGCCGCCGCCGCCCAACGTCGACACCTGGCGTCCGGAGCCCGAGCCATCCGACGTGCGGCTCGTGAGTGAGGCCGTCGGCGATCTCGTCGCCAGCCCGTACGAGCAGTTCCGGGCCATGCGCTCGGCGGCCCGAGGGTGGCGGCAGCTCGGAGAGCTCTTCGCCGACGCCGCTCGCGGCGCCGCGTCCATGGCGGGCCTCGTGCGGCCGACCGTCGAGTCGTCGCTCAACGGCCCGATCGGTCCACACCGACGATGGGACTGGGCGCACACCACGCTGGCGGACGTGAAGCGCGTCCGCTCCGCGCTCGGCGGCACCGTGAACGACGTCGTGCTCGCGGTGCTCACCCGCGGATTCCGTGACCTGATCGTCGCGCGCGACGAATCCCCGGTCGGACGCGTAGTGCGCACGCTCGTGCCGGTCTCGGTGCGCCTCGCCGACGAGCGCGGCGTCTACAACAACCGCGTCTCGGCGATGTTCGCCCAACTCCCGGTCGGGATCTCCGACCCCGCCGAACGGCTCGACGCGATCCGGACGCAGATGGCCGGACTCAAAGAGTCCAAGCAGGCCGTCGCGGGTGAGGTGCTGACGTCGCTCTCGGGCTTTGCGCCCGCACTGCTCCTCGCGCTGGGAACGCGCGTGGCGTTCCGCATTCCGCAGCGCAACGTGAACACGGTGACCACGAACGTCCCCGGGCCGCAGTTCCCGCTGTACGCGTGCGGTCGGCAGATGCTCGAGGCGTTTCCGTTCGTCCCCATCGCCGGGCACCTGCGGATCGGTGTCGCGATCTTCTCTTACAACGGGATGCTCAATTTCGGCGTCACCGGCGACTACGACACCGCGCCCGACATCGGCGTCCTGTGCCGCGGCGTCGAGGACGGAATGTCCGAATTGCTGAAATTGGCAGGCGCCACGGGGCCGGACGACATGGCGCAATCCGCCGGTGTTCCGACAGCGAACGAATCTGCGAGAGACTGAGGCCGACGACGTAGCACCTGGAAGAAAGAAGGCGCGCCATGGCGGTCGACGAGCAGGAGATCCGTTCGGGAACGGTGGAGGAGCTCGCCGAGACCGTCTCCGACGCGGAGAAGCGTGAGGCCGTCCACAACGTGCGCTCGGCCGGCGACGCGCTGTTCACGTGGGACTACGAACGCAGCCGCGAGGCCTTGAGCAAGCTGTACGAGAAGGCGAAGACGTCGATGTGGAACGTCTCCACGGACATCGACTGGGACATCGACGTCGACCCGTGGAAGATCGCCCGCGACCCGAACAACCCGCTCAACACCACGATGGCGCTCGAGCGCGCCGGCACACCGTTCGAGAAGCTCTCCGAAGACGAGTGGTTCGATCTCGGCGCCGCGCAGCAGGCGTGGGTCCTGTCGCAGTTCATGCACGGCGAGCAGGGCGCGCTCATCTGCACTGCGAAGATCGTCGAGCAGGTGCCGTGGATCGACGCCAAGTATTACGCCGCGACGCAGGTCATGGACGAGGCGCGTCACGTGGAGGTCTATTCCAAGTACCTCAGCGAGAAGTTGGCGCACGAGTTCCCGATCAACGTGCACCTGCGCGCGCTGCTCGACGACGTGGTGTCGGACTCGCGCTGGGACATGACCTACCTCGGCATGCAGATCATGATCGAGGGTCTGGCGCTGGCCGCTTTCGGGTTCCAGTACCAGACGTCACCGGATCCGCTGCTGAAGCAGATCACGAGGTACGTCATGGCCGACGAGGCGAGGCACGTCGCGTTCGGCGTCATGTCGCTCAAGGAGGCGTACAAGGACCTCGACGCCGCCGGCGTCCGCGAGCGTCAGGAGTTCTGCTACGAGGCCGCGGTCAAGATGCGGGACCGTTTCCTCGGGCAGGAGGTCTGGGAGTGGGCGGGCCTGCCGGTCAAGGAGTGCACGCGCGTGATGCTCGACGCGCCGATGCAGCGCGAGTTCCGCAAGATGCTGTTCTCCAAGATCGTCCCGAACCTGAAGAAGCTCGGGCTCCTCGACGCCGGCGACGGCTGGCTTCGCCAGAAGTTCGGCGAGCTCGGCGTCCTCGAGTACGAGGACTGGGAGGACACCGGCGCCGAGTACGAGCGCATGCAGCTGGAGCAGACCGCCAGCTGAAGCTTCTCGGCAGCCTTACGTCCGTACACCGGCCTTGAGGCTTCCTAGAACAGACTGGACGTCATCGCGTTCGAGCTTCTTCCGCGCTGATTCGCGTGCTTGTCTCGTGACGGGGCCGCGGCGGGCCGGGTCCATGGCGTTCATGCCCATCAGCTTGAGGTCGTCGCCGGTGGGCTGAAACGCGAGGACGGGGACGCCGCGCCGGCGGATGCGCGCCGCTTCCTGACCAAGGTAGAAGCGGCATAGGCGGCGGGCGGGCAGGTCGAGTGACGGGCGGAGCCGGTTGCCCGCCACCGACATGGGCGAGCTCACGACGACGAGGTCGAGGCCGCGCTCGGCCGCGGAGCCGGCGGCTTTGCCGACCGGCGTAGCAGGAGCCGGAGCTTGCGACGGCGACCAGTCAGCAAGCAGGTCGGCGTTGGTGGGGGAATGCGCGCCCCCGTCGACGAAGTCGACGCCGCCGATCGTCACCGGCTCGAAGAAGCTCGGGATCGCGCACGACGCCGCCACCGCGTCGGCAACCGGCGCCGGCGGCGCGCCGGGGCGGCCGAACACAACGCGTTTGCCGTCGCGGAGACGCACCGCGGTCAGCCACAGGTTCGGCTCGGGCCAGTCGGACCCGAACAGCGGCCGAAAGGCGGCTGCGACGAGCTCGGTCGGCACCGCCCCGGCGGGGAGCGCGCCGGCCAGCATCACGCCGGGCCGGTTCATCCAGAAGGGTCGCAGCGCCGCCCGCATGAGCAGCGAAGGAGACGCCATGCGCGGGAGGCCCCGGCGACGGGTCGGGCCGGTCGGAAAGCGCGCCGGCCCGTTTCCCATGCCGGCTCGGGCCGCGAGCTCGGCCCCCTCAGGTGAGACCGGATCTCCGGTCGAGCGGGCCGCGAGGTCCCGCGCCGAGAAGCCCGCCCGCAGCAGGGCGCCGACCACGGACCCCGCCGACGTCCCCACGATCACCTCGGCATCACGCGGGTCCCAGCCCGTCGCGTCGCACAGACCGTCGAGCACACCGGCGTGGTAGGCGTGGCCGATCACCCCGCCGGCGCCCAGGACCAGGCCGATGCGGGGTGCTGTCGTCACGACAGCTCATCGTACCCCCCGCATCCCGGCTAACCTCAGGGGCCCCTCGAACCACTCGAGTGACTCTGGCAACTCCCCCCTCAAATCCGCAGGATGGCAGGCCGATGACTCGTCTCGTGAAACGCTTCCACCGTCTCGCCCCGCTGGCGCTTCTCGTCCTCGTCTTCGCGGCGCTGGCGGCATGCAGCCCGGTCAAGGCACCGGCGCCGGGCTCCGTACCGGTCATGGGCCAATCGAGCCTCACGTCCGAGCAGATTGCGGGGTTCTTCTGGGCCAACCAGCCCGCCGGTTCCCCGTGCCTGACCGTCTCGATCGAGGAGTTGAGCGCGGACTTCGTCTGGGATGGCAACGTCGAGAACGTCCGCGGTGACATCGCCTTCGCCCAGTCGATCATCGAGACGGGGTGGTTCCGCTATGGCGGCCAGGTTCAGTGCTGGCAGAACAACTACGGCGGGCTTGGCGCAACGGACGGCGGCGCCCAGGGTGCGAGCTTCCCCGACGCCGACACCGGTGTGCGTGCCCAGATCCAGCACCTCCGTGCGTACGCCGACCCGTCCGCGACCAGCTGCTCGCAACCGCCGTTGCACACCCCGTGCGTCGATCCGCGCTTCGACCTCGTGAGCCCGAAGGGCAAGGCACCGACCTGGAACCAGATGGGGAACGGGAACTGGGCTACGGACCCCAACTACGCGTCGAAGGTCATCGACCTGTACAACCGGATGCGCGCCGACGCCGGCTTGCCCGGCGTCTGACGCCCGCTCTTAGACCGGCCGGAGCGTCACCCGTACCGGTCGGTGGTCGGAACCGACTTCGCCCAGCACCGCCGCGTCGAGGACCTCGACCCTGTTGCGCACGAGCACGTGGTCGATCTGGCTGTGCGGACGGTGCGCGGGCCACGTACGCCCGCGGACGGCGCGGCGCCACCCGGGAAGCAAGGCGGTCACCGCCGGGCCCCACAGGTTGAAGTCGCCGACCATCACGGCGCGTCGTTCCGGCGGAGGGAGCCGCCGCCGGAGGTTGCGGAGCTGCGTCGGCGGCGCGTACGGAAGTCGCGAGCTGAGGTGCACGGCGACGAGGTCGAGGTCGTGACCGCCGACGTCAAGCGCGATGTGCAACGCGCACCGGTGCAATGCCGGGTCAGCGGGGACGTCCCCAACCGGGATCATCTCGACCAGCCGCGCCGGCAGGCGGCTCACGACCGCGAGTCCGATCCGGCCGCACGCCCGGTGTGGCCGGGCGGAGATGATGTGCGGCCACGGCTCGACGATCCCGCGGCCGAACGACGCCGAGTGCACCGTCGCGCCGCAGTCGGCTGCCACGAGGTCGACGGCGGCGGAGCCCTCGTCGGGCCACCACGCTTCCTGCACGACGAGCACGTCGGCGTCGAACGAACGCAGGACGCCGGCCACGTCGAACGCCCCGTTGGACACTGCCTTCTCGGGCGGTGGGCCGTGCTGGCGCCGGCGCGGCGTCGAGACGCGCCGACTGCGCTGTCCGCCGTGGACGTTGAGGGTGACGATGGAGAGCTCGCTCATCAACCGAACAGCTTGGCACTCGATCTGCGCATTTCCGACGCGCCTGCGTAGGCTCGACGCCTGACCGGGTTGTCACACGGGAGAAGGCATGGCTGACGTGACCGCAACGTCCGGCATCGACGAGGCGTTCGATCTGTCGGATCGGGTAGCAGTGCTCACCGGCGCCGCCAGCGGCATCGGCCGTTCGACCGCCCATGTGCTGGCGGGCGCGGGGGCGACGGTCGTGCTCGGCGACATCGACGAGAAGGGCGCCCAGGCCACGGCCGACGAGATCGGGTCGCGCGGTGGCACGGCGCTGCCGGTGCGCACCGACGTCACGAAGCACGCCGACATCGACGCCCTCGTCGACCGGGCCGCCGGTGAGTACGGCCGCGTCGACATCATGGGCAACATCGCCGGCGTCCCCCACAACCAGATGATCGCCGACGTGACCGACGAGGAGTTCGAGCGCATCCTTGCCATCAACCTCAAGAGCGTGTTCTACGGATGCCAGGCCGCCCTGCGGGTCATGACACCGCAGAAGTCAGGGAGCATCATCAACATCTCGTCCGGGGCCATCGACACGCCCGCGCCCACGCTGGCGTGCTACGCGATGACGAAAGCCGCCGTCGCCATGCTCACCAAGACGCTCGCGATGGAAGCGGGCCAGGCCGGCATCCGGGTGAACGCGCTCGCGCCTGGGGTCATCCTCACGAACTTCTCCCGCCAGCACTTCGTCGATGCCGACGGCACCGTCAACGAGGAGCGCCTGCAGCAGTACAAGCAGCGCTTCGGCGCGATGTCGCCGCTGGGACGGATCGGCACGCCCGAAGACATCGCGTGGACGATCCTCTATCTCGTGTCGGACGCGGCGTCGTTCGTGACGGGCCAAACCATCCGCCCCAACGGCGGCGTCTCGATGCCCTGGTAGCTAGCGGGAGAGCGCGGCGACGAAGCGTCGCCGGGCGTCTGCCGCCAGCGCCGCGCGCGCGGCATTGGCGCCGCACGCGCCGTGCACGCCACCCCCCGGGTGCGCGGACGCCGACGCGAGGAACAGTCCGCGGATCGGGGTCTCGGCCCGGCCCAGCCCGACGGTGGGTCGGAAGATCAGCTGTTGGTGCAGCTGCGCGGTGCCCCCGTTGACGGCGCCGCCGACGAGGTTGGCGTCGGCTGCCTCGAGCATCGGCGGCGTGAGGACATTGCGGCCGACGATCCGGTCGGTGAAGCCCGGCGCCCGGGCCTCGAGCTCGCGCTCGACGCGCGCGACGAACACCTCGGTTTCGCGCTCGTCCCACTTGCCCGAGAGGTCGCCCCCGGCGTCGCCGAGCGCGCGGTGCGGCACGTGCGTGTAGCCCCAGAGGCTCTCGGTTCCCGCCGGCGATCGGGT
>DASYQJ010000035.1:0-4392 GCA_036005605.1 Acidimicrobiia bacterium
CCACACGTCGGCGAGATAGTCGACGGCCGCGAAGCGGAGTCGGACACGCGGGGGCGACTCGGGCAGCCCGCCGTGCCGCGGGTCGGCGAACGTGCGCCGGTACCAGACCGGCGCGAACTGGCGCGACAGCTCCTCGTCGAAGCCGTAGTTCTCGGGGACGACCACCTTGCGCCACGTCACGTCGGTCGGTGGCCCCGCCGCGGCGCGCGCCCCCGGCGGCGGGAACGACGGGTCACCGTCGACGTCCGCCCACCGTTCCCAGCGACCCGACTGCGACACCTCGATGCGGCCGCTGCCCACCGGCGCGTCGCCCGGCGTGACGGCTGACCACGGGAGCGGACGGGCGGCCGCGACCGGCTCGAAGTCCGAGTGCGGGGCGACCGCCGCGGGGCCGGGGCGGGGACGGTCCGCCTCCGACAGCCGGAGCGTCATGCGCCGACCGGAGCGGTGAGCGGACCGGCGCCGTCGACCGCCCGAACCTCGAACGCGTCGGCGTCGAGCCCGGTCTCGGCCCGGTAGCGGGCGACCGTCCGGCTCGCGACCGTGCGGACCTGGGCGCGTGACACCATCGCGACGACGCAGCCACCGAACCCGGCGCCGGTCAGACGGGCGCCGAGCGCCCCGTGCTCGACGAGCAGGTCGACGGCGAGGTCGAGCTCGGGCGTGGAGACCTCGTAGTCGTCGCGCAGGCTGGCGTGACTCGCGAGCAACAGCGAGCCGAGCCGGGCGGCGTCGCCGGCGCGGAGCGCGTCTGCGAACTGCAGGACCCGCTGGTTCTCCTTGACGACGTGGCGCGCTCTCGGCTCGTCGCGCACTTCGTCGAGGGACACGTCGCGAAGAGCGGTCACGCCGAGTCGGGCGGCGACGCGTTCGCCCTCGGCGCGCCGTTCTGCGTACGCACTGCCCGCGAGCGTGCGCGGGAGCCCTGAATGCATCACGAGCACCGCCAGCGCGTCCGGGAGCGCGATCGGCTCGGCGCTCAGCGTCCGGCAGTCGATGAGCAGGGCGTGCCCGGCCCGCCCGAGCAGCGCGACCATCTGGTCCATCACGCCGCTCGGGACGCCGGTGGCGAGGTGCTCGCCGCGCTGGCACGCACGCGCGAGCTCCGGCGCCGGGAGTGCGAACCCGGCGGCCTCCGTCAGTGCGAGGGCGGTCGCCACTTCGAGCGCCGCGCTGGACGACAGGCCGGATCCCACGGGCACGGTCGACGACAGGGCGGCGTCGAGGGCCACCGGCGCGCGTCCGGCGCCTGCGAGCGCGCGCACGACGCCGGCCACGTACCGACCCCACGCCGGCTCGACCGCGGCCGGCTCGTCCGAGCCGTCGGCGGCGACGTCGACCACGCCCGCGAGCTCGACCGAACGCACCGTCACGCGCCCGTCGTCGCGCGGGCGGGCGGCGATCACGCAGTCGCGGTCCACGGCGAGGGGAAGCACGAAGCCGTCGTGGTAGTCGGTGTGGTCGCCGATCAGGTTGACTCGCCCCGGCGCCCGGAACCAGCGCAGCCCGGTCGTGCCGCCGAGCCGGTCGGTGATCGCGGGGACGCGGCGGTCCACGTCAGGCCAGGGCGGGCAGCACCTCGGCCGCGAACCGGTCGAGGCCGTCGACGTCGAACGGCGCCCGCATGGCGAGGATCACCCACTCGGCGCCGGCGTCGGTGTACTCGCCGATCCGGTCGACGACCTCCTGGACGCTGCCCATCAGGACGCCCGGCTTGACGAACTCGGCGATGTTGCCGAACTGGGCTTCGAGGTCACCCTGCCGCCAGGCCAGGCCGAGGTTCACCGACTTCGTGATCGTCTCCGGGTCGCGACCGACGGCGTCGCAGTGATCGTTGAGCACCTGGACCTTGTGGCGATACGTGTCGGGTGCGAGGAACGGCACGTTCCAACCGTCGGCGTGCCGCGCCGCCGTACGCAGCGTGAGCTTCTCGCCCGCGCCGCCGATCCACAACGGCAGCCGCTCCTGGACCGGCTTCGGCTCGCAGCGGGCGTCACGTAAGTGGAAGAACTCGCCGTCGAAGTTGACGACGTCCTCGGTCAGCAGGGCGCGGATGCACTGGATCGCTTCGTCGAGCATGCGAAGGCGTACCGGCACCGGCGGGAACGGGATGCCGTACGCGTCGTACTCGCCCTGGTGCCAGCCGCCCCCGAGACCGAGCACGACGCGCCCACCGGCGAGGTGGTCGAGAGTCGCCATGGCGTTCGCGAGCACGGCCGGATGCCGGTAGCCGGCCGAGTAGACGAGGCTCCCGCACCGGACGCGTTCGGTCTCGAGCGCGAGCGCGGCGTGGGTGGCGACCGCCTCGAGGCACACCGCGCCGCCTGTCGCGTCGGCGGCGTAGAAGTGGTCCCAGACCGAGATCCAGTCGAAGCCGTGTCCTTCGATGCGCCGCCAGAGCCCGCGCAGCTCATCGGTCGTCGTGTTCTGGAGCCCGGCGTGGACGCCGAACTTCACGCCGCGCCCGCCGTGGCGCCGACCTCGGGCATCACCTCGGCCGCGATCAGTTCGAGATGCTCGAGGTCGGACACGTCGAGGACCTGAAGGTACGCGGTCTCGGCGCCTGCCGCCGCGAACGCGCGCAGCTTGTCGACGACCTCGCTCGGCAGACCGGCGGCGCCGTTGGCGCGCAGCTCGTCCGGTTCGCGGCCGATGGCGTCCGCCCGCCGTCGGAACTCGGCCTCATCGCGCCCGCAGCAGACGACGAGCGCGACCGTGGTGCGGAGCGTCGCCGGGTCGCGTCCCGAGTCCGCGCACGCCTGCATCACCCGGTCGACGTACTCACGGTACGCGTCGAGCGGTGGGAAGGCCAGGTTGAATTCCTGGGCGTAGCGCGCCGCGAGTGCCGGTGTCCGCGTGGTGCCGTAACCGCCGATGATGATCGGCGGGTGGGGCTGCTGCACGGGCTTGGGCAGCGCCGGGGAGTCCGCGAGCTCGTAGTAGCGCCCGTGATACGAGAACCGCTCGCCCACGGGTGTCGTCCACATGCCGGTGATGATTGCCAGCTGCTCCTCGAGCCGGTCGAACCGCTCCCGCGTCGGCGGGAACGGGATGCCGTGGGCCCGATGCTCGTCTTCGAACCAGCCGGCGCCGATCCCGAGCTCGACGCGGCCGTCGCTCATCGCGTCGACCTGCGCCACGGCGATTGCCAGCGGCCCGGGCAACCGGAACGTGCTCGCAGTGACGAGCGTTCCGAGACGCACTCGCGACGTCTCGCGTGCGAGACCGGCGAGCGTGACCCACGCGTCTGTCGCGCCCGGTCCCGGGTCGCCGTCGCCCATGCGTAGGTAGTGGTCCGAGCGGAAGAAACCGTCGAAGCCGAGCTCCTCCGCGGTGCGGGCGACCGCGAGCAGGTCGTCGTACGTCGCGCCCTGCTGCGGCTCCGTGAAGATGCGCAAACGCATGGAGTTGTGAATCTATCGGGCCGGCCGCTCGCGCCCGTGAGCGCACGCCCGTAAGGTGTTGGTGTGTTGGAGATCGATCGATGGCCGGATCTGCGCGATCCGGTGCTCATCGTCGCGTTGTCGGGTTGGGTCGACGCCGGCCTCGCCGGGGCGGGCGCGGCCGCGGTTTTGAGTGAACAGCTCGAATCGGCGGCGGGTTTCGGCCGGGTCGATCTCACGGACATCGTCGACCTCCAGCAGACCCGTCCTTCCGTTCGTCTCGTCGACGGCGCGACGAGAGAGATCATCTGGCCCGTGATCGAGTTGACCGCAGGGCGGGCCGGGCGCGACGTCGTGCTCTGCCGCGGTCCGGAGCCGTCGCTTCGTTGGCGCTCGTTCAGCGAAGAGCTCGTGCAGATGTCGCAGCGCCTCGACGTGAGCATGATGATCGGGCTCGGCGGCATGCCGACACTCGTGTCCCACCGCCGTCCCGTGTCCGTACTCACGACGGCGACGAACCGCTCACTTGCACAGGAGGTCGGCGCGTGGCGCACCGATTACACGGGCCCGACCGGCGCGCAGACTGCGCTCCAGGTTGCCCTCGGTGACGCGGGGATCCCCGGGCTGGGACTCTGGGCGCAGGTGCCTCACTACGTGTCGGCGACCCCATCGCCGCCGGCGATCAGCGCGCTGCTGTCGCGCGTGCGAGAGCTCGCCGGCGTGGAAACCGACCTCACCGTCCTCGACAGCCAGGTCGACGAGTACCTCCAGCGGGTCGAGGAGGGCCTGTCCGAGCGGCCCGACGTCGCCGAGATGGTGCGCAACATCGAGGCCAACGAAGGCTCGGGCGACATCCCGACCGGCGACCAGCTCGCGTCGGAGATCGAACGGTTCCTTCGCGAGCAGGGATAGCGCCGAAAGAAGGAACAAAAAAAGGCGAGTCGACGGACCGGGGCAGGGACGGCCCGCCGACTCACCAAACTGGGCTCCCGGGACCGGCCCGGGATCA
>DASYQJ010000036.1:0-33053 GCA_036005605.1 Acidimicrobiia bacterium
CGACGTGCTCGTGAACAACGCCGGCGTCGGCTGGCAGGGCGTGGTCGAGACCATGCCGAGCGACAAGGTCCGGCAGCTGTTCGAGGTCAACGTGCTCGCGCTCATCGACCTCACCCAGCGGGTCCTGCCGGGGATGCTCGAACGGCGCCGCGGGCACGTCGTCAACGTCGGCTCCATCGCCGGCTACGTGGCCTCGCCGGGCGAGACCGTCTACTGCGCGACGAAGTTCGCGGTGCAGGGGTTCACCGACGGCCTTCGCCGTGAAGTCGGCCGCCGCGGCGTGCAGGTCACGCTGATCGCGCCCGGTCCGATCAAGACCGAGTTCATGGCCCGGATCCGCACCGGCGAGCCGGCGGCCGAGCCGGGCGCTCTCGACTACGGCCTGTCCCCGGAATCAGTCGCGAAGGCGATCGTGCGCGCGCTCACGCGAAAACGCGTCCCGGGTTACCGCACGATCACCGTGCCCCGAATCGGCGGGATCAGCCGGATCGGTTCAGCACCGGTGATGTCCCACGCCACTGACCTCGCGACCCGCGGCAGGGCGCGCAAGGCGCTGGCGGGCGAGGAGTAGGCGCACGATGCCCGTCCGGCGACGCAAAGACGCGAAAGGCCCCTACTACCAGTGGGGCGACAGCGGGAGGAAATACCGCTACGCGCCCGGGGACAAGGACAGCAGGGAGAGGGCCAAGCGGGGCGCGACCCGGCAGGGCCAGGCTGCGCACGCGCACGGCTACCGCGGCTGACTCGCTCCCGCGTCGTCGTGCGCGGCGACGCCGTGTCCGCGCTCGCCCGCCTCGAGCAACCGCGCGATCTCGGCGACCTCCTGGTCGACGGAGTCTGCGAACCACTGGCCGCCGACTCGGTCGTACAGCCAGCCCAGGGGGCCCCGGCCGAGGTCCATCTCTTCGACGTGATGGATGCGGGTGCCGCCCTCGACCTCGTCGATCTCGAACCACGCGTGCAGATGTTGCGGCACACCGTGCTCGAGCGTGACGTCGATGCGGTGCGGTGCTTCCCACCGGTAGCGGGTGATCACCGAGCCCGGGAACCTGCCCAGGAACCGCCCGTCCTCGCGGGCGATCATCCCGTCGGCGGTATCGCCCAGCTTGGTGACCCAAACCATCTTGGTGTCGGCCTTCGTGTACTGGGCGGGGTCGAGGACGAAGTCGAACGCTTCCTGCGGCGTCACGCCTCGCGCGATCGCGGTGCCTTCGCCTCGGATCATGTCTCCTCCTGGCGCCGTTGCAAGCTGCGGCTCTGCGCCGACGGTCGGCAAAGCCGCCGTCTGCGCGCGTGAAGGTAGCTCAGCCCTCCGTGTGCCGGTACAGCTCCGTCATCGCGATGAGGCGCGAGTCGGCGAGGCCGGCGGTCCGGTCCTTGGACACGTCCTGGTACTTCGGGCTGGACGTCATCTCGAGGAACGCTCTGCGCGACGGGTACTCCACGAGGATCACCGCGTCCCAGTCGTCGGCGTCCCCGCCGATCACGACCGAGTCGGCCCGCCCCTGCCACAGGATCCGACCGCCGACCTTCTCGAGCATCGAGCGCACGCGATCGCCGTAGCGCGCGTACGAGTCGCGCCCGGACCCGCGCTCGTCGCCATTCTCGCTGCCGGACCGCTCGGCGAACTTGAGCAGGTTCAACATCACGACGGGTGTGTCGAGGTCGCTGTCGAGGAGCGCCTGGATCTGGTCCTTGGTCGGAGCGATCGGCATGACGTGTCCTTCCTTCTCTCTGTCGTCTATGCGGGACGCGCGACCGGGAGCTTCGGCTCGCGCCCGGCGGGCAGGCTGTCGTAGAGGTCGGCGACGAGGTCCGATCGAACCGACCGGTACCCCGGGTCGTCCCAGAGGTTGCGGAACTGGTGCGGGTCCTCGTCTACCCGGTACAGCTCGCCCTCGGTGCCGTCGTAGGCGACGGAGCTGCGCGGCCCGCCGTCCGCCAGCCCGAGACGGCGCGAGATCTGCTCGGGGAGGTGGCCGAGGAAGTCCTCGAGGCCGTTCGGCTCGCCGATGGTGCTCGGCTCATAAGCCGTGCATGACCATCCGTCGCGGTAGATCGAGCGCATGTGCATCCCGTAACCGGGGAACTGGCTGTCCCACTCGCACAACGCCCGCTCGCGAGTGGAACCGGGCGACGTGGGCAGCGGCACGCCCTGCATCGACGCCGACGGCTCGACCCCGGCGATCGCACAGAACGTGGGCGCGAGGTCGAGGTGGCCGACCGGCTCGCCGACGTCGGCAGGCGCGACGCCCGCCGACGGCGCCGGCCGCCACACGAACGGCACCCGCATCAGCGCGTCGGTGTGGAATGGGCCCTTGAACAGGAGGCCGTAGTCGCCCTGGAGCTCGCCGTGGTCGGTCGTGAAGAAGACATCGGTGTCGTCGGTCCACCCCCGCCGGTCGACGGTGTCGAGCACGCGGCCGCACGCTTCGTCGATGAGCTCGTTCATCACGTGCGTGAGCGCGTTCACCTCGCGAACTTGGTCGTCCTCGAGAGTGGACGGCACGAAGCGGGCCGGTCCGCCCTCGACGTTGTGCCACGTGCCCTCGTAGAACCCGAGCCAGTGCGGAGGTTTCTGCGCCAGCACGTCGCGGATGGCTTCGGGCGAGCCGGGGTGCCCGGGCGGAAGGTCGAGGTCCTGCCATGGCACGCGCTTGCGCTCGGATGCGGGCGGATCCCACGGGTGGTGGGGGTCGGGGAAGCTCATCCACACGAACCAGTCGTCGGCGTCGGCGAGCGAGTCCAGGAACGCGATCGTGCGGTCGGCCACCCAGTCGGTGTGGTACAGGTCGCGCGGGATCGGGTTGATCTTCGTCTCGGGGGCGCCGGTGTCGCCGCCGCCCTCGGCCTGGAGCAGCGCGGCGAAGCCGTCGATCTGGTCGGGGTGGTGCTCGACGAGCCACGTCCCGTAGTGCTGGAAGCCTCGGCCGGCGATGGTCGGCGCGTGCATGGCCAGCTCGGCGTGCTCAAACCCGCGCAGCGGGCCGGTCGAGCCCTCCTGCGCCATCGCGTTCTCCGGGAAGGTGAACATCGGATCGAAGCCGGGGTCGAAGTGCGCCTTCCCGAGCAGCGCGGTGCGGTATCCGGCCTGCTCGGCGAGATGCGCGGCGACGCTGGGCGAGTCGTGCGGCAGCTGCACACCGTTGGCGAACACTCCGTGCGTGCGCACGTACTGACCCGTGAGCATGGTCGAGCGGGCGGGCATGCACACCGTGTTCTGGTTGTACGCGCGCCGGTAGTTGATGCCGTCGGCAGCGAGGCGATCGACGACGGGCGTACGCGCGATCTCGTTACCGTTGCATCCCAGCGCGTCGTAACGCTGCTGGTCGGTGGTGATGAACAGGATCTTCCGTCCCATGGGAACCCCTCCGATCAGGCCGCTCGGTTACCGGGACGCGCGAGCGTCCGCTCGCACGCCCGCAGCTCGGCGACGAGCTTCGTGCGCGTCGACGACGTGGCAACGCCGAGCAACGACACCCGCAACGCGTAGTCGGCCTCGGCCCGGAACCCGGCCGCGTTCATCTCACCGGCCGCCCAGCGGCGGATCACGCCGTTGACCGCCAGCGTGACGTGCAAGCCGAGCACGTGCGGGTCGAGGTCATCCCGCAGCAAGCCTTGGCCCATCGCGTCGCGGATCGAAGCCTCGTACAGCGCGATGGTGCGGCGCCGGATCGGGACGCCCCGCGTCCCGGCGGCGGGGTCATGCACGGCCTGGACGAGGGCGCGGTACAGCGCGGGCCGGGCGACAAAATGATCGACGACCCCGGCGACCAGCGCACGCGCCCGGTCGAGCGGGTCCCGGGACGCGACCGCTGCCAGCTGCGCGCCGAGATCCTCGAGACCGGACCGGAGCAACGCGACGAGCACGTCCTCCTTCGACCCGATGAGGTTGTAGACGGTGGCGTAACTCACGCCTGCGGTCTCCGACAGGCGGCGCATCGTGAGGCCGTCGAGCCCGTCGGTTTCGACGAGCTGCGCGGCAGCATCGAGGATCCGGCGCCGGCGCCGCGCCTTGCCCTGCTCCCGGCGCCCCTGTTCCTGCACGCCCTGCTCCGCCAAAGTCATATCAGAGTATAAGTTTGCCCCCGCCGGGTCGGCGGCGCAAGGGCGCCTTTTTCAGCCGGGCGTAGGCTCCAATTCACTGCAGTTCAGGGGGCAGGCATGGCATACGACCTCGTGATCCGGAACGGGACCGTGGTCGACGGCACCGGGCGTCCGTCGTTCCGCGGCGACGTGGCCGTGTCCGGCGACCGGATCGCCGCCGTCGGCGAGGTGGACGGTGACGGGCGCGAGACGATCGACGCCGAAGGACGTGTCGTCAGCCCCGGCTTCGTGGACGTCCATACCCACCTCGACGCCCAGGTCGGCTGGGACCCGGTGGCGTCGTCGTCGTGCTGGCACGGCGTCACGTCCGTCGTGCTCGGCAACTGCGGTGTGACGTTCGCGCCGTGCAAGCCCGAGGACCGCGAGTTCCTCGCCGAGCTCATGGAGTCGGTCGAGGACATCCCCGCCGCCAGCATCCTCGACGGACTCTCCTGGCAGTGGAAGACCTACGGCGAGTATCTCGGCGAGCTCGACCGGCTCCCCAAGGGCGTGAACGTCGGCGGCATGGTCGGCCACTGCGCCGTCCGGCACTGGACCATGGGTGAGCGCGGGCTCGACGAAACGCCCGCCTCGGCCGACGACATCGCCGCGATGACCGCGCTCGTCGACGAGGCGATCGGCGCCGGTGCGCTCGGCTTCTCGACGTCGCGCACGATGCTCCACCGCGTACCCGACGGTCGTGCCGTCCCGGGCACGTACGCGACACCCGAAGAGCTCCTCGCGATCGGAGACGTGCTCGGTCGGCACCGACGCGGCACGTTCGAGGTCGCGCCCAAGTTCGGCGAAAACGATGGCGCAGACTACGAGGGGTCCCGCGCCGAGGTGGCCTGGATGGCGGAGGTCAACCGGACGACAGGCCGGCCCGTCACGTTCGGTCTCGCCCAGAGCGACTTCCGTCCCGAGCTCCACACGCGCGTGCTCGGCTTCGTCGACGAGGAAGCGGCACGCGGCGCGCAGCTCCGCCCGCAAACGACCGCGCGCGGCATCGGGCTGCTCTTCGGCATCGCGCACCGCACGCTCTACGACGGTCTGCCGTCGTGGCAGGCGCTCCAAGCGCTCGACCTCGACGGCCGCCTCGCCGCACTCGACGACGACGACCGACGCGCCCAACTGATCCGCGACGCCGACGAGCGCCCGCCGGGCCTCGATCCCGGCTGGGTGTACCTGGTCGGGACGACGGACGCGCACTATGCCTACACACCGGAGGACAGCCTCGGAGCGCTCGCCGCTCGCGCTGGCGAGTCGCCGGCAGCGACGTTCGTGCGGCTCGCACGCGAGAGCCGGGGACGGGCGCTGTTCAGCTTCCCGTTCCTGAACCAGAGCCTCGCCGCCGTCGACGAGATGCTGCACCACCCCACCGTCATGCTCGGCCTCGGCGACTCGGGTGCGCACGTCGGCCAGATCATGGACGCCTCCCTGCCGACCTTCTTCCTCTCGCACTGGGTTCGCGACCGCCGGGTGTTCACCATCGAGGACGGGATCCGCCGCCTGACCTCGGATACCGCTGGCGTCTTCGGAGTGACCGACCGCGGCGTGATCTGCGAGGGCGCATACGCCGACCTCAACGTGTTCGACCTCGACGCGCTCCATCTCCCCCTGCCCGAGTACGTGCACGACTTCCCCGGCGGCGCCGGGAGGTTCGTGCAACGGGGCGACGGCTACGACGCCACGATCGTCAACGGACGCGTCTTCATGCGCGCGGGCGAGCCCACCGGCGAGCTGCCCGGGGCCGTGCTGCGGAGCGGTCCACCCGCCGCGTGATCACCGTGGCGCCGGCGACGCTCGATTGGCTGGGGTGCGCGACCTTCCGGTTGACCGTCGCCGACCTCGTCGTCTTCCTCGACGCGTACATCGACCGCGTGCCGTCGGCGCCGCCGGTCGGCCTCACGACCGGCGACGTCGATCGCGCCAATTGGATCGTCGTCGGCCACTCGCATTTTGACCACCTCTGGGGCGCCGAGACGATCGCCCGGACCACGGGCGCGACGATCCTCGGCTCGTACGAGACCGTGCGCGTCATGGAGGGGCAGGGCGTTCCGCGCGAGCAGCTGCTGCCCGTTGCCGGTGGTGAACGCGTCCGCCTCGCGCCGGACGTGACCGTCACCGCGTTCCCCAGTCAGCACTCGTGTGTGTGGTCGCACACGAAGATGACCGACGCCGACGAGGTCTGCATCGGCGACCTCGGGCTCACCTACCAGGAACAACAGGAACGGTTCGCCGCCCTCGCCGAGTGGTTCGGCACCCTCGACCCCGAAGTGCAGGCGCACCTCGGCGCCAGCTACCAGGGCGCCCGCGGCGACGGCGGCGCGCTCGTGTTCCTCTTCGAGACACCCGCCGGCTCGCTCTTCTATCAGGACACGTCGGGACACTGGTCCGGCATCCTGCGCGACCTCAGGCCCGACGTCGCGATCCTCGCCGCCGCCGGCCGGGGCAACGTCGACGGAGAACCGGTGCAGGGCTCGCTCGCCGCGTTCGTGGCCCGCCAGGCCGACCTGCTGCGCCCGCGGCGCGTCGTGCTGGGCCATCACGACGACTGGCTGCCCGGCTTCTCGAACGCGATCGACACGAAGCCGATCCGGGACGAGCTCGCGCGCCAGAGCCCGCGCGCCGAGCTGGTCGAGATGGGCTACCTCGAGGGCTACCGGCTGTTCGACGGCGTGTAGCCGGCGACGAGCCCGAGCGGGCCCCGCACCCGGTCACGCTGTCGCTGCTGCCGGTACGCGAGCTTGCCGGCTCGGATCGCCGCCCGGCCGGCGCGGACCGTCTCGTCGAGGTGGTCGCCCACCTGAGAGAGCGCACGGTCCAGCTCGCCGACGGCGTCGTTGAAGTGCGAGGCCGCCGTGGCGAGCACGTCCCGGCAGCTCTCGCCGAGGCCCGGGCGAAGCACGACGACGTTGGCGCTACGGGGATGCAGCCTGGTCACGAGGCCACCTCCAGAACGATCGGATACTCCACGGTATCTCCCCGCTATGCTGACGCCAGCGTCAGGTGGGGGCGCTCCCGTCGAGCTGGGAGGGACGTCCATGTCCGAGATGGAACCGGTGTCCGAAACGCCCGAGATGCCGACCGGGCAGTTCGACCTCGATCCGGCCAAGCCGCAGGCGATCTACGACATGCTGCGCGAGCACTCGCCGATCCTCCGCACGGAACTGGGCGGGACGATGATCGCCCGCCACGAGGACGTCGAGTTCGCGCTACGGCACGCCGAAGTGTTCTCGTCCGACATGGACGCGATCTCGATCGGCAACGTGCGGCCGCTCATCCCGCTGCAGATCAACCCACCCGACCACGTGAAGTACCGGCGGCTGCTCGACCCGCTCTTCGCGCCGAAACAGGTCGCGCTGCTCGAGAACGACGTCCGCAAGCTCAGCAACCAGCTGATCGACGATTTCATCGACAGGGGCGAATGCGAGTTCAACAGCGCGTTCGCGATCCCGTTGCCCTGCACCGTGTTCCTCCGGCTCCTCGGTCTCCCGCTCGAGGACCTCGATCTCTTCCTGGGGTTCAAGGACAACATCATCCGCCCCGAGACCAAGGACCAGACGGAGTACCAGCGGATCCAGGCCGAGACCGGCCAGGAGATCTACGCGTACTTCGACAAGGTCCTCGACGAGCGGGAGCGACAGCCGCGCGACGACATGCTGACCGGGTTCCTCGAGGCCGACGTCGACGGGAATCGCCTGACGCGCGAGGACATCCTCGACATCTGCTACCTGTTCCTGCTTGCCGGGCTCGACACGGTGACCGCGTCCGTCGGCTGCATGGTGTCGTACCTGGCGCAGCACCCGGACCAGCGGCAACGACTCGTCGACGACCCGTCGCAGATCCCGGGCGCGGTCGAAGAGCTGCTGCGATGGGAGACGCCGGTGCCCGGCGTGCCGCGGGTCGCGACCGAGGACGTCGAGCTCTGCGGCGAGCGGATCGAAGCCGGCGAACGGATCACGGTGCTGCTCGGATCGGCGAACATCGACGAGCGCGGGTTCCCGCAGCCGGACGACGTCGACTTCGAGCGCCCGGCCAACCGCCACCTCGCATTCGGCGGCGGCGTGCACCGGTGCCTCGGCTCGCACCTGGCCCGGCTCGAGCTGCGCGTCGCGCTCGAGCAGCTCCACGAGCGCATCCCCGACTATTCGATCAAGCCCGGCGAGGAACCGAAATACACGATGGGCATCCGCGCCGTCGACTACCTGCCGCTCGCGTTCACACCGCCGTCATGAAGGTGCGCGTCGATACCGACCTCTGTGTCGGGCACGGTCGCTGCTACGTCCTCGCGGATGACGTGTTCGAGGCCGACGACCGCGGCCACTGCCTGATCCCGAACGAGGACGTGCCGCCCGACCTCGAGGAGAAGGCGCGCGTCGGCGAGCAGAACTGCCCCGAGCACGCGATCTCCATCGAGGAGTGATGCGGGACTGTCCGGCGTTAGCCTGACGGCATGACGACGGACGAAGCCGCTCAGGGCCATTCGGCCATCCCGATCACGGGCGTGCCAGAGGCCGACGAGCTACTCGTCGACAACCCGCTCGCGCTGCTCATCGGGATGCTGATGGACCAACAGGTCCCGATGGGGTGGGCGTTCCGGGGCCCGTACACGTTGCGGCAGCGCCTCGGTGGCTCGCTCGACGCCGAGACGATCGCAGAGATGGGCCCCGACAAGATCGAAGCGATCTTCCGCGACAAGCCCGCTATGCACCGCTACCCCAGCTCGATGGGCAAGCGCACCTACGCGCTGTCGGCGTACGTCGTCGAGCACTACGGCGGCGACGCCGGCGCGATCTGGCGCGACGCCCCATCCGGTCAAGAGATCTACCGCCGTCTGCGGGAGCTGCCCGGATACGGCGAGGAGAAGTCGAAGATCCTCCTCGCCATCCTCGGCAAGCGCTTGGGTCAGGCTGCGCCGGGCTGGGAGGAGGCGGCCGCACCGTTCTCGGACGCGACACCGCGGTCGGTCGCCGACGTCGGCTCGCCCGAGTCGCTGGAGCGGGTGCGCGAGTTCAAGAAGGCTCGGAAGGCGGCGAAGAAGGGGAAGGCCGACTGATCGGGCCGCCACGCGCGCGCACGAGCCACAACCAGAGCACGAGGCCTCCAACCGAGCTCACCGCGATCACCAGCATCGACGCGTCGAACCCTTCCACCGTGCCCTGCTGCGCGCCGGAGATGAACGCCTGTCGCTGGTTCCCTTGGAGCCCGTTCGCGGAACTGCTGATCGCGCTGGGTGAACCGGTCAGCACCTGATCGAGCTGCTCCTCTTCGGGGCGGCTCACCCCGGCGGCGTCGAGCTGACGGTTCAGCTCGGCGATGCCCGCGCTGCTGAAGACGAGGCTGCCGACCGCCACGACGAGCGACGCGCCCACGTACCGGAAGATGTTGAGGATGCCCGACGCCTCGCCCGCCTCCTCGGGCGGGACGTGCTGGAGCCCGGCGGCGGACGGGGTCGAGAACGTCATGCCGACGCCCAGCCCGGCGATCAGGGTCGGGCCCCAGAGCCCGCTGAAGGTGGTGCTCACGTCGGTGAGGTAGAGAAGGAAGCAGCCGACCGCCATGAGCACGAGGCCCAGCGCCACGGGCAGCCGGGCGCCGATCCGGTCGGCGAGCCGGCCGGAGACGAGCGAAGCCACGAAGATGCCCATGCCGAACGGGAGCAGCGCCACGCCGGCGAGCAACGCGGAGTAGTCGAGCAGCACGGACGACTGCGCATACAGGTTGAAGAAATAGAGGATCCCGATCAGGCCGATCGCGTTGACGAACGTGCCGATGTTCCCGGCCGTGAAGACCGCGTCGCGCAACAGACGAAGGTGCACCAGCGGCGCTTTCACCCGCAGCTCGACGAGCACGAACGCGGTCAGCGTGACAGCGGCGACCGCCACCGTGGAGAGCAGCAAAGGCGACGTCCAGCCCCAGCGACTCCCCTGCTGGAGGGCGAGAATCGCGGTGAACAGGCCGACGGCGAGCAGGACGATGCCGGCGACGTCGAACCGCACGCTTCGCTTGCGCCCGGACAGTCCACGCAGCATCGGCCTGGCGAGCACGAGTGCGATCACCCCGACCGGCACGTTGCTCCACCACACCCACCGCCAGCTGATGGCGTCGGTGAAGAAGCCGCCGATGAGGGGGCCTACGGCGAACGCAACCCCGCCGACCGCGCCCCAGATGCCGAGCACGAGGCCCTGTTTCTCCTTCGGGAAGGCGTCGTGCAGGATCGCCATGGTCGCCGGCATCAGGATGGCGGCGCCGGTCCCCTGCAGCGCGCGCCCGCCGATGAGCTGCGCCGCCGACCCCGAGCTCGCCACCACGATCGCGGCCAGCGTGTAGAGCACCATCCCGACGACGAAGATGCGCTTGCGGCCGAGCACGTCGCCGAGCTGCCCGCCGAGGACCACGAAAGCGGCGACCGCGAGAAGATAGGCGTTGAGCGCCCATCCGAGGGTCGTGGAGGAGATCGTGAGGTCGTCGGCGATGGCGCTGACCGCGGTGTTGATCGCCGTCGTGTTCACCGCGATCAGGAACAGAGCCAGGCACGCCGTGACGAGCGCGCCCCACGGATGCGGCGGCGCCACGAACGTCGCCGCGGGTTCGAGCTCCTCGTGGTGGCGAGCACCGGCGTAGACGCCGGCGTCGGCTCTGACCGTCTGGATCTTCGTCTCGACGTGCGCACGCTAGCCGGGGCGACGTGATGGAACCGGGATGTCATCGGCATGACCCCGATCCCGTCGCCGGTAGTGCATATTGGATGGATGAACTCCGGGACCGCATACCTCGAACACCTCACCGAAGCCGACCTGTCGCTCCTCGGGCCGGTGGTCGACTCGCCGCCGGCAGAAGATGCGTCCGCGTACCTCCGCTCGCACCCGGAGCTCGTCGAAGAGGCGCTCGGCTCCTCGGCCGCGTTCGACCTCGTGCTCGGCGCGGACGTCCACGACGAGCTGCTGGTCCACGCGTCGCCGTTCCTCGTCTTCGCCGTGGCCGTGCACCGCACGGTCGACGAGCTCGGGCGCACCACCTTCGTCGAGGAGCGGGTCACGCCCCGCTTGCGCGTCCCTGTGTTCGACGCCGGTCAGCTGCGCGAGTTCGGCGTCGACCCCGCCCGCCGCTACTTCATCGTCGAGCACCTCGCCTCGTACACGCGGGTGATGAGCGGACCGGTGTGGATACAACGCCGGGGTCGTTGGCGCCGGCAACGGTTCAGCGAGCTGGACGCGCCGCGACTGGCGGCCACGCTCGACGCCGTCCCCGAGTCGGACCGTCCGGGCATCTACCGGCGTCTCGGCGACCTGGCGCTGTTCCTCACCGGCGTGTTCCCCGACCACACGACCGCGCGCGCCGTGCATCCGATCGAGCTCGAGCGGCTGCTGCGGTCACTGCCCGACGCCGCCGGATCGCGCCCGACGCTCGCGGACCTCGAACAGCTCGCGGGTGAGCGCGGTGCGACGGGACTGCTCGAGTGGCTCGGACCGCGGTGGTACCGCGCCGCGGCCGAGCGCACACCCGTCGCGGGTCTCGGCCGACTCCTCGGTGACCTGGCGACTCGCTTCGACCAGGCGCGCCGGTTTCTCAACCACCTCACCGACCAGTACCTGTTCCCCGTTCGCAACCGGTGGTTCCCGACCGCTCAATAGATCCGCCCGGTACAATTGTGGGCGGAGGTCACCGATGGAGCGTCGAATCGAGAGCAACAGGAAGCAGGGGGGCCAGCGCAGGCCACCTCAGCCGACGATTCCGCCCAAGAGTCGAGAGAAGCCGAGCCCGCCTCCGCGACCGGCGTCGCCGCAGCAGCAATAGGCGCTAGGCACGAGAAGACCCGCGGGTGCCCTCCTCGTTCACGGGCCTCGTCCTTTTCGTTCTCCTGCTCGCGCCGGGTTTCACCTTCGCGGCTCAGCGCGAGCGGCGACGTCCTCGCCGCCGGCGCTCGGTGTTCGGCGAGACCGTCCTCCTCGGACTGACGAGCTTCCTCTGCGATGCTGCGGCGTTGTTCGTGTTCGGCGTGCTCCGAGTGACCATCCCGGATCACACGCCCGATGTCGGAAGGCTCGTACGCGACGGGCGGACGTACCTCGATGCCCACTACGCGTCCGTCGCCTGGTGGGCACTCGGTCTTCTCACGCTGGCGTGCGCCTTCGGATTCGTGCTGGGTCGCTGGCCGCCGAGGTTCGCCCCGATCTTCGCCGACGACATCACCTTCACCTCGGCGTGGTGGGACCTCTTCGAGCAGTACCCGGACTCCACCGTCTATGTCGGTTGCGAGCTGAACGACGGGTCATATCTGGGCGGCGAGCTCTTCACCTACAACTCCGACGAAGACGAGACCGGAGACCGGGAGCTCGCGCTCTCGTCGCCGATCACGTACCGAGCTGCCGGGGATGACCCGGTCGAGCTGGAGGATGTCGGCGCCGTCTCCGTGAGCGCGCGCCAGATCAAGTTTCTGACCGTCTCGTATCTCCCCGTCGATGACGAGGATGCGTCGGACGAGTGATTCCGCCCGTCGCGGTCAGGGTGGCGTGACGATTGGAGGCGCGCTCGGCTCGTGGCCGAGCACGGTGACAAGCGTTTGTTCGACCAGATCGGCGAGGTATTTCCGTTGCTCCGGCGTGGCGGCGTCGGCCCACAGGGTGAAGTCGGCGCCGGAGACGTCCTGCCAGCCCAGCGCCTTCAGCTCTTCCACCGCCGCCGTCCCCAGCTCACGGTCACGACCCAGGTACTCGTCGCCGACGGCCTCGCAGAGCAGCGATGTCTCGCCCTCGACCCGGCTGATCTGGACCCACAGGTTCGAGTCCCGAGCCGAATGAACGACGAGCGCCTCGTCGCGGCCTCCCGCGACCCGCTCGACGGCATCGAGGATGACGGCGTTCGTGTCCATGCGCCCTTTAGTCCAGCGCTTCGAGCACCGCGCCGAGGCCGGCCAGACTCGCCAGGTTGTGACCTGACACCAGCAGGTCGATGTGCGGCAATGCAGCGCGCATGCCCCGAGTCGCGGGCTCGTACTCCGGACCCGCCTTCAACGGGTTGACCCAGATGACGCGGTGCGCGAGCCGGGAGAGCCGGGCCATGGCGGCGGCGAGCATGTCGGGGTCGCCCCGCTCGAGGCCGTCGGAGCAGACGACCACCACCCCGCCCCGGAATCCCCCGCGCCACGCCCACGTTCGGAGGTACTCACGTATCGACTCGCCGATCCGCGTCCCGCCCTGCCAGTCGACGACGGTCTCGGCGGCGCGGCGCAACGCCTCGTCGGGGTCACGCCGGGCGAGCGCGCCCGAAACCCGGGTCAGGCGCGTCCCGAAGCAGAACACCTCGACGCGGCTCGGGCCGCGCGCGACCGCGTACGCGAACTGGAGCAGCGCGCGCGAATAGGAGGACATCGAGCCCGAGACGTCGAGCAGGAGGACGAGCGGACGCGCTCGCAGCCGCGCCCGCCGCCGCGGGATGCGGAGATCGGCGCCTCCGTGGCGGACGTGCGTGCGCAGGGCGCGCCGGAGGTCCGGACGGACGCCCTTCCTCGCCCGCTCGGTTCGCCGTGCCTTCCGCTTCGGCGTGGCGATCACCAGCCCCGCCATCAGCCGACCGATGGCGGCGAGCTCGTCAGGCTCGCAGTCGGCGAAGTCCTTGGCGCGCAAGAGCTCGACTTCGGATGCCGCCTGCCCGACGCTTTCCGCATCCGGCCGACGCTCACTGCCGGTCGCCGGGGCGAGCGCGTCGGGACGCGCCCGGTTCGCGTCCGCGGAGGGCGAGCCGTCGCTCGGGACGACGTGACGCGGGCCGGTTTCTCCGAGGAAGTAGTGGGCGAACGCGCTGTCGTAGGCGGCGAGATCGTCGTGGCGCGAGACGAGGCACGCGCGACCCGACCAGTAGATGTCGCGCAGATCGGTCGGGTCGAGGTGAGAGAGTCCCTGGCAGAAGGAGAGCACCTGGCCAGTCCCGACGGGGAGGCCGGCGGCGCGCAACTCGCGTCCGAACCCGGCGAGCGCCGGCAGCACCTGCGTGACGCCGCCGACAGTGTCAGTCATCGGCCAGGATCCGCCCGAGGTCGTCGCGGATCCGCACCAGGTCGTCGTGGTCCTTGACGACGGTCCCGAGCGTCACGTCGACCGCGTCGCGCTCGAGGCGCGTTGCGCCCAGGAACGCGAGCGCCTTGGCCCACTCGATGGTCTCGGCGACGCCGGGCGCTTTCACGAGATCGAGCGTGCGGATGCGGTCGACGGCCGCCGCCACCCGCCGGGCGAGGTCGGCGGGGACGGTCGGCGCGCGCGCTGCGAGGATCTCCACCTCGCGGTCGAGCGACGGGTAGTCGATCCAGTGGTAGAGGCATCGCCGCTTGAGGGCGTCGTGCAGCTCCCGGGTCCGGTTGGAGGTGAGCACGACCGCGGGCGGTCGCTCCGCCCGGATGGTCCCCAGCTCGGGAACGGTGACCTGGAAGTCGGAGAGCATCTCGAGCAGGAACGCCTCGAACTCGTCGTCGGCCCGGTCGATCTCGTCGATCAGCAGCACGGCGCGGTCGCCGGCGCGCACGGCTTGCAGGAGCGGACGCTCGACGAGGAACCGCGGCCCGAAGATGTCGTCGGCCGCGTCTTCGCGGAGCTCTCGTCCCTCTTGGAGCAGGCGGACGTACAGGAGCTGGCGCGTATAGTCCCACTCGTACAGCGCCTGGTGGGCGTCGATGCCCTCGTAGCACTGCAGGCGGACGAGCTCGGCGCCGAGCGCGGGTGCGAGGGCCTTGGCGACCTCGGTCTTGCCGACGCCGGCTTCGCCCTCGAGCAGCAGCGGCTGGCCGAGCGAGAGCGACAGGAAGATCGCGGTGCCGAGGCCGCGGTCGGCGAGGTATGCCTGCTCGCCGAGACGCGCCGAGAGCTCCTCGACCGACTGCGGGCGCGCCGGCATACGTTCGGCTGTGCTCACCTCGTCAGTCTTGCTCAATCCGGCAAGTACGTCGGTGCCGCTAGCCCGAGGATGCGGGTGGTGACGCAGCGGTTGCACACTCATCGGGCAGTTCGACGGCGCCAGGATCGTCTTCGATCCTGTCGATGCGAATCCACTCGTCCTGCTCGGGATCGTAGAGATTTTGGATGCCGAACTGGAGTACCTGCCAGAACTTGGTCGGATCTTCGCGATCAACGTAGATGTCGCCGGACATGAGCGGAATCCTGAGATTCGATATGCCGGGGATCGGCGGTATCACTTCGGGCGGTGGCTCCCACACGACTCCGACTCGGAAGTGGTTGACCGGGATTGGCTCTCTCCGCTCGAGGATTTCGGCCCCGACAAAACGCGAGTTCTGCAGCGCCATGTTGAGGTCGTGGAGCGTGAACGGCCCAAGTGGAGAGCACGGACGGCGCTCGACGTCAGGCCACTTGTAGGTCAGCGTGTAGAGCGTGCCGTCATAGATGAGATTCGTGAAATGGATCGGAGAGCTCTCTCCACCCGCAATCATCTGCAGATTGCCGTCGTTTCCGTTCCAAGTGAACGGCACCTCCACCCCGAGGTCCGGAACCTCATACCGACCGGTCCACGTGAAGTTGCGCGCGAGCTGAGGCGGAGGGGGGTAGGGCACCGGCGCACGCTAGCAAGCGGTCAGGGAACCTCGTCCCTTGCAACTGTCACCACGTCCGTCTCGCTCAGCGGGCGGCTATGCCGGTGTGAGGTAGTCCTCCAGTGGAGCCGGTTGGAGGCCGGCGTCCCGGGCGGCGTCGAGCGCTACTTCCAAGTTCTGGCGAAGGTCGGGCCGGAAGTGCATGAGGATGATGTCGCCGGGTTGGAGCGGCCCGCCGCCCTGCACGTCGAGGCGTCCGTCGTTCATGGTGGCGCGCCACGTGACGACCGCGCGGATGCCGCAGCGGCGAGCCACGACCGGCACCGACAGGGAGAGAAACCCTCCGGGCGGGCGCATCAACCAGGGCCGGGCGCCGAAGCGCACGGTGTAGTCGTCGAGGACACCGCAGACCTCCTTCTGGAGCGCCGTGCCCTCGAGCGTGCGGAGGTCGGGGTGCGTGAGGGTGTGGTCCTGGGCGGACGCGCCGAGTGCGTGGATCGCATCGAAGTACGCCGGGTCCTCGCGCACATACCCCGGTACCGGGAACATCGTCACCGGGATCCGTCGGTCGCGCAGGAAGTCGATGACGGCGGGATCACGCACCAGTCCGTCGTCGATCGTGAAGAACACCACCGGATTGGGAGTCGGCACCCGGGAGATGATCGGCGCCACCGAACCACCCTGGATCGGAACCGGCGTTGGCGCGGGAAGCGGAGTGGTCGCGGTCGTCGTCGTGGTGGACGTCGACGTTGACGTCGTGGTCGAACCGCTCGACGTCCGGTGCTGCTGCGATCGTGCGGCGTGTGCGGCACGTCCGCCGTATGTGAACGACGCGGCGAACCCCCAGGTGCCCAAGGCGCCGACCGCGAGGATGATGACGCCGGCGAGCGCCCACCGCCTTCGTCTGGACGCGGCTTGCCGCCGCGCTCGTCGGTCCATCACGCATGCTTTCTCGCCGCCGACCGCCAGCGGCGGATGCTATGCGGACGAATCCGTCATATACCTCATCGCAGTGTCTGCGGGAGCCCGAAATGGCCGAAGAGGCTGCTGTCGCCGAACCAAGCGATCGCGGAGATCCGGTCACCCTCGAGCGTGAGCACCATCAGTCCGTACGGGCGGGCGATCGCTGCCTGTCGGTCTGGGAGGTAACAGCCGAATGCGGGCTGATTGTTGGCTCGCGTGGGGACGAGCCGCAGAGGGAGGCCGCGCACAACGGCGCGATCGTCGAGGAAGCCGGCGATCGCCGCGTGGCCTTGGTACTCGAAGGGTTGGGGCGGCATCGAGAGCCAGGCGTCGTCGGTCAGCATGGAGACGACGTTGTCGACGTCCCCGCGCTCCACGGCATCGGCAAAGCGACCGACCAGCTCGCGCTCGCGGGCAGAGCGCGGTAGCGGCGCTTGCTCCCGGTCGCCGGCTGGAAGCTGTCTGTCGAGTGTCGTCCGCGCTCGCTGGAGCGCGCCCTTCACGGCGGCTTCGCTGGTCTCGAGCATCTCCGCGACCTCCCCCGCCCGGAAGCCGAGAACGTCGCGCAGTACCAATACCACCCGCTGTCGCGGTCGCAGGTGCTGGAGGGCGGTCACGAAAGCCAGTGCGACCGCCTCCTTGACCTCGTAGCGCACCGCCGGCCCCGCCGATGTGTCGGCGACCGTGTCGAGGAGGGTGTCCGGGTAGGGGTCGAGCCAGGTCGGCTCGCTGCGGCGCGTGGGCTCCGGCGGCTTGACCATCGGCTGGACCTCACGCGGGCGTCGGCCCCTGTCCCGCAGCGCGTTCAGGCAGCGGTTCGTCGCGATCCGGTAGAGCCAAGTGCGGAGCGAGGATCGCCCCTCGAAGCGGTCGACGGCCTGCCAGGCGGCCAGCAGCGTCTCCTGGACAACATCCTCGGCATCCTGGAGCGAACCGAGGATCCGGTAGCAGTGCAGCTGCAGCTCCCGCCGGTAGGGGTCGATGAGCTCGCGGAACGCTTCCTCGTCTTTCGCGCGGGCGGGGAACGGTGTTCGCTCGACCACCGCGGCATCCTCGCACGCTGCGATCCCGCGCTCACGCGCCGGAGGCCCTCCAAAAAAGGGGGTCGACCGGTTCGTTCCGACCTCCTTTGGTGTCTGAACAGGTAGTCCCCCCGCAATTGCTCGTTTCGCCGGTCACATTCCTGCGTCCCCTCGTGTCATGCCCAAGACGCGACGAAACCTCAGCGCATGTCACACGGGTTCGCTGCTTGCGGCTGACCCACTAAACACGGAGGAAACGCACGATGAAGGCCGTCCGCATCCATCAGCCGACGAGGAGGCACCCGTCGTGAACGGAGATCTCGCAATGAACACACCCCCGATCGTGTCGCAGCAGGAGTGGGAGGCAGCGCACCAGCAGCTGCTCGTGAAGGAGAAGGAGTTGACCCACGCCCGTGACGCGCTGGCCGCCGAGCGTCGGCGGATGCCGTGGGTGGCCGTGGAGAAGGCGTACGAGTTCGACGGGCCCAAGGGCAAGGCGAGCCTGCTCGACCTGTTCGACGGCCGCCGTCAGCTGATCGTCTACCGCGCCTTCTTCGAGCCCGGCGTGTACGGCTGGCCGGAGCATGCCTGTGTCGGCTGCTCCATGGTGGCCGACCAGGTCGCCCACGTCGCCCATCTGAACGCCCGCGACACCACTCTCGCGTTCGCCTCTCGGGCGCCGCAGAAGGACATCGAGCGCGTGAAGGCTCGGATGGGCTGGGAGATGCCCTGGTACACCATGACGGACGGCTTCGACGCCGACTTCGGCGTGGACGAGTGGCACGGCACGAACGCGTTCATCCGCGACGGTGACAGCGTGTTCCGCACCTACTTCATCAGCAGCCGCGGCGATGAGGCCATGGGGAGTACCTGGAGTTACCTCGACATCACTGCGCTCGGACGCCAAGAGGAGTGGGAGGACTCGCCGAAGGGCTACCCACAGACGCCGCCGTATCAGTGGTGGCACTGGCACGACGAGTACGGCGACACCGAGCCGTCCGGCGAGATCCAAGACCAGATCCGCCGGGGCCTCGAAGCCACGTGATCGACCTCGCTGACTCGACCCCGGTCCACAAGCTCGGCGCGGGCCGACTCGATGTCAAAGACAGTGAGGTGGGGAGATGATGCTGGAAAACAAGACCGCGGCGATCTATGGCGGCGGCGGGGCGATCGGCGGCGCCGTCGCGCGTGCGTTTGCGGATGCCGGCGCCCGCGTCTACCTCGCCGGGCGGTCGAGGGCCCGCCTCGAGAAGGTAGCGAACGACATCGGCGACGCAGCCGGCGTGGCGGAGGTCGACGCGCTCGACGAGCGCGCCGTCACCGAGCACGCCGACGCCGTGGCGGCAGACGCGGGCGGCATTGACATCGCATTGAACGCCGTGTCCATCCCGTACGAGCAGGTCCCGCCGTTCGAGCTGGCTGTCGAGGAGGTCATGCATCCGATCGACGCCTTCCTGCGGACCAACTTGATCACCGCGAAGGCGGTTTCCCGGCACATGGCGGCGCGTCGGTCGGGAACGATCCTGACCCTCTCGACTGCTGCCTCCCGGTTCGCGCGGCCCGGGAATCTCGGCTTCGGCACCACCTGTGCGGCGATCGAGGCGATGACTCAGCGGCTGGCGGTCGAGCTCGGGCCGAGCGGCGTCCGCGTCGTCTGCCTGCGACCGACCGCGGTCTCAGACGCACCCTCGCGCGGCTCGTATACCGCTGAGGTGTTCGCGCCGTTGGCCGCGCAGAGCCGCCTCAGCGTCGAGCAGATGCTCGTGCAGTGGGGCGAGGACCAGACGCTGCTGGGGCGGCTGCCGACGCTGGCCCAAGTTGCCGACACGGCTGTCTTCCTGGCATCGGACCGGGCGGGAGCGATCACCGGAGCGGTGATCGACCTGACCTGCGGCAACGCGGTGCGGGCGCAACAGTATGGACAGGCACTGATTGGTGTTCTCGATTAGGACGGCGTGGGGCCGGCTGTAGTCCGCTTGGTTCGGCGGTGAGCCGGCAGCTATAGTGCGCCGATCGGTGCAGTATCAGTCGAGACACTCGACCGGACTTTCTTTGCGCTGTCGGATCCGACACGCCGAGGCATCCTCGAGCGGCTCGAGGGCGGTCCAGCGACGATCGGAGAGCTGGCAGCGCCGTTTGGCCTCACGCTCAACGGAGTCAAGAAGCACGTCGGGATCCTCGAAGAGGTCGATCTCGTCATCACGACCAAGGTCGGACGTTCACGCGAGTGCCAGCTTGGTCCCGCACAGCTGCAGGACGTCACGCGCTGGATCGAGTCCTATCGCCGAGCGCTGAAGCGTCGGCTCGAACGGTTCGGCGCCTACGTCGAAGCGCGGACAAGGCACGGCGGATGACCTACGAGCTGCGATTCGAGCATTTGATCAACGCCAAACCGGAAGTCGTGTTCGACACGTTCACCGACCCGGGCGGGCAAGCGGCGTTTTACTCAGGCGAGCCCGGCTGGATCGTCCGCTCGGAATGCGATCTGCGGGTCGGCGGAGTGTGGAGTGTCGATTTCGGACCGTCGCAAAACCAGCTGTATCGCCACCGGCACGTCTTCCAGGTCATCGACCGCCCGCGGCGCCTCCTCCTGACCACGACCGAGACCCGTCTGGACGGGTCGAGCTTCGACACCGAGCTCGAGTTCGTCTTCGAGGAGCGCGGCGACCAAACCCTGATGAAGATGATCCACAGGGGATTTTCAACGCCCGAGCTCCGCGACGAGCACCGGCGCGGTCTGCCAAGCGCTTTCGGTCAGCTCGAACGCGTCGTCGGCACAGCGCACCAGAGACCGGCGATCCCCGACTCGTAGGGCCGCTGAGGAGGATCGGAGGACCCATGAGCAAGGTCGTGCTCGACATGTCGATGTCGGTGGACGGGTTCATCACCGGCCCGGACGACGGATTGGATCAAGGACTCGGCGTCAACGGAGAGCGGCTGCACGACTGGCTCGGCGCCGGCAGCGGGGATCCGCGTTCGTACCGGCCGGTCGACGGACCTGGCGCAACCGTGTTCGACGAGCTGATGGCCACGGGAGCGGTGATCGTCGGTCGGCGTACCTTCGAGTTCGCGGGCGGCTGGGCCGGCGATCACCACGACGGGGTCCCGATCTTCGTGCTGACCCATGCCGCACCCGACGAGCCCGCGCCGGGACATGCGCGTTACGTCACCGACGGCATCGAATCCTGCGTCGCGCAGGCCAAGGCCGCGGCCGGTGGCCGCGACATCCTGCTGCACGGCGCCGCGACCGCGCAGGAGTGCCTTCGTGCCGGGCTGCTGGACGAGATGGAGCTACACCTGATGCCCGTGCTGCTCGGACAGGGCCGTCGGCTGTTCGAGGACATGCCGCCCGACCACATCGAGCTCGAACTGCTCCGTGACCTGGACGGGCCGGGAGTGCTCCACCTGCGCTACCGCGTGCAGTCAGCGGGCTGACGGATGGCGCTCATCCGGCTGTACATGACCATGTCCCTGGACGGCTACGTCACCGGGCCGCAGGACAGCGTGGACGCGCCGTTGGGCATCAACGGGTTCCGCCTCTTCAATTGGCTCGACCGGCGCAACGAGCCGGGACCGAGCGGGCAAGTGTTCACCGAGCTGATGTCCACCCGCGCCGTCATCGCCGGCCGCCGTACCTACGAACTGGCCGGCCGCTGGCAAGGCGACCACCACGACGGCGTGCCTGTCTTCGTCCTGACGCACGACGTCCCCGACGGCCCGCCGCCCGGCAGCGTCCGCTACGTCACCGACGTGCGCGAGTGCGCCGCGCGGGCCCGCGCCTCCGCCGGGGACGGCGACGTGATGGTGCACGGGGCCGGGGCCGCGCAGGCGCTGCTGCGGGCTCGGCAGCTCGACGAGCTGGAACTGCACGTCGTACCGGTCCTGCTCGGGCAGGGGCGACGGCTGTTCGACAACCTGTCGGCGGAGCACATCGAGCTCGACCTGGTCCGCCGGTTGACCACTCCGGAGGTCGAGGAGCTCGCGCGGCACGTCACGCACCTGCGCTACCGCGTCCGCCGCCCTTCCTGAGGCGCGACCTTCTTCGCACGTGACGCCTACCATGCAACAACAAGCGGCGGATGCGCTCGACGCCCTTCGTTCCGACCCGTTGGTTGTCGACTTGGCTGTCAATGAGGAGGGCGACCGGCGCGAAACCGCAGCCCGCCCCCGTAGCTCAGGGGATAGAGCGTCGGTTTCCTAAACCGTGCGTCGCAGGTTCGAATCCTGCCGGGGGCGCTGCGACGGCCATCGCCCGGCCGATCGACCCCCCGCCGCCATAGATCACCGCGTTCCTTCCCTCGAGCAGCATCCAGACCTCCTCCACGCTCTGAGGTCGACCGAACACGCCGTCCGGGGTCGTCACCCTGATGGAGAGTGATCGCTAGTCCGCTCCGCGGAGCTCCTTGACCGCGTACAGGGCTTCGAGAGTCGATCGGGTCGGTGCGGAAGGGCACGGCCATGTGGAAGGCGGTCAAGCGATCGTGGACGGCGGCCGCCGAGCCGGCGGAGGCCGAGAAACCGGCCGAAGAGCCCTGCGGGACGAAGCTCGGCTTCGAGGACCGCGGCGATGCGTTCCAGCTTGGCAGCTGTGAAGGCCGGCGGCAGGACCAGACCCCACTCGGCCTCAATGAGCGTGTCCATTTCCACGTCGGACAGCCCGACAAATCTGGCCGCGACCTCCTGAGCCGTCACCGGAACGCCGAGTCCGCGCAGCAACTCAGCCTCTATACGGGTCACGAGCACTCACTGTCGACCAAGACCCCCGTCGCAGTCGAAGACCACCGCCGCCGGCCGCTCACTGCCCACTACGGTTTCCTCCTCGGCGCCTTGGCGCCGCGATCGGCGGTAGCACGGCGTGAGCGTATTGGCGTGCCCTCAGCCCACGATCGCTCGTCGACACAACTCTCACGCCGAGTCGGGCACGCAACTCTGGCTCGCTGGTTGTAGCTGATGGATATTGGTCGACATCGCTGACGCACAAAGCGGCGAATTCCCGTCCGATCCGATGGAACCACTTCGCCGCTGGTCGGATCTCGCCGATGCGCAGGGGAGTTGTCGACGGGCCCGTCGGCGGCTGCATTATTGGTCTGTCAAGGTGGCGGTGTGGCTGAGCAGCAGCTCGATGGCGGGATCGCGAACGCGGGCCGGGTGGTCCGCGTCGGTCCGCATGTTCTTCGGCCCTCGAGTCGGCACTCGGGTTCGATTCACGCCTTCCTGCGCGCGGTGAGACACGCCGGATTCGAGGGCGCCTCGTCACCAGTCGGCATCGACGAGGACGGACGCGAGCGCCTCGTGTTCATCGACGGCGAGGTCGCCGTGGCGCCCTATCCGGACTGGAGCCAGTCCGACACCGCGCTGGCGTCCATCGCCAGGCTGCTGCGCGGGCTGCACGACGCCGCCCGCGGGTTCGACCCTCAGGGTCTCACCTGGGACGACAGTCTGGCTGACCCTGCGGGCGGGACGCTCGTGTGCCACAACGACGTGTGCCCCGAGAACGTCGTCTTCCGTGACGGCATCGCCGTTGCGTTGCTCGACTTCGAGTTCGCTGCCCCTGGCCGCCCCGTCTACGACCTCGCCCACCTCGCCCGCCTCTGCGTACCGATCGACGACGACTTCGACCAGGCCCGGCTCGGCTGGCGGCCCGCCGACCCCCCGGCACGACTCCGACTCGTCGCCGACGCCTACGGACTGGACCGGGACGACCGGGCGGAGCTGCTCACCGCCATGAACGACGCCATCGACCGCATCGAAGCCGCCGTCCGGCGCCGCATCGACGCCGGTGACCCGAACGTCATCGCGATGTGGCACCGAACCGGTGGCCGCGCGCGCTACGACCGCCGGCGCCGGTGGTGGACCGACCACCACGACCGGTTCGCCGCCGCCCTCCTCTGACGCGCATCCCTTGCGCTACACGCACACCGCTGTGTCGCATCCGTGGGGCCTCGCCTGCTGCGCCGTCGAGCGCGCCGGCGTCTGCGCCGCCCCGTCGAGAGCGCCATATCGACGACTACGTGTGCAGCTTCGTGCGTCTAGCCAGTGGCAGAATGACGCCCGGCCTCGTCGACCGGTATGCGATCGTCGCGGCGTAAGGCTCGTCTGGCTTGAGAAGAGAGGCGGCGTGACCTGCGCCGAGCTCCTGGCGACTGTGCCGCACTGGTTTGGCATCGCCAAGGCGAACGAGGAATACCAACGGGTCGCCGATCGGTGCCCGACTCTTGTCGCCATGGACAACGGGCGAGCGGTTGCTTCCTCACGGTCGTCCGCCACTCCCCACGCGCAGCGGAACTTCACATCATGGCAGTTCGTCCCGAACACCATCGGAACGGCGCCAGACATTGAACGCTGTTGCCTCAGGCAGGATTCGGCTTGCGATCCTTGGCAGTTACGAATCACTTCCGGATCGGCATCGTGCTCAACAAGGGGCGCTCGACGTCATGCTCGCGCCGGGAGTCCGAAGCGCTCCGGCGCCCAGTGGTCGTGGAACGCGTTGATCTCGTCGATCCGCTCCGCACGGAGTGTGAGCACGGCGAGGTGGTGGGGCAGGTAGGTGCCAGTGCGGTCGAGGAGGTAGACACCCACTGCCGGCTGGCCGTTGGCGGAGGTCGGCCACAGTCGCCAGCTTCGCGTGCCATCCAGGGGCCGGGCGCGCAGGCTCGTCGCGATGGCATCGGGGCCGCGCAACCAGCCGGCGGTCGGCGGCATCGAGAGCGTCGCGCTCTCGGTCAGCATTTCGACGAGTGCGTCAACGTCGTTGTTGACCCACGCCGCGACGTAGCGATCGACGATCGCGTTCAGTCGCTGGTCGCCGAGCGAGCGGAGCGTCTCCTGTTGGCTGAACTCCGGCAGACGATCGTCGAGGCTCGCGTGCGCGCGTTGGAGCAGGCTGTAGACGGAGGACGGCGTGGTGTCGAGTGCGGTGGCGACCTCGCTGCCCGAGAAGCCGAGCACGTCGCGGAGGATGAGCACGGCCCGCTGGCGGGCGGGCAGGTGCTGCAGCGCGGCGATGAACGCAAGCTCGACGGCCTCCCGCTGTTCGTAGCGAGCCTCGGGTCCGGCGAGTTCCTCGTCGAGGCGCACCTGGGCGTCCGGATACGGTTCGATCCCGGTCGACTCGAGCAGAGGCGGACCGAACGGTGCGTGCGGGTCCGACGGCGGGCCGTAGTCGATCGGCAGCACCCTGACCGGCCGCCGCTCGAGCATGCGCAGACAGACATTCGTGGCGATCGAGTACAGCCACGAGCGCAGCGAGCTGCGGCCTTCGAACCGGTCGAGCCCGCGCCACGCTCTCAGCAGCGTCTCCTGCACGGCGTCCTCGGCGTCCTGCACTGAGCCCAGCATTCGGTAGCAGTGCGCGTGCAGCGCGCGGCGGTGCGGCTCGAGCTGTTCGCCGTACGCTCGTTCGTCGGAGCTCATCGCTTCTGCTGCCAGAGCGCGATCTCGCCGCCCGCGGGCGTGGAGACGACCGAGCGCCAGCCGGCCGGGCCCTCACGCGGGCCCAGCAATACCGACGCGCCGAGACGGCACGCCCGGTCGGTCGCGGCCTCGATCCGGCCTACTTCGACGTACGGCAGCCACCCCGCCCGCTGTGTCCCGCACGCGACGATCCCACTGTCGAGGCCGTCGCCGAGCAGCAGCGCGTGATAGCTGCCCCACGGGCTGTCGATCCGCTCCGCCCGCCACTGCAACAACTCGCAGTAGAACGCGCTCGCGGCCTCGAGGTCGTGGGTGTGCAGCTCGAGGTGAACGACCCGTGACGCGCTCATCGCTCGAGCCGAGCGATGGAGCCGAGTTCGCGCTTCATTCGCTGTCGTACTCGTCGTGACGGCGGTACCACCCGGCGGCGTGCAAATCACCAAATCCTTGCATCATCGTCTCGTTGCGCCCCCCTGGCGCGCGGTCGAGCCACTGGTACATGCCCCAAAGGCCGTCCAGCCCGCGGATATAGGCCGAGTAGGTGTGGTAGACGACACCGTCCTCGAGTACGAACGCGCTCATACCCGGCGCCTCCCGCGTGGCCGTCGCCAAGTCCGTGCCGTAGACAGCAAGTGTGTCTGAGTCGCTGAGATCGCTGCCGGTATCCATCGCGCGGAAGTTGTGCTCGACGACTCCCGACTGCTGCTGCTCCGGGGTGAACGTCACGTGGAAGTCGTAGTTGAACTCGCTCTCGAACGACGACGCCCACGGGAAGCTCCAGCCCATCCGCCTCTTGTACGCCTGCAGCTTCTCGACTGGCGCCCGCGAGATCGCCCAGAGCATGACGTCGTGATTCGCAAGGTGGACGACGGAGCCGTCGAAGCCGTCCGCGATCGCCGAGCAGGACGGACACCCCGCCGTGTACTCGGGCCCGAACATGAAGTGATAGATGAGGAGTTGCGAGCGTCCTCGGAAGAGATCAGCGAGGGACGCTGTGCCCTCGTCGGTCTCGAAGCGGTACTCCTTGTCGATTCGAACCCAGGGCAGCTCCTGCCGCCACTGCGCCAGTTCGTCGCTACGCCGCGTCAGCGCCTTCTCGGCCTCGAGCAGCTCCCGCCGGGCCGCAAGCCACTCTTCACGTGTTCCGGTCTTGTGATCGGTCATGGTTTCTCCTTCTTGTCATTCCCTGGCGACCAGTGATGCCTCACATCGGTGGTGTGAGTCCTGGAACCGAGGAGGGTGCGACGAGGATCAAGACTCCGAGTCCGACGATCGTGAGCGCCAGCGGCACATCGATCGCGGCGTTCGCCGGCAGGAGCTTCTGCCCGAGAACGAGGACGGCGACCACGGCCATCCAGATGACGCTCATGACGCTCACTGCCACCAGCACCAGCATCAGTCCGATGCTCGAGCCGACGCAGTAGCGCCCGAACTCGAAGCCGGAGCGGACGCGCTCGCGGCAGAGGCGGCGGCAGCCCTGCTTGAGCGGTGTGAGCTCGTACACGCCTGCCGCGATCACAGCAGCGCCGGCCGCGATCGTCCCGTGTGGCCGGTACACGACGTACACGGCAACGCCCACGACTGCCCAGACCGCAAGGTACGACCCGACGAACAGGGGCACAGCGCGGACACGACCGCTGGCATGAGCGTGTCTCAGCACGGCCGGAGCCGCGCCCGGCAGCATCATCGCCGCCATCATCGACACCCATAGGGCGACAAAGAACGCGAACGAACCGAGTCGGCTCGCGACCCCCATGTCCATCCCGTTCATTTGCGAGACCGCGACGACCCAGAATGCGGCGGCGAGCCCAAGCGTCGCGGTCAGCGCGGTTGCCATCGCGGCTGTCCTGGCGCTCGTCATGGCGTCGGAGCGGGGAGTCGGCGGCGTGTGCATGAGGGCTGTCCCGGTACCTACGACCCGACGCGCTCTGCTGCCGCGAGCGCCGCGTACTGGCGCTCCAGGGCTTTCCCCGCACCGCTGCGCCAGCTCTCGGCGATGGACTCTGACACGGCACGATCGCTCACGGCGTCGTCAGGCGCCAAGCCGGCGTTGTTGATGAAGATATGGAGAGATCCGACTCTCTCGACAGCTCTCTGAATCTGCGCCGCGTTGGTCACGTCAAGGATCAGGTACGTGATGCGGTGATCCAGGTAGGCCAAAGGCTGGCGCGTTCCGGCATACATGTGCTTCGCATTCCTCCTCAAGGCTTCCTCGTACCAGCGCCTGCCCGACGCCGCGATTGGCCCCGGTCACCAGAACCGATCTGCCTGCGACGGTCGTACCGCTGCTCATGCACGCCTCTCTCGCTTTGGATATAGATCCAAGGAGGCGGCGAAATCCATCGCCCGCGTCGTCCTGTTGCGCAACGCGCGGAGCGGGCGGGCCCGCAGGACGGGGACTGGGTCGGCGTCGGCGGAGAGGCGGTCACGAGCCCGAGCTCGAGCATCACGCGGTGAGCGACCGGTCCTCCCGCGCGATTCCCTGGACCGAGACTCGCTGGAGACCTCGCTGGCTATTGCATGAGGGCTGCTGGCGACATTTGATTAGGTCCGGAGATCTGGGATTGCTGGCGTAACCGACTGAAGGGCGGGTCGTACGGGGGAGGTGGATCGCGATGGCCGGGCCCGTTCTGGTTGTGGTGTTGATCGTCGGTCTCGGGGCGGTCGCTTGGATCGAACGGCGCGCCGCCACGGGTCATCCGATACGGCTGCCCCGGATCGATGTGGACTTGCCGCTGCGCGGTCGGGCGGTGCTCGTAGGCGAGGCACTCATCGTCGTGGTGAGCACCCTCATCATCGTGATCGACCTGGCGATCCTCGAACTGCTTCTTTGAGGTCACACGGACCACGCTACGGAGAGGGAGAGCGCCTTCGGTGACGCTGGAACATCCGTCGACGGCATCGTCCAAGCCCGACACGGCGGATCACGCGTTCGAAGAGGAGCTCCAGGCCGAGCACGGATTGGCACGCGGGATCATCATCGGAGTCCTGGTCGCGGTTCCGATAAATGTGGGTGTTTGGGTCGCACTGGTCGCCTTCGCTGTGAGCCGCTCGGGGTCGGCATTGGGGGGACCGATCGCGATGGCGGTCGGCGTAGGCGTACTTTCCGGCCTCTTCTTCGGCAGCTGGGCGGCGTTCGTGGCGAAGACGCACCTGTTCGAAGAGATGGACCGCAAGATCGATTCCGGACGTGGCAACCCGGGCGCCGACGCGCGCAACAGCTCAGGCGGCTCCTCGAACAGTTAAGTGAGCCCTTGCGCTTCGGTACGTCTGGTTATCGCTTTGCGGGCAGCGACCGTACGTACAGCGTCCCGAGGTTGACCCATTTCGCGAGCTGACGCTTGGTGCGCACGTCGTCGATGTCGACCCGCAGCCATCCCTGCATTGCCCGGCCGCGCATCTCAACCAAGCGGGCATTCGTCTTCGCCATGAGGCTCGCCGACTTTGCTGGATCGACACGAACCATCAGACCACCTTGGCCGCTCGCCGCGACCGCCATGTTGCCCCCGATGAGGAAGGCAAGCCCGCCGAACATCTTCTTTTCAGTCACGTCAGATTCACCGACCAGCAGGTCGCGTACGCGCTCCGCGAGTCTCTCGTCGTAGGCCATGGATGCGATCGTAGGGACACGCGATGGCCGAGCGCCCACGCCAGGATCTCAAGCTACGCGGGTCGACCGACACATCCGTTGCCCTAGCCGACATCCTCAAAAGGGAGTGCCCCTGCGCCTCGGTCTGGCCGACGGGCGACGGTGAGGAGTTCGCCGGCTGCAGGCGCTTGACTCTGGCCGAGCGCATTGACAGCTTCTGATTCATCTGGACCGCGCGCTGAGTGGAGGAGCCCGCTATGCCCGACGTCTCGGTGCTCGACTCGACGATGCACTACGAGGAGGCAGGTGACGGTGACCCGATCGTCCTCCTCCACGGAAACCCCACCTCGTCGTTCCTGTGGCGCAAGGTGGTTCCCGGCATGGCCGGCGAGGGCCGCGTCCTCGCCCCGGACCTCATCGGCATGGGGCGCTCGGGGAAGCCGGACATCGGATACCGCTTCGTCGAGCATGCTCGCTATCTCGACGCGTGGTTCGACGACCTCGCCCTCGAGCGCGTCACGCTCGTGGGTCACGACTGGGGCGGCGCGCTGGGCTTCCACTGGGCTCGCCGCCACCCCGACCGCGTCGCGGCGATGGCCTTCATGGAGACGATCGTGAGGCCCACCAGCTGGGCCGAGTTTCCCGAGGCGGCCCGAGAGATCTTCCAGGGCTTTCGAACGCCCGGGACCGGGGAACAGCTTGCCCTCGAGCAGAACATGTTTGTAGAAGCGGTGCTACCGGGAGCGATGCTGCACCAGCTCACGGCCGAAGAAATGGACGTGTACCGGGCACCGTTCCGGGAGCCATCGCACCGCCTCCCCACGCTCACGTGGCCACGAGAGCTCCCGATCGACGGGGAGCCGGCGGACGTCGTGGAACTCGTCAACTCCTACGACCGATGGCTGGCGTCGAGCGAAGACGTGCCAAAGCTGCTGCTCACCTTCGAACCGGGCGCCATCATGACCGAGCCGGTGGTCCGGTGGTGCCAGGAGAACATCGCCGCGCTCGAGGTTGCAAACGCCGGACAGGGCATCCACTTCGTCCAAGAGGACGAGCCCGAGGCGATCGCCAGAATCGTCAGTGAGTGGCGTCGACGCGTGCTCGCCTGACTGTGCCGGCGCACCCAAATGGCGCGAATACGGCAAGCAGCAGCGCCAACGGTGAAACCTACGGTGGCGGTCGCGTTCGACACGCCGACAGGAATCCCACGCTGGCCACGGCATAGGGGACGGCATAGTTCACGGCGACACGTACCCAGGTCGCCCAGGTTGCATCACCGTCAACCACGACGTGTAGCTGGTTGACCAGCGACAGCACCGTACCGACTAGGACCGCCACCGGCGCCGCAGTGCGGAACGTGACGCCTCGGCAGAACAAGCCGAACGCTTCAGGCGGCGTCGTCCACGACGGGACCGACCGAGGCACCCGCCCCTTCCGATCGTCAGGGTTGTGGTTCGAACCCCCGGTCATTGTTCCTTCCTTACGACGCGGCACGGGGTATCCCGCGAGGCCGCGAGCTGTCGCCGTGGTCGTGGGTCGCCGACACGACCTCAGCAGGCTCGCGCCCGAGAGGCAGAAGCGTGGTCATGAGCGGCGCGACCGCCCCGACCAGCCTCGTAGGCATCCCTTCGGCGCCTCGGCGCCGGTCAATCCCAGGGAACCGGAGCGCCCCATCGGTCGAGAAACGTCGTCTCCGACGTCGGCTTGCGGACGTTGGGACCGAAGTTGCCCTGCGGATAGCCGAGCGGAACGCAGAAATGAAAACCGACGTCGTTCGGGATGCCGAACATCTCGTGGAAGCGAGCCATGACGGACGGGTGAAGCGTCGTCGGCACCGAGCCGATGGCGATGGCACGCGCCGCGAGCATCAGGTTCTGCACTGCCGGAATGACGGAGTCGGCCGGTCCGTTGTGCAGTGCCAGCGCCAAGACGACGCATGGCACGTCGGCCATCGCGTCGGCCAATCCGGCGGCGGGGTGGAACAGGCGGGGCAGATCCTCCCGCTGCCCGAACCCCTCGTCGCGGCGCTTCGCCCACCACGCGTCGTGGTAGAGCGCGCCGAACTCGCGAATGGTCTCGCGATCGCGCACGACGAGGAATCGCGCGAGCTGCTGGTTGCCGCCGTTGGGCGCCTTCACGGCAGCTTCGAGGATGAGTTCGATGTCCGCCAACGGAATCGGGTCGGGCTTGAACCGTCGGATCGATCGCTGAGTGAAGATCGCTTCGCCGAGCGGCATCGACAGCCGGCTGTGGTCCACGGGTCGGGTCTCCTTGAGCCGCGCGTCGTACTCGGCGCACGGAGTCTCTCTCACGCGAACGGCTGTCTCTATTGGATATGGAAGCCAGCCCTGCCGGCCGCCGTTTCAGCTGGTCATCAGCCGTCGTGTGCCGGCGTGAAGCTTCGGATGAGGCGACGGAGCCCGGCGGCGAAGAGCTCCTCGTCCCGGGCGGGATCGGTCGCCGGGACGTCGATCGCGTCGTCGAGCGCCCGACGAGCGCCGGCATGCGGTTTGCGCGCGTCGCCGGCGCGACGGCCGCGACGGCCTGGCTTGCCGGCGATGCCCAGTTGCTCGTTGGCGACGCGTCGGGTCGCCGCGAAGAGCACTGCCCCGATGGTGAACGACGCGTAAGTATGGAAGGAGACGCTGGCGTCCTCGCCTTGCAGGCCGAGGCGCTCGAACACCACCGCGAGCACCCCGAGCACCTCGGTCATGAACCCGGTCGTCTCCGCGCTGGCGGCGATGAACGGAGCGATGCGGTAGTGGCGGCCGAACGCCCGACGGGTCGTGATGCCGGCGGCGACGAGCACCTCGGCGGGGTCCTCGTTGTACGGGTCGGGGAACACAGAGAGGAAGTCGCGGGTCGCCTCCTCCCAGACGAGCTCGGTGGCGGCCTGGACGATGGCCGCCTGCGACTCGAAGTGGTGATAGATCGCCGACGGCGCGACGCCCAGCGCGGCAGCCAGGGCGCGAATGCTCGGAGGTTCCGCTCCCGTGTCGAACTGACGCAGCGTCTCGGCCGCGATCTCCTCGCGGGTCAGGACCCGGTCACGACCCTTGGCGATCCTCGCCATGCCACCGCCCACGTCGACAACCGATGATTGATCGGTTCGACACGATACCGCACAACGTTCGGTAAGCGCAGCCGGGCGGCTCGAGGCGAAGGTCGTCGAACGTCGCGTCGAGGTCGTGTAGAGAGGAGGCCGAATGACAGACGTGAGTGTCCGGCGGGGCGACGAGGATCGCATCGAGACGCGTGTGCCCGCGTACCGCTTCGGCATCGTCCTCCTCCTGCTCCTGGCAACGTTCATCTTCCTCGCCGCGGGGCCGACGGGCGATTGGGTGCCGCTCGTCGCCGTCGTACTGCAGGGCGCCACTGTCCTCGCCGCCTTTGCCGCCTCCGGCGTCAGTCGTCGCTTGTGGCGGCTCGCGCTGGCCGTTGTGGTCGCCGCGCTCGTGTCGGCATCCGCGGCAGTCTTCGTCGGCGGCAAGTGGATTTCGGGAAGCCTCTTCCTACTCAACCTGTTCCTCGTCGGCGCCGCGCCGGTCGTGATCATCAACTCTCTGGTGCGACGTCGCGTGATCGACCTCCGAACGGTGCTCGGTGCGGTCTGCGTCTACGTCCTCATCGGGATGATGTGGTCCTTCGCGTTCACGGCCATAGGCACCTTCGATTCGAGGGCGTTCTTCGCACAGCAATCGAATGCGACAGTCGCCGACTACCTGTACTTCAGCTTTGTCACCATGACGACCACCGGTTACGGCGACCTCACTGCGGCGCACGGCCTAGGACGCGCGCTCGCGGTACTCGAGGCGCTGATCGGCCAGCTCTACCTGGTGACGGTCATCGCGCTGCTCGTGAGCAACCTCGGTCGCCGTGGTCGTGCGACGCAACCCGACGTGTGACCATCAGGTGCGCTTCACTCCGACTGTGATCTCGCCGGCGTAGCCCTGGCCGCTCGGCGTGACGGCCAACACTGCCGACGCCGCGCCCGCACTGCGGTAGATGTCATCCGCCGAGTTGCGCACATCTGGCGTTCCGCGCGAGCTGTACGGGGCGCTCTGGTACACCTGGTCGGTGAGACCGTCGTCGAAGAACAGCTGGCCGGTGTGGACGACGGACCCGCCGACGTGGACCTTCATGTGGATGTGCACGGCGCGACCGCGGTACCAACCGGGGTAGATGGTCTGGAACTGGCCGAGGCCGTTCGCGTCTGTGACCTGCGTGCCCCGCAGGAACGTCTGGTCGTCGGTCGTCGACTGCGCGCCGCCGCCCGGACCACCAGCGCTCGCCTGACTGAAGCCGGAGTAGACACCGCCGGCGTCGCAGTGCCAGACGTCGATGGCGGCGTCCTTGATCGGCGAGCAGCCCGTCGCGTCCACGACCGTGATCTTCAGGTCGAGCGGTGTCCCGTCCTTGCCTTCCGTGATGTCGCTCCGGA
>DASYQJ010000037.1:0-6347 GCA_036005605.1 Acidimicrobiia bacterium
GATGCGTTCGCGCGTGCCGTGTTGCTCGTCGAGGAAGCCGCGATCGAAGCGGGACGGAGAGTTCTGGGGGAGCGGTGATGCCGGCCGACGTGGCGATCGTCGGCGCCGGCTCGGCCGGGAACGTGCTCGCCGCTCGGCTCACTGAGGATGCAGGCCGGAACGTGGTCCTCCTCGAGGCCGGGCCCGACTATTCGCTTGCCGAGTTGCCGGCAGAGATTCGCAGCGGGCTGCGTCCCGCGTTCACCCACGACTGGGGGTACCGGGCCGAGACCGCCCTCGACGGGCGCGTCCTCGACGCGAACCGCGCCCGCATCGTCGGCGGCTGCTCGGCGACCAACGGCGCGTTCGCGTTGCGGGGACTGCCCGGGGACTACGACGCCTGGGACGCGCGGGGTTGCACCGGGTGGTCGTTCGCCGAGGTGCTCCCGTTCTTCCGCCGCCTTGAACGGGATCTCGACTTCGACGACGACTGGCACGGGCGGGACGGCCCGCTGCCGATCCGTCGTGCCGCGCCCGATGAGGTCGCGCCGGTTCACGACGCATTCGTCGCCGCCTGCGCGAACGCCGGCTTTGCGCTCGTCGACGATCTCAACGCGCCAGGCGCGGTCGGCGCCTCAGTGCCGCCGATGAACCTGGTCGACGGCGTGCGGCAGAGCACGGCGCTGACGTATCTCGCGGCGGCGCGGGATCGCCCGAACCTCACCGTCCGCAGCGACGTGCTCGTCGACCGCGTCGAGCTCGACGGCGATCGCGCCACCGGGGTCCGGCTCGCGCCGTCGGGCGACGTGATCGAGGCCGATCACGTAGTGCTCGCGTCCGGTGCCTACGGGAGTCCCGCCCTGCTGCTGCGCTCGGGCGTCGGCCCGGCCGCCCAGCTGCGGTCTGTGGGCGTCGAGGTCGTGCTCGACCGTCCCGGGGTCGGCGCCAACCTCGCTGAGCACCCGCTGATGCCGAACGTGTTCGCGGCCCGGACACCGCCGCAAGCGGGCCGGGCGGTCGTCCAGGCGATGTTGACGGCCGCCAGCTCGACCACCGACGGCGTCTACGACCTCCACGTGTTCCCGCTGTTCAACCCACCCGAGATCCAGGGAGACCCGCCCGTCGTCGTGATCCTCACTTCGGTGATGACACCGCGGTCGCGGGGCACGGTGCGCCTCCGATCGTCCGATCCGCGCGACGCCCCTCGCATCGATCTCGGCCTGTTCAGCGATCCGGACGACATGCCACGCATGCTCGACGCAATTCAGGTCGCGCGGCGCCTCGCCGCCACCGAGCCGCTCAGTGGCCTGCTCGGCCCCGAGCTGATTCCCGGGACCGACGCGAGCGACGACGACGCGCTCGCGGCCGCCGTGCGCGCCGGCTGCGAGATCTACAACCACCCCGTCGGCACCTGCCGCATGGGAGCGGCGGACGATCCCGACGCGGTCGTCGACTCCCGGGGGGCCGTGTACGGCGTCCGCGGTCTCTCCGTGATCGACGCGTCGATCATGCCGTCGATCCCCGCCGCCAACACCAACGTGCCGACGATCATGATCGCCGAGCGGTGCGCAGCGTGGCTGCGCGGTGAGGATCGGTAGCGCCCTAGGCGGTCTGCTCGCGGCCGAACTTGGCGCAGTACTCGGGGACGTTGATCATCGGTGGGCGCTCGCGCACCACGACGGGGATCCGCTCGGGCGCCAGGTTGTCGTCGTAGCGCACGAGCTCGGCCGCGAACGGCGGGTCGCACGCATCGAGGCCGGCGCGGCGGAGAGCAGTGGCGAGGATCGCCAGGGCCTGCGGGCCGAGCTGGTCGAGAGGCCGGTTCCGGTGTGCACGAACGCCCAGGTCGACCTGCGTGACCGACTGGATACCGAAACGGTGCACGACGTCGAGGAGCAACCCGATCTCGACGCCCCATCCCTCGACGAACGGAACCGTCTCGATGATCGACCGGCGCGCCGCGTACTCGCCCGCGAGTGGCTGGACGAAACGGGTGAGGACCGGAAAGAGATAGGAGAGGACCGGCCGGGCCATGAGCTCGGTGACGCGCCCACCACCGGTCGGGTCGCCGTGCAACGGGCGCCGGTAGAAGCCCTTGACCATGCCGATGCCGGGATCGTTGAGCAGCGGCGCGAGCAACCTGGTCACGAAGTGGGCGCGGAAGTTCCGGATGTCGGCGTCGACCCAGCACATGATGTCGCCTTGGCAGACGTACAACGACTTCCACATCGCGTTGCCCTTGCCGCTTCCGGGCGGAAGTTCGGGAAGGAGGTCGGCGACGGAGAAGACGCGCGCTCCTTCGGCGCGAGCGGCGTTGCCGGTCGCGTCGGTCGAGCCGTCGTCCATGACCACGATCTCGTCGACGAGCGGGAGCTGCTCGACGAGGCTTCGGCGCACGGTCGCGACCACACGGCCGACGGTGGCTTCTTCGTCGCGCGCCGGAAGGCATACCGACACGGTGTGCCCGTGACGCGCCTTGGCGGCCACCAGCGCGGTGAGGACTCGCGACTCCCTGGAGCGCCTCACCCGCACCTCCTTGTCGCCGTCGCAGGCTCCGGCTCCTGCTGCGGCGGTCGGCAAGCCGCCGCCTCCGCGCCAGATTACGCAGGGCTCGCAACTGGCTTTAGCAAACGTTCGGGGGCGTAGTAATGTCTCCTCCCGTACGCGCTCATCAAGAGCGGCTGAGGGACAGGCCCAGTGAAGCCGCGGCAACCAGCGTGAAGAGCAAGTGAACGCCAGGTGCCAATGCCTGAACGATGAGTCGCCGATGAGCGGATCTCCGCTCGAGGTGCTCGAGAGCGCGTCGAGAGGGGCGGGCCGTCCGCCCCACGGAGGACCGCGAAAGGAGCGTCGGCGTGTCGTACGTACAGGGACTTCGATGCCGGGAGTGCGGCCGCGAGTACGAGGTCGCGCCCGTCTACACCTGCGAGTGGTGCTTCGGGCCGCTCGAGGTCAGCTACGACTACGAGGCCATCAGCTCGGCGATCAGCCGCGAGAAGATCGCCGCTGGGCCGCAGGCGATCTGGCGCTACGCCGACCTGCTGCCCGTCGACTACAGCCAGGCCATCGATCTCGGCGCCGGGTTCACGCCGCTGGTCCGCGCCGACCGGTTGGCAGGTGAGCTCGGCCTGGGCGAGGTGTGGGTCAAGAACGACACGCTGAACCCGACGAACTCGTTCAAGGACAGAGTGGCGTCGGTCGCGCTGTCGAAGGCGCTCGAGTTCGGGTTCAAGACCGCGGCGTGCGCGTCGACCGGCAACCTTGCCAACTCCGTCGCCGCCCACGCCGCGCACGCGGGGTTGCGCAGCTTCGTCTTCATTCCCGCCGATCTCGAGCAGGCCAAGGTCGTCACCACCGCGGTGTACGGCGGCAACGTGGTCGCGATCGACGGCAACTACGACGACGTGAACCGCCTGTGTGCCGAGCTCGCAGGAACGTACCGGTGGGCGTTCGTGAACGTGAACGTGCGGCCGTACTACGCGGAGGGCTCGAAGACCCTCGCGTTCGAGACCGCCGAGCAGCTCGGCTGGGAGGCGCCCGATCACGTCGTCGTCCCGGTCGCGAGCGGTTCGTTGCTCACCAAGGTCCGGAAGGGCTTCGACGAGCTGCACCGCGTCGGTCTGCTGGATGCGCCGCCGCGCGTGCGGGTGTCGGGCGCGCAGGCCGAAGGCTGCTCGCCGGTGGCGACCGCGTTCGTGGACGGCAGCGACACCATCCGCCCAGTGAAGCCGGCGACGATCGCCAAGTCGCTGGCGATCGGCAACCCGGCCGACGGGTACTTCGCGCTCGACGCCGTGCGACAGACCGGCGGGGGGTTGGCGGCGGTGACGGACGACGAAGTCGTGGAGGGCATTCGGTTGCTCGCCCGCACCGAGGGCATCTTCGCCGAGACCGCCGGCGGGGTGACCGTCGCGACGCTGGCGCGCCTCGCGCGCGAGGGCGTCGTCCGGCCCGACGAGCGGGTGGTCGTGTACATCACGGGACACGGGTTGAAGACGCTCGACGCGGTCTCGCCGCACGTCGGGCCGACGGCGGTCATCCCCCCGACCCTCGACGCCTTCCACGAGGCGTTCGGACCGAGCGAGATCGAGGAGTAGGCCGAGGAGGCAGAGATGGCTGTCAACGTCCGGATCCCCACGCAGCTGCGCGAGCTCTCGGGCGGCGCGGCCGAGGTCGACGTCGAGGGAGGGACCGTGGCCGAGGTGCTCAAGCAGCTCGAAGCGGACCATCCCGGCTTCGCGGCGCGGCTCTATGACGACAAGGGCGAGTTGCGCCGCTTCGTGAACGTGTTCGTGGCCGACGAGGACATCCGGTTCCTCCAGGGGCTCGACACGCCCGTCGCCGAGGGAGAGGTGGTCAGCATCGTCCCGGCGGTTGCAGGCGGCTGAGCGAGCCGGGGTCGAGGCGACTGCTTGACTGGCCCGGAAGAGGTTAGTTAACCTCCCCTAACTACCTGACGGGCAGTCAGATGTGAGGAGGCGGTTTGTCCGAAGGCCAGATCCTGCTGCTCGGAGCCATCGCCGGCTTCACGATCTTTCTGGGCCTGCCCGTCGGGCGGGTCCGCAACCTGTCCATGCCGGTGCGGGCCTTCCTCAACGCCGGCGCGGCGGGCATCCTCGTCTTCCTCCTCATCGAGGTGTTCGAACACGGCTTCGAGCCGGTCGAGCACGCGGTCGAAGACGGGGAGTGGGCGACGCTGGTCGGCAAGGGCGCTCTCTTCGCCGGGCTGTTCGCGCTCGGCCTCGTCGGGCTCGTCTACTACGACCGGCGGCTTTCCTCGCGCCCGCCGGAGCGCCCGATCGGCCCCGGCGCCGCGACGGCGGCGTCCATTCGGCTGTCGTCGCGTGTCCATCACCTGTCGGAGCCGAAGCGCCTCGCGCTGCTGATCGCGGTCGGCATCGGCCTGCACAACTTCTCCGAGGGGCTCGCAATCGGGCAGTCGGCTGCGAACGACGAGATCAAGCTCGCCCTGCTGCTCGTCATCGGCTTCGGGCTCCACAACTCGACCGAGGGCTTCGGCATCGTCGGGCCGCTGTGCGCCGAAGCCGACCGTCCGAGCTGGGGCTTCCTCGGCGCGATGGGCCTGATCGCAGGGGGTCCGACGTTCCTCGGCACACTCGTCGGTCAGTCGGTCGTCAACGAGACGCTCAACATGGCCTTCCTCGCCCTCGCCGCAGGGTCGATCCTCTACGTGGTCGTCCAGCTCCTGAACGTCGGCTTCAAGCTGGGGCACAAGGAGATGCTCATGTGGGGTCTGTTCGCGGGCATCGTGCTCGGCTTCGGCACCGACCTGGTCCTCGTGGCCGCGGGCGCGTAGCCCCGAGCGAGAGCGCAGCCGCGACTCCCACGACGATCTCGCTCGAGCGCAGCACTTCTCTCGCCGCCCCCGCGCCGGTCGTGTGGCGGCATGCCACGACGCCGGCGGGCATCAACGCCGAGTTCGGGCCGTGGATGCGGATGACCGTGCCCCGCCGGCTGCGGCACACCAGCCTCGACGAGGTCGAGCTCGGTGCCCGGGTCTGCCGGAGCTGGGTCCTCGTGCTGGGCGTCGTGCCCTTCGAATACGACGACCTCGTCATCGTTGAGCGCGGCCCCGGCCTGCGGTTCCTCGAGCGATCGTCGACGCTCGTCGCCCGCACGTGGCAGCACGAGCGCATGGTCGTCCCCGCAGCCTCCGGCTGCAGGCTTACCGACCGGGTCTCCCTCGACCCGCGGCCGGCCATGGCGCGCGTGCCGGGCTCGGCGGGGATGGTGCGACGGGTGGTGGAGGCGATCTTCACCCACCGCCACCGGCGTCTCGCAGCTCGCTTCGGCGACTGAGGTACGGGTGCCTTGACGCGTTAGGTCGCCCTTAGTCTCTCGGCCATGCTCCCGACCTTCGTGATCGGCCTGCGCGAGTTGGCCACGATGGCAGCGCTGCTGCTGCTCGCCGTGCCCGGCCCAGCCGGCGCCGCCAAGGCGAAGACGATCTCGGTCAGGCTCACCAACGACGGGTGCCCGAAGCAGCTCAAGACCGTCGCCGGCCCGACGACGTTCAAGGTGAAGAACGTCGACGCCGACGCCGTCAGCGAGTTCGAGGTGCTCAGCGGCGACCGCGTGCTTGGCGAGAAGGAGAACCTGTCGTCGGGACTGTCCGGTGAGTTCACGTTGACGCTCAAAGCCGGGTCGTACACGACCTACTGCCCCGGCGGGGAGCGCGAGCGCGGCAAGCTCGTGGTGTCTGGCAGCGGGGACACGCAGCTCGCGCCCGAGGGCCAGGCGGCCGTCGACCAGTACCGCGCCTACATCCAGGACCAGACGGCCCAGCTCGTCGCGACGACGAAGGTCTTCACCGACGCAGTGGCGAGCGGCGAGGTCGACGCTGCCAA
>DASYQJ010000038.1:0-27296 GCA_036005605.1 Acidimicrobiia bacterium
TTCCTGCCCGCGACGTGGGACGGATTCGGCGGCGGCGCGTTCGCACCGCGCGCCGATCTTGCCTCCCGCGTGCAGCAGATCATCGTGGCCGAGCGCGTCCTCGCCAAGCAGGGCTGGAACGCGTGGCCCGAGTGCTCGCGCAAGCTCGGTCTCCGGTAGGCGGCGACCGGCCGCAGCCCGGGGAGGGCCCGGTTCCTCCCCGGGCGCGCGACCGGACATCAGCGCGGTAGAACGGGCGGGTGCCGGCCCCCTCTCGCCTCCTCGCGATCGCCGTGACCGTCGCGATCGCCCTGATCGGCGTCGCCGACCCGACAGCGGCGCCGGCGAAGGAGCAGGTGAGCAGCTACGTCGCGCTCGGCGACTCGTTCACCGCCGGTCCATTGATCCCGAACCAGCTCGACGATCCTGTCGGATGCTTCCGCTCGGACCACAACTACCCGCATCTCGTGGCGGCAGCGCTGCGAGTGGCCGAGTTTCGCGACGCGAGTTGTGCTGGCGCCGGGACCGACGACATGAAGTCAGCCCAGAACGTGAACCCCGGCCCCGACAACCCGCCGCAACTTGATCGCTTGGACGCGGGGACCCAGGTTGTCACGATCGGCGTCGGTGGCAACGACATCGGCTTCACGGAGATCATCGAGAATTGCGCCACCGCCGACCGCTCGGGCACACCCTGCCAGGATCACTACGTCGACGACGGCGGCGACGAGATCAGTGAGCGCATCACGGCGACTGCGCCCAAGATCGACGACGTGCTCGTCGGCATCCGCAGCCGCTCGCAGGATGCCCGCGTCTTCGTCGTCAACTATCTCTCGATCCTGCCTGAGACAGGCTCGGGCTGCTGGCCCCAGGTGCCGTTCGCGGACGCCGACGTGCCATACCTGCGTGCCAAGCAGCACGAGCTCAACGCCATGCTTGCCGAGGAAGCGGCGGCCAACGATGCCGCGCTCATCGACGCGTTCGCTGCCAGTATCGGCCACGACGCCTGCCAGGCGCCCGGCGTCCGCTGGGTCGAGCCGGTCCTGGGTGCTTCGGGGGCGCCACCGGCGCATCCCAACCAACTCGGCATGGAATGCACAGCGGTCGTCGTGACCGCCGCGATCGCCCCCACCGCGCCGCCCGACCCCGCCCTCTGCGCGCCCCCGGCGGTGGTTTCGGTTCCGCAATTCACGGGCTAGTTGTAGATCCGAGGCACGTTGGTCAGGCGGCGTGCAGTCGCGAGGCCTGCACCCGAGTCGATTTGACGGCCGGCGGTACCCTGGGCGCATGGCCGACCAGGCGGAGTTCGCCGAGCTCGCGATGCCGTACATGTCGGCGTTGTATTCGGCCGCGCTGCGCATGACGCGCAATCCCGCCGACGCCGAAGACCTCGTCCAGGAGACGTACCTCCGCGCGTACCGCGGCTTCGGCGGGTTTCGCGAAGGCACGAACCTCAAGGCGTGGCTCTACAAGATCCTCACGAACACGTTCATCAACACGTACCGGGCCAAGAAGCGTCGCCCGGACGAGGTCGACCTCGACGACACCGAGGACTTCTACCTCTACCGCCGCCTGGGCGGGCTGGAAGCGGCCAACGCCGACCGGACACCCGAGGCCGAGGTGCTCGACGCCATCCCCGACGAGCTCGTGAAGAACGCGTTGGAGGCGCTCCCCGAGCAGTTCCGCATGGCGGTGCTCCTCGCCGACGTCGAGGGCTTCTCGTACAAGGAGATCGCCGAGATCATGGACGTCCCCATCGGGACGGTCATGAGCCGGTTGCATCGCGGAAGAAGGCAGCTCCAGAAGGCGTTGTGGGAATTTGCGGGGGAGCGAGGTCTCCACCCGGCAGCGGACCCAGCGGGGGGATAGTTGGAAGAGATGGATTGCGACGAAGCGATCGTTCGCATCTACCAGTACCTCGACGGCGAGCTGACGGTGTGGCGGCGGCGCGCGATCGCCCGCCATCTGGACGAGTGTCCACCCTGTGCGCACGGCTTCGACTTCGAGGTCGAGTTGCGCCAGGTCGTCGCCTCGAAATGCCGCGACGAGGTACCCCCCGAGCTGAAGCGTCGGATCGCACAGGCGATCGGCATCACCGTCGAGGAAGAGCGCCGCGGCGGCCCCGAGGTCGTCTGATCTGCTCTCGCCGTCGCAAGCTCGGCTTTGCGGCGGCGGTCGGCAAAGCCGCCGCCGCCGCGCGAGCGAGCGACCCGAGCGGGTCATGTCTCCCGCTCTACGATGACGGCGAAGCCCGAGCACGCCAGGAGCCGCCGCCTGTGAAGATCATCCGCCTCGCCGCGTTTCCCCTCACGATGCTCGCCGTGATCGGTCTCAGCGCCGTGCCGGCGGGCGCGGGGCCCGTGCTCGCGAACGACCGCTACAAGTGGTTCTACTGGGTCGGCCCGCTTCTCATGCTCGGTGCGATCCTGTTCTTGATCGCCCTCGGTGTCGGGTACTACATCAGGGTGCTGCGACCGAAGTACCGCGGACGCCCGGTCAACAAGTGACCCAGACGGACACGGCCGCGCCGCCCGAGCCCGTCGACTGGGACCTCGCCGAGCGCGTCGCCCGTCGGTTCGCAGGGCGAGAGCCGATCGCCGCGTCGTACCTCGGTGAATCGCTGCACTCGGACTTCTCGGCGGTCACCACCCGAGCCGAGCAGCTTGTCGGAGACTTCACCGGTCTGCACGCGCCCGGCACCGCTTCGGCATGCGTGCTCGACCGCCCGCAATGGGTGCACGCGAATGTCGCGTCGATGCGTCGCATGCTCCATCCCCTCACCGCGCGCGTCGCCGAGCGGGTGGCCCGCAGTCCCGTCGCTCCCATCGGACGGCGCGTGGCGGGAACCGAGATGGGCGTGCTCCTCGGGTTCATGGCCCAGCGCGTGCTCGGCCAGTACGACCTGCTCGTCCCGGACGACCCCGACGCGTCCAGCGCGCCTGCCGGCACCGGCGCCGTGTATTACGTCGGCGCAAACATCCTCGCCCTCGAGAAGCGCTACGCGTTCCGGCCGCACGACTTCCGGCTCTGGATCGCCATCCACGAGGTGACGCACCGCGCGCAGTTCACGGCCATCCCGTGGCTGAAGGAGTACTTCCTATCGCTCGTCGAGCAGGCGCTGGCCATCGTGGATCCGGATCCCGGGCGGCTCGTGCAGGCGATGATGCGCGCCGCCGACGAGCTCCGGAAGGGGCACAACCCACTCGACGACGGCGGGCTCGTGGCGCTCTTCGCGTCATCGGAGCAGCGCGGCGTGCTCGCCAGGGTGCAGGCGCTCATGTCACTGCTCGAGGGTCACGGCAACAGCGTCATGAACGAGCTCGGCCGCGCGCACATCGCAGGTCAGGAACGCATGGCGCGCGTGCTCCAGGCCCGCCGTCGTAGCCGGGGAGTCGCAGGCATCCTGTACAAGCTGCTCGGTTTCGAATCGAAGCTCCGCCAGTACGAGGTCGGGGAAGCGTTCGTCGCCGAAGTCGTGCGCGTCGGTGGCTCGCGCGCGATCGACGCCGCCTGGCGGGGCCCCGAGTCCCTGCCGACGATGGACGAGCTGGCGCGCCCGACCGATTGGCTCGCCCGCGTGGCTTGAACGTGTACCGCGGCGGCGGCTTTGCCGACCGCCGCCGCAGGAGCCGGAGCCCGCGACGGCGACAAACTCAGAAGTAACGTTGCCGGCGATGGCCCTCGTCCTCGTCGTTGACGACGAACCTGACATTCGCGAGCTCGTTCGCATCAATCTCGAACAGGCAGGGCATCGCGTCGTCACCGCTGCCGATGGCGACGAAGCGCTCGCAAGTGTTCGCCGTGAGCCTCCCGACGCGCTGTTCCTCGACGTGCGCATGCCCGGGACCGACGGGTGGGCCGTCCTCGAGGAGCTGAAGGCCGGAAGCCGGCGCGACCTGTCGGAGATCCCGGTGTTCATGGTGACCGCCGCCGACGAGCCCGAAGCGAAGCTCCGCGGCGGGATCCAGGGCGCGCTGCAGTACATCACCAAGCCGTTCGACCCTCGCGCGCTCGTCGAGCTCCTCGAGCAGACGTTGTCCCCGTCGGCGCCGACGGAGCGCGAGCAGCGCCGCAAGGTGCAAGCCGAGTCACTCGAGGCGCTCGCTCGCTTCGAGAAGACGGGCGCGCTGCCTGACGGCGCCCCGGCCGAGCCGCGGGTGCGCATCACGCGCCTCGAGCATTCGCCGACCTCGCCCAGCCCCGCGCCCCGCATCCGTGCCGCACGCGAGCGCGTCGGCGAGCTGACCCCGAAGCAGCGAAAGCTCCTCGAGGCGCTTGCCACCCGCACACCGGTGACCGCGGTCGCACAGCAGCTCGGCATCAGTCGCAGCAACGTGTACGCGAGCCTGCGCCGCATCGGCCGGAAGCTCGGGCTCAAGGGCACCAACGAGCTCCTCGCGTTGCTCCGCCAGGGTGTGCTCCTCGACGCCCGCGCCGGGCCGGGCGGCCCGCCCGACGCAACCTGAGGAACACTCGGGTGGCGGCGCTGCAGCTCGAGGTGCCGCCCGACGTGAGCCCGCCGGTCGTCGTCGGATGCTCGGGCGGCGCGGACTCGCTCGCGCTCCTCGCCCTCGCGGTCGACGACGGGCTCGCGCCGATCGCGGTGCACGTCGACCACGCCTTGCGTCCCGGCAGCGATCGCGAAGCGCGCATCGTGGCGGACGCCGCGGCCCGGTTGGGTGCGGGGTTCGATGCCCGACGGGTGACCGTTGCGCCCGGGCCCAACGTCGAGGCTCGGGCGCGGGCGGCGCGGTACGACGCGCTCGAGGCGGCCCGCGTGGAGCACGGCGCGACGGCCGTGCTCGTGGCGCACACCGCCGACGACCAGGCCGAGACGGTCGTGCTCAATCTGCTGCGGGGGAGTGGCTCGGCCGGGCTGGCGGGCATGCCGGCCCGGCGCGGGCGCGTGGTGCGACCGCTCCTCGGCGCGCGGCGGGCAGACGTGCGCGCCGAATGCACCCGCCGGCAGCTCACACCGTGGGAGGACCCGTCGAACGACGACCTCGCCTTCCGGCGCAACTGGATCCGCCACGAGGTCCTGCCGCTGCTGGAGCGAGGGGCCGGCCGCGACCTGACGCCGCTGCTCACCCGCCAGGCCGACGTGCTGCGGGCCGAGTCCGACTTCCTCGACGCGCTCGCGCGTGCGGCGTGGCCGGGCGAGGGAGGGGCCCGGGCGCGCGATCTCGCCGCGCTCCCCGACCCGCTGGCGCGGCGTGCGGTCCGGTGCTGGCTGGGCCCGCCGCCGCCCGCGCTCGACGAGGTCGACGCCGTGCTCGCCGTCGCGCGTGGTGAACGGCGGGCGGTCGATCTCGCCGGCGGTCGGCGGGTGCAGCGAAGCGCCGGCGTGTTGCACGCCGGGTCGCACGGCTAGCGTGACCGACGAGCTCACGGGGCGAGGCGGGACAGGGGAGCCGGTGGAGGACGCGCATCTCGGGCGAGTGGTGGTCGGCGCCGAGGAGCTGCAGCAGCGCGTCGCCGAGCTGGGCAAGGAGATCACGTCCGATTACGCGAACCACCCCCCGCTGCTCGTCGGGGTGCTCAAGGGCGCCTTCGTGTTCATGAGCGACCTGTCCCGCTCCATCGACCTTCCTGTCGAATTCGACTTCATGGCCGTCTCGTCCTACGGGTCGGCGACGCGCACGAGCGGCGTCGTCCGCATCGAGAAGGACCTCGAGATCGACCTCGGTGGACGCCACGTGCTGATCGTCGAGGACATCGTCGACTCCGGCCTCACGCTCTCGTACCTGCGGAAGAACCTGGCCGCGCGCGGCCCGGCGTCGCTCGAGGTGTGTGCGCTGCTGTTGAAGGAAGGCCTGCAACACAGCGATCTCGACTTGCGCTACGTCGGGTTTCGGATCCCTCCCGACTTCGTGGTCGGGTACGGGCTCGACATCGGCGAGCGCTACCGCAACCTGCCCGCGGTCTACGAATTCACCGGCGCGCTGACCGGGTGACGTCGACTGGGCGATACCCTGGCCCGCGTCCCCGGGAGTGTCCGTGACCAAGCTCCGCCGCAGCTTCCTCATCTATCTCGCCGTCGGTCTCGTGCTCGCCTTCGTGGCGTGGCAGGTCATCGACACGAGCCCGGCGCGCAAGCACGTCAGCCTCGACCGGTACGAGGCCGACCTGACGGGCGGGAAGGTCGCGACGGCGACGCTGCTCGACAAGGACCACGCCGTGCACGGCAAGCTCACCGACGGGACCGCCTACGACGTGAAGTTCCCCGAGGGCTACACGGAGCAGATCACCAACAACATCGTCGCCTCCGACGCCAAGTTCGACGTCGACAGCCAGGAGGACAGCGCGTGGCTGGGCCTCCTGCTCGGCTGGCTGCCCTTCATCCTGCTGATCGGGATCGTCCTGTTCGTGCTGACCCGTGTGCAGGGTGGCGGTCGCCTCATGGGGTTCGGGAAGTCGCGGGCCAAGGCGTTGAACAAGGACGAGCCCCAGACGACCTTCGCCGACGTCGCCGGGCTCGACGAGGCGGTCGAGGAGCTCCAGGAGATCAAGGAGTTCCTCGAGGCGCCGGCGAAGTTCCACGAGATCGGGGCCAAGATCCCCAAGGGAGCGCTGCTGTTCGGGCCCCCCGGGACCGGCAAGACGCTCCTGGCCAAGGCGGTGGCCGGTGAGGCGGGCGTGCCGTTCTTCTCGATCAGCGGCTCCGACTTCGTCGAGATGTTCGTCGGCGTCGGCGCGTCCCGCGTACGTGACCTGTTCGAGCAGGCGAAGTCGGCTGCGCCCGCGATCGTGTTCGTGGACGAGATCGACGCCGTCGGCCGTCATCGCGGCGCCGGGCTCGGCGGCGGGCACGACGAGCGCGAGCAGACCCTGAACCAGCTGCTGGTGGAGATGGACGGCTTCGACCAGAAGGTCGGCGTCATCCTCATCGCGGCGACGAACCGACCCGACATCCTCGACCCGGCCCTGCTGCGTCCCGGGCGCTTCGACCGTCAGATCGTCGTCGACCGCCCGGACCTCGAGGGCCGGAAAGCCATCCTGCGGGTGCACGCACGCGGGAAGCCGCTGGCGGACGGAGTCGACCTCGACGTGATCGCGCGCCGCACACCCGGCTTCACCGGCGCCGACCTCGCCAACCTGGTGAACGAGGCCGCGTTGCTCGCGGCGCGTCGTGAGCTGCGCCTCGTCGGCATGCCGCAGCTGGAAGAGGCGATCGACCGCGTGATGGCGGGGCCCGAACGGCGCAGCCGGCTCATCTCCGACGCCGAGAAACGAGTCATCGCGTACCACGAAGGCGGGCACGCGTTGGTCGCGCACGCGTTGCCGAAGACGGACCCCGTGCACAAGGTGTCGATCATCCCCCGCGGACGCGCGCTCGGGTACACCCTCACGCTTCCGATGGAGGACAAGTTCCTCGTCGCCCGCAGCGAGCTGACCGACCAGCTGACGATGCTGCTCGGCGGCCGCGCTGCAGAGGAGATGATCTTCGCCGATCCGACGACCGGCGCCGCCAACGACATCGAGCGCGCGACCACCGTCGCCCGCCAGATGGTCACCGAGTACGGGATGAGCGAATCGCTCGGTCCGATGCGCTTCGGGCAGCCCCAGGGCGAGGTGTTCCTCGGCCGTGACCTCGGGCACTCACCCGACTACTCGGAGGAGGTCGCGGCGAGCATCGACGCCGAGGTCCGGCGGCTGATCGAGTCCGCCCACAACGCCGCCCGCCATATCCTCGAGACGAACCGGGCGGTGCTCGACCGTCTGGCGTCGGACCTGATCGAGCACGAGACCCTCGAGACGGACCGCGTGCAGCAGGTCTTCGCCGACGTGCGGCCGTGGGATGGCAGCCGGTCCGAGGGCGCAGGGCGCGCCGCCTCTGCCGCCGCTACCGACCACCAGCCGGCGCCGAGAACCCCGAAGGCGCAAGAGTGAGCGACGGAATCCGCGCTGTCCCCTCCGACGAGGAGCCGAGGGAGTTCGACAAGCCGCGCATCGAGCGCGCCGTGCGCGAGATCCTCGAGGCCATCGGCGAGGACCCCGACCGGGACGGCCTCCAGTACACGCCGCGGCGGATCGCCGACATGTACGAGGAGATCTTCAGCGGGCTGCGGGAAGACCCGCGTTGTCACGTCATCACCACCTTCGAAGCCGATCACGACGAGATGGTGATGGTCCGCGACATCACGATCACCAGCTATTGCGAGCACCACCTCGTCCCGTTCAACGGGCGCGCGCACGTCGCGTACATCCCGGACGAAGACGGGCGGATCACGGGCTTGTCGAAGCTGGCGCGCATGGTCGACGGGTTCGCCAAGCGGCCCCAGGTCCAGGAGCGGCTCACCACGCAGATCGCCGACGCACTCGTCGACATCCTGACGCCGCACGTGTTCGTGGTCATCGAGGCCGAGCACCTGTGCATGACGATGCGCGGGGTGAAGAAGCCGGGGTCGCTGACCGTCACGTCGGCTGTGCGCGGCATGTTCAAGGACAACCCGGCCACCCGGGCCGAGGCCATGAGCTTCATCGGCCAGACCGGCCTGCGCGGCTGACGACGTACCTGGTGCGCACCAATTGCGCACTACGGACGCATCTGAACGGCCCAGAGCCACGTCGGGCGGAGGCCGGTACGCTGCCGACAGATGTTCGAGTGGGATCGAGTGTGCGGCGCGCGGGCGGCGGTCATGGGAATCGTCAACGTCACGCCCGACTCGTTCTCGGACGGCGGCCGCTTCCTCGACCCCGACGCCGCCGTCGCGCACGGGATCGAGCTCGCCGGGCAGGGAGCCGACGTCCTCGACGTCGGCGGGGAGTCGACCCGCCCCGGCGCCGCGCCCGTCCCGGCCGACGAAGAGCTCCGCCGTGTGATCCCGGTCGTCGAGCGCCTCGCGGCGACGACGAGCGTGCCAGTCAGCGTCGACACCACGAAGGCCGCCGTCGCCCGGGCCGCGCTCGATGCCGGCGCCACCGTCGTCAACGACGTCTCGGCCGGTCAGCTCGACGCCGACATCCTCGGAGTCGCCGCCGAGGCCGGCGCCGGCTACGTCGTCATGCACATGCAGGGTGAGCCGCGCACGATGCAGGCCCACCCGCGCTACGACGACGTCGTCGCCGAGGTCGGCGACTTCCTCGCCGATCGTGTCGGCGCTGCACGCGCCGCCGGCGTCGCGGAGGGCGCGATCGCAGCCGACCCGGGCATCGGCTTCGGCAAGACGGTCGAGCACAACCTCTGCCTGCTCGCCGGTCTCCCCGCGCTCGTCGAGCGGGTTGGGGTTCCGGTGATGGTCGGCGCTTCTCGCAAGACCTTCGTCGGGAAGGTGCTGGCACGAGCAGGCGCCGCGTCGGGCGACCTGCCGGTCGACCAGCGCGAAGAGGGGACGCTGGCGACCGTCGTGTGGGCCGTCGAGCGGGGCGCGTCGATCGTGCGCGTGCACGACGTCCTGCCCGCAGTGCACGCCGTTCGACTGCTGGTAGCGCTGCGCGCCGCCGAGGCGGGCGCGGCGTGAAGGGGCGGTGGGCCCAGGGCCTCGAGCCGCGCTACTTCACGTGGGTGATCACGGGCCGGCTGGCGGTATCCGAGCGTCCCGGGGGCTTCGCCCGGAATCACCGCAAGGTGCGCCGCCAGGAGGAGCTCCTGTGGCTCGCCGGCCACGGGTTCACGCACGTGCTCTCTCTCCTCGACTCGCCGCACAACCTGCACGCCTACGAGGAGGCCGGGCTCGCCTACGAGCACGTGCCGCTGGGCCGCCACGACGAGCTCCCCGAGCGGCTGCGCGACGTGTACACGACGCTCGCGGCGTGGCTCGACAACCCGTCGGAGCGGGTCCTGATGCACCACGAGGAGTTCGGCGACCGGCTGCTCGGCGTCGTCGCCGGGTTTCTCCTCTATTCCGGGCTCGTGTACGAGGGACCGCACGCCATCGTGGTCCTCGAGAAGTTGACGGGCCGCCAGCTCGGCTCGGTCGGCCGGGAGATCGTCGCCGTCACGGTGAACGAGGGGCTCTTCCGGCATCCGCGTCCGGCGCCCGAGCCGCTACCGCTGCCGGCCGAGAAGCCGACGGCGACAGCGAAGGCGGCGAAAACGCCGTCCAAGTCGGCCGCGAAGCCGGAGACCGCCGGCAAGCCGAAGAAGGCGGCGTCGGGTCGTGGCAAAAGAGCGAAGGCTTGACCGCACGGCGGTCGCTCCGATCGGGTAACTAACTGCGATGGACAAGATCCTCATCGCCGGTCTTCGTGAGCTCGGTGTGCACGGTGTGCTCCCCGAGGAGCAGGGTCGGCCGCAGCCGTTCGAGGTCGACGTGGAGCTCGACGTCGACCTCGCCGCCGCGGGCGACAGCGACCATCTCGACGAAACCGTCGACTACTCGGCGGTCGCGGAAGCCGTCAGCCGGGTCGTGAAGTCCGAGCGCTACCACCTGCTCGAGCGCCTCGCGACGCGTATCGCCGAGGTGTGCGGCGCCGACCCGCGCGTGAAGGCCGCGACGGTCACGGTCCGGAAGCTGCACCCCCCGGTGCGGGCGATGGTCGATCACGTCGCCGTCCGCATCGAGCGGTAACCGTGCGGGCCGCCGACCGGTTCGTCGTCGCAATCGAGCAGCCCGACGAGGGTCACGGCGAGGGCGTCAGCCCCGACGGCCACCCCGTGGTCGTGCGGGTCCGCGACCGTTCGCAGGGGACAATCGTGCGCGCCATCTCCGTCGGGACGGACGTGGCCGCGGCCGAGGACCTGCGCACCCGAATCCACGACGACCTGGTGCGCTTCGACGCCGACACCTTCATTCGCACGTACGCGATCGGCAGCGGGGGCCGTCCACCTGTGCGACGGGCGTACCTCGGGCTCGGCTCCAACGTCGGCGACCGGGCCGGCGCCCTGCAGGCGGCGGTCGACGGGCTCGCCGCCGCCGACGGCGTCACCGTCGTTGACGTCTCGCCCGTCTACGAGACGGAGCCCGTCGGCGGACCCGAGCAGCCCGAGTACCTCAACGCCGTCGTGGCCGTGGACACGGATCGCACCGCTCGCGAGCTGCTCGAGGTCGCCAAGCGTCTGGAGCACCAGGCGGGGCGGGTCCCCGGCGAACGGTGGGGCCCCCGCCCGCTCGACGTCGACGTCCTGCTCCTCGGCGACGACGAGGTCGACGAGCCCGACCTCGTCGTTCCCCACCCCCGCCTCTACGAGCGGGCGTTCGTGATGGTGCCCCTCGCCGACCTCGACCCGATGCTGGCCCCATGGGTGCCTTCCGGCGAAGCGGGGGTCCGCCGCAGCGAAGTAGAGTTGGCGCTGCCACAGACCCAGTAGTCCGGTACCCGACGACGGGACCGGAACGAAAGGCTGCGCAACGTGGACGCAACCAGTCCGCCCCGGGCCTTCGCGCTCGTGGGACCCGGCCGAGCCGGCACCGCCGTCGCCTGCGCGCTCGCGGCGCGCGGCTGGCGGCCGGTCGCGGTGGCGGGCAGGACGCCGGACGCCCCTTCCACCCGAGCGGTAGCCGCGCGCCTCGCCGCGCCGGCCGTCGAGGTCGCCGACGCCGGCCGCGAGGCCGACGTCGTGATTGTCGCAACACCCGATGCCGTCATCGCCGGCGCTGCCGCCGCCCTCGCGCCGGCACTCCGCACCGGCGCGCTCGTCGTCCACCTCTCCGGTGCGTCGACGCTGCACGAGCTCGACGGCGCGCTGCTTGCGCGCCCGGACGTCGAGGTCGGCTCCCTCCACCCGCTCCAGTCACTCCCCTCGGCGGACGTCGGGCAGCGCCGGCTCGCGGGCGCGTGGTGCGCGATCGATGGCTCGCCGCGGGTCGAGAAGATCGCGCTTACGCTCGGCATGCGGCCGTTCCGCGTCGATGCCGTCGATCGCGTCCGCTATCACGCGGCGGCCTGCGTGGCGTCGAACCACCTCGTGGCGCTGCTCGGCCAAGTCGAGCGACTCGCCGCGCACGCAGACGTCCCGTTCGAAGCCTTCCTTCCACTGGTCCGAGGGACGGTCGAGAACGTCGACGAGCTCGGGCCCGCCGCCGCGCTCACGGGCCCGGTCGCGCGCGGCGACGACGAGACGGTCACCCGGCACGTCGACGCGATTCCGGACGACGAGCGTGACGGGTACGAGGCGCTCGTGCGTGAGGCACGGCGGCTCGCCGGCCAACGCGACGCCGCCGCCGCCGACGCCCGCGGCGACGGCGGCTTTGCTGACCGTCGCCGCAGGAGCCGGAGCCTGCGACGGCGACAAGTAGGGTCCGACGAGACGCTCGCATGATCGTCGTCGAGCGCATCGCAGAGCTGCGCGACCGTTGCGACGCGGCACGTCGGGCGGGCAAGACTGTCGGGCTCGTCCCGACCATGGGCTACTTCCACGAAGGCCACCGGTCGCTGATGCGCGCGGCGCGCGCCAACCATGACCTCGTGGTCACCACGATCTTCGTGAACCCGCTGCAATTCGGCGAGAACGAGGACCTCGCCGGCTATCCACGCGATCTCGTCGCCGACACCGCCGCCGCCGAGGTCGAAGGCGTCGACGTGCTGTTCGTGCCCAGCGTGCCCGAGATGTATCCGGAGCCGACGGTCACGACAGTCCATGTCGCCGGGCTCACCGAGGGACTGTGCGGCGCCGCCCGTCCCACGCATTTCGACGGCGTCACCACGGTCGTCGCCAAGCTGTTCTCGATCGCGGGTCCGTGCACCGCCTACTTCGGGCGCAAGGACTTCCAGCAGCTCGCCGTCGTGCGGCGCATGGCCACCGACCTCGACCTGCCCGTGCAGGTCGTCGGCTGCCCGCTCGTCCGCGAGCCGGACGGGGTGGCGATGTCGAGCCGGAACGCCTACCTGTCGGCCGACGAGCGCCGGCGTGCGACGGGCATCTTCGCCTCGCTACGCGCAGCCGCCGCGGCCGTCGAGCACGGCGAGCGCGACCCTGAGCGCGTCCGCACCGCCGTGGAAGCCGAAGCGGCACACCACGGCCTGGAGCTCGAATACGCCGAGGTCCGACGGGCGGCCGACTTGGCGCCGATCGCCATCGTCGACGGCGAGGTCGTCGTCGCGGTGGCGGCTGCCGTCGGAAAGGCACGCCTGATCGACAACGTCACGATGCAGATCGCCGGCGCCGAGGTCTCGACCGACCTCGGCGTCATCACACTCGCCGAACAGGAGAGCACGAGCTGATGCGCCGAACGATGATGAAGTCCAAGATCCACCGGGCCACGGTCACGGGCGCCGACCTCGACTACGTGGGCTCGATCACGCTCGACCCGAAGCTCATGGAGCTCGCCGACGTGCTCGAGCACGAGCAGGTGCACGTGCTCGACCTCGACAACGGCGCCCGCTTCGAGACCTACGCGATGCGCGGTGGTCCCGGCGACGTCATCCTCAACGGCGCCGCCGCCCGTCTCGTGCACACGGGTGACCGCGTCATCGTGATCACCTATGCGCAGTACGACGAGGCCGAGCTCGAGTCGTACGCCCCGAAGATCGTGCACGTCGACTCGCGCAACCGTCCCACCGACGCGGAGTTCCAGGCGCTCGACCGGGAGTTGCACGAGCTCGCTCCGTGACAACTCGCGGAGGCGGCGGCTTTGCCGACCGTCGGAGCAGAGCCGGAGCTTGCGACCGCGACCAAGACGGCGACCGACGAGAACTAGCGATCAGTAGGCTGGGCTGATGTTCGACCTGCTGGTGCTCGGCAGCGGGATCGCCGGCTTGTCGGGAGCCGTTCACGCCGCCCGCGCCGGCTGGTCGGTGACCGTTCTGACGAAGGGCGAACTCGCCCACTCCGCGACGCGCTACGCGCAGGGCGGTGTCGCCGCCGCCCTCGACGGGCGTCTCGACGACTCACCCGAGCTGCACCTCTCCGACACCATGGCGGCGGGCGCCGGTCTCTGTGACCCCGACGCAGTTCGGGTGCTCGTCAACGAAGGCCCCGACCGCGTGCGCGAGCTCATCGCCATGGGCGCGGTCTTCGACCAGACCGGGGACGGCGAGTCAGCCGGGCTCGCCCTGGCGCGCGAAGGCGGGCACTCCGCCGCGCGCGTGTTGCACGCGGGCGGCGACGCCACCGGCGCCGAGATCGAGCGCGCGCTGGTCGCGGCGGTCGAATCCACGACGGCGGAAGTGCGCGAGGGCTGGCTCGCCCTCGACCTTCTCGTGGAGGCAGGACGCGCGGTCGGCGTGCAGGCGCGCGCACCCGACGGCACCACGACCGAGGTCCGTGCCCGCCACACGATGGTCGCCACCGGCGGCTCCGGGCAGTGCTTCGCCGTGACGACCAATCCCGCCCTGTCGACGGGAGACGGCATCGCCATGGCGCTGCGCGCGGGCGTGGCGGTCGCCGACGTCGAGTTCATGCAGTTCCACCCGACCGCGCTCCACCACCCCTCGATGCCGCGACCGCTGCTGTCCGAGGCCCTGCGGGGCGAGGGGGCGGTGCTGCGCGACCGGGACGGGCGGGCGTTCATGGCCGACGAGCACCCGCTCGGGGATCTCGCGCCGCGGGACATCGTCGCCCGGGCGATCACGCGGCGGCTCCAGGCGCAGGGTACGGACCATCTGTGGCTGGACGCGACCTCGATCGACGGCTTCGAGGCGCGCTTCCCGACGATCTGGCGCGCGTCCCGCACGGTCGGCCTCGACCCTCACCGCGACTGGCTGCCGGTCGCGCCCGCCGCCCATTACCTCTGCGGGGGCGTCTGCACCGACCTCGACGGCGCGACGGTCCTGCCCGGCCTGTGGGCGTGCGGCGAAGCCGCCTGCTCGGGTGTGCACGGCGCGAACCGGCTCGCGTCGAACTCGCTTCTCGACGGCCTCGTGTTCGCCCGCCGCACGATCGACGCAATCGCACGCGGGAAGGACGAGCCCGACGAGAACGGCGTGCTTCGTGGCGTCGAGTCGTACCGGACCGGCGCCGCGCCCGCGACGGGAGGTGACACGCCCGTCGCACGAGAGGGGCTGCAGCGGCTCATGACCCGCGAGGCGGGCGTGCTCCGCGATGCGGCCAGCCTCGAGCGTGCGGCCACGCAGCTCACTGCCATGGCCGGCGCAGGCGACCCCGAAGTCCGGAACCTGGTCACGGTGAGCCGCGCGCTCGTCGACGCGGCACGCGCGCGCACCGAGTCGCGTGGCACGCACACCCGTCTCGACTTCCCGGAGTCCTCGTCCGAGTTCCTCGGCAGGTTCGTGTTCGGCGCCGCCACGCAACGGCTCTTCGTGCCTCTCCCTGCACAGGAGCCGGCCGCGCGGTGAGCGACGCCGACGCCGCCGTTGGCCCGCTGCGCGAGACGGTCGCGGTCGCCCTCGACGAGGACCTCGGGGTGCTCGGCGACCTGACGTCGCAGGCCATCATCCCGGAGGTCACCCTCGGCACGGGCCGCTTCGTCGCCCGAGAGCAGGGTGTGCTGGCGGGCGTGCAAGCCGTTGACGAGGTGTACCGGCAGCTCGATCCCGATGTCACCGTCACCTGGCGGTTGCAGGACGGCGATTCGGTCGCCGCCGGTCTCGAGCTCGGCCGCGTCTTCGGGCGGATGCGCTCGATCCTGAGCGGCGAGCGAACCGCCCTCAACTTCCTGTGTCACCTCGCGGGCGTCGCCACGCTCACGCGGGCCTTCGTCCAGGCTGCCGGAGGCGGGGTGCGAGTTCTCGACACGCGCAAGACGCTCCCCGGGCTGCGGGCCCTCGAGAAGGCGGCGGTCCGCGCCGGCGGCGGGTACAACCACCGGGCGTCGCTCTCGGACGCGCTCCTGATCAAGGACAACCACCTCGTCGGGCTGGGCATCGAGAAGTCGGTGCAGGCCGCCAGCGACCGCTGGCCGGGCCGCACGGTCGAGGTCGAGTGCGAACGGCCCGAGCAGGTGGCGGAAGCGGTCGAGGCTGGCGCCGGCGTCGTGATGCTCGACAACATGACGCCGGCGCAGGTGAAGAAGTGCGTGGCGCTCGTGCGCCAGAGCAGCCGCCCCGGCGTGCTCGTCGAGGTCTCCGGCCGCGTCACGCTCGAGACCGTCGCCAAGTACGCGGCTGCCGGGCCTGACCTGATCTCGACCAGCGCCATCACGCAATCGGCGCCGGCGCTCGACCTCGGCCTCGACGTGGAAGGCGAGGGTTGACCGGTGCTGCTCGCGATCGACGCCGGCAACACGCAGACCGTGATCGGCCTGTTCGACGACACCGAGCTGGCCGACCACTGGCGCATCGCAACCGTCGCCGACCGTACCGAGGACGAGCTGGCGCTGATGATCCAGCAGTTCCTCGGCTTCCACGGCTTCTCGTTCGACGCCCAGGTGACGGGCGTGGCGATTGCGTCGGGCGTTCCCCGCGTGACGGCGGCGCTGCGACTCATGACCCGCCGGTACTTCGGGTTCGACGCCCTCGTCGTCGAGCCGGGGGTCCGCAGCGGCATGCCGATCCTGTACGACAACCCCAAGGAGGTCGGGCCCGACCGCATCGCCAACGCGGTGGCGGCGTACGACCTGTACGGCGGCCCTTCGATCGTCGTCGACTTCGGCACCGCCAACACGATCGAAGCGATCAGCGAGAAGGGCGAGTACCTCGGCGGCGCGATCTTTCCCGGCATCGAGATCTCGATGGACGCGCTGTTCGCCCGTGCCGCCGCGCTCCGCCGGGTCGAGCTCGTGCCCCCGAAGAACGTGATCGGCAAGTCGACGATGGAGTCGGTGCAGTCCGGCGCGGTGTACGGATTCACTGGGCAGGTCGACGCCTTGGTCGAACGGTTCCAGGGCGAGTTGGGGGACTGCACGGTCGTGGCCACCGGCGGGCTCGCCGAGCTCATCCTGCCGTTCTCCCGCACGATCCAGCACAATGAGCCCTGGCTCACCCTCCACGGGCTCCGGATCGTGTTCGAGAGGAACCGTTGAGCGAACTCCAGGACGAGCGAGCGCGGCGCCTCGCCAAGGTCGAAGCCCTTCGCTCGCAGGGTCGCGATCCCTATCCGGTGCGATTCGACCGGACCCACACGACCGCCGAGCTGCACGCGGCGTACGGAGGCATCGACGCCGGCGCCGAGGTGGACGACACGGTGCGGGTCGCAGGCCGGCTGTTGCTCATCCGACGTCAAGGCAAGCTCACGTTCGCGACCGTGCGCGACGGAACGGGCTCGGTCCAGCTGTTCGTGTCGCGCGCGGTGATCGGCGACGAGCGACACGCCGCCTTCGACGACCTCGACCTCGGCGACTGGGTCGGCGGCGAGGGCACGGTCATGAAGACGAGGAAGGGCGAGCTGTCGGTCAAGGTCACACGGTTCGAGCTCCTCGCCAAGGCGCTGCGGCCGCTCCCCGACAAGTGGCACGGCCTCGCCGACGTCGACACCCGGTTCCGCCAGCGCTACGTCGACCTCATCGTGAACGAGGACGCGCGGCGGGTGTTCGACGTACGTGTCACCACCATCGACGCCATCCGTTCGTTCCTGAAAGATCGGGGCTTCGTGGAGGTGGAGACGCCGGTGCTCCACCAGGTCATCGGGGGAGCGACCGCCAAGCCCTTCTACACGCACCACAACGCGCTCGACCTCGATCTCACGCTCCGGATCGCGCTCGAGCTCCCGCTCAAGCGTCTGCTCGTCGGCGGGTACGAGAAGGTCTTCGAGATCGGGCGGGTGTTCCGCAACGAGGGGTTGGGCACGCGGTACAACCCCGAGTTCACGATGCTCGAGGCCTACGAGGCGTTCGCCGATTACACCGACATGATGGACCTGACCGAGCAGCTCGTCGCGCACGCGGCGCAGGTGTCTGTGGGGACCACACAGGTCGGTACGGGCGACGCGGCAGTCGACCTGACGCCGCCTTGGCCGCGCCAGACGATGCTGTCGTTGATTCGGGAGCACGCCGGCGTCGACGTCCATCCCTCGATGCCGGCCGAGAAGCTGGAGCGCATCTGCGACGACCTCGAGGTGCCTCGCGAGCCGGGTTGGGGACCGGGGATGCTCGTCATGGAGATCTACGAGAAGACCGTCGAGCCCAACCTCGCCGGCCCGATCATCGTGTGCGACTACCCGCGAGAGGTCTCGCCGCTCGCCCGGGCGCACCGGGACGACCCGTATCTCGTCGAGCGCTTCGAGGTCGTCGTGCTTCGTCGTGAGCTCGCGAACGCGTTCAGCGAGCTCACCGATCCCGTCGATCAGCGAGCGCGCCTGGAGGACCAGGCCGCGCTGCGCGCCCGCGGCGAAGAAGAGGCGATGGACGTCGACGAGGACTACCTGCGCGCCCTCGAGTTCGGGCTGCCGCCGTGCGGTGGTCTCGGCATGGGCGTCGACCGGCTCGTGATGCTGCTCGCCGGCGTCACCACGATTCGTGACGTCATCCTGTTCCCGCAACTGCGTCCCGAGGCGGGGGAGAGCTGATGCGCGTCCTGGTCACAGGCATGGGCGGCGAGTTGGGCACGCGCGTCGCCCAGCTGCTCGAGGAGCGCGACGAGGTGAGCGAGATCGCCGGCTTCGACATTTGGCCGCCGCGGCGGCGCCTGCGGCGCAGCGAGTTCCACCGCATCGAGCCGCACGACCAGGAGCGGATCACCGAGTTCGTGCACGACTTCGCGCCCGAGATCGTCATCCATTACGGCGTCTACGAGCCGGACTCGCGTCTCGGCGGCCGGGAGGCGGCGGAGGCGAGCGAGGCGTGCACCGTGCACGTTCTGACGGCGGCGGCGGAGACCGGCCGGCTCGAGCGGGTTGCGGTGCGCAGCGGTCTCGAGGTCTACGGCCGGGGCCGGGGACGCCCCGTGGTGCCGGCCGAGGACGCGCCGCTCGCGCCGACTTCGCCGTACGGGCGGACGTGCCTCGAGGTCGAGACGCTGGCGGCTGCGCTGGTGCGGCGCCTCGGCATCCCGGTGGCGGCCCTCCGGCTCGCGCCCGTCGTCGGCTCGCACGTGCCGAGCCCGCTGGGGCGGCTCCTGCGCCTGCCCCTGGTCCCCGTCCCGGCGCTTGCCGACCCCGCGTTCGTGCTCCTCTCGCAGGAGGACGCCGCCCGCGCGATGGTCGAGGCGGTGATGCGCAGCGTCGACGGGCCCGTCAACGTGGTCGGGCGCGGCGCGGCGAGCCCCTGGCAGGCGGCGCGCCTCGGCGGACGCATCCCGATTCCGGTGCTCGGGCCGGGATGGGACGCGGCGCGGCGAGTCGCCGAGATCGCCGGCGCGCCGGTGCCGCCGCACGTCATCGAGCTGATGCGCCAAGGGCGGGCCGGCGACGGCGCACGGGCGCGTGACGTGCTGTCGCTCCCCGGAGTTCGGTCGACCGTCGAGATCTGCACCGAGCTGTACGAGTGGGGCACGGTGAGCCAGCTCCGCCCGGCGGAGGCCGTCGCGTGACGACGGCGGCAGGATGAACGACCGGGGATGAAATGAGCGCATCGCCCGACACGGTGCCCGGCGTCGACGACGGCGACCGAGTCCAGCCCCTGGAGTCGCCGCTCGCGTTCGCGCGACGCCGGGTCGACGGGCGGTTCCAGATCGACGCCTTCGGTGGCGACGCGCAGCTCATGGACCTCACCGGGCTCGTGCTCACGTTCGGTGTGCGAGTCGAGGTCGAGCACGCCGAGCGCATCCCGCGCATCGGCGGCGCGCTCATCGTCGCCAACCGCGGGCTCGGGATCCTCGAGCCCGCCGCCCTCGGCGTCGCCGTCCGGCTCGCCGTCGGTCGCCGGCTGCGGATCATCGGCGCGCCGGACACGCCCGTCATCGGCGACGTGCTGCGCAAGATCGGCGCCGTCGGCTACCGCGCCGACGACGTCGCCGCGCTGTTGCGGGCCGGTCACCTGGCGGCGGCGCCGCTGGCGTCGACGTGGCTCCGCTCCGGGGCGGGGGCACCGCCGCGCGAGCTCCTCGCCGCCATCGTCGGCTACCCGGTCGTGCCGGCGGCGGTGCTGCCCGGCGGTCCGGGACCGCTCCCGATCCGGCCCTGGCGGGTGGTCGTCGGTCCCGTCGTCGAGACCGTCACCGATGCCGTCCCCGGCGACACCCTCGCCGGCGCCGAGCTCGCCGAGCGCACGCGCACGGCCGTCAACCAACTGCTCGAGGTCGCGCGCCGCCCGGACTGACGCTCTGGCAGATCCTGACTAGTTCCCTTCGGAACAGAGAGCCAGTCACCGACGTTGCCGTCAGGTAGATTCTTCGTGTACTGGCGCGAACGTTTGTTCGCGGCGAGCAAGCGGAGGCAGCGTGAAGCAAGTCACCTCCGGCGACGGCGTCGAGATCGCCTACGACGTGTGGGGCCGCCGTGACGGGCCGCCCCTCCTCCTCATCCAGGGCCTCGGGACCGACTCGCGCGGCTGGGCGTTGCAGCGCATGGCATTCGGCCGGCGCTACCGCTGCTTCGCACCCGACAACCGCGGCGTCGGCCACACCGGCCCGACGGCACAGCCCTACTCCCTCGAGCAGATGGCCAACGACGCCTTGACCGTGCTCGACGCCGAGGGCGTCACGTCGGCGCACGTCATCGGCGCGTCGATGGGCGGCGTGATCGCGCAGATCATCGGCGTCATGCACCCCGAGCGCACGCGATCGCTCGTGCTCGCATGCACGTCGTGCCGCCACCATCCCTGGCGCCGCGAGGTTCTCCAGGAGTGGGCCGACGCGGTGCAGGAGCGCGGCTCGGCGGGCCTCAACGACGAAGCGTTGCGCTGGCTCGTCGGTCCCCGGCTGCGCCGGCGCTTCGGCGTGTGGTTGAACATCCTCGCTCGCATCCTCGTGCACGCCGATCCCGACGGGTTCGCCGGCCAGGTGCACGCAATCCTGGACGCCCCGGACGAGCTCCGCTTCGAGCTCTGCAAGGTGCGCGTTCCCGCGCTCGTCATCACCGGATCGCAGGACGCGCTCACTCCTATCGGCGACGCCGAGGAGCTCGCCGAGATGATCCCGTACGCGCAGCTGGTCGAGCTGCGCGGCGCCGCCCACGGGCTTATGGTCGAGGCCCCGAATGGCTTCAACGACGCGGTGCTCGACTTCCTCGACCGGGTTAGCGGCCTCGACGCGCGTGTCGTCGACCAGGCTGCGAGCGCCTGATCCGTTTTGGCGCCACGTACATGCCGTATGCGCATGTAGCTGACGCCAAAAGCTAAGAATCGCGGTCGACGAGCCCGCGAACCAAGCGCGTCAGCGCCTCGCACACATCGGGAGCGAGCCCCTCGGTGCCCTCCAGCGCGTCACCAGCTTTGGCGGCGTGGTCGCGCGCTTTGTCGAGCGCGGCGTCGATCGCGCCGTCGCCGCTCGCCAGCCGCCGCACCTCGGCGAGCTGGTCGGCGTCGAGCGGGTGACCGAGCCGCTCGCGGAGCGCCGGGGTCGACGCGATCGCGTGGATCACCGGCAGCGTGTACACGCCCTCGACGAGGTCCTGCCCGGCGGGCTTGCCGAGCACCGCGTCCGTCGCGGTGATGTCGAGCACGTCGTCGACGATCTGGAAGCACATGCCGAGGTGGAACCCATAGCGCGTGAGCGCGTCGAGCGTCGGCTGGCCGACGCCGGACACCATCCCCCCGACGCGGCAGGACGTCCCGAACAACGACGCCGTCTTCCCCTCGATCGCAGAGCTGTAGCCCTCCTCGCTGCGGTCGACGTCGAAGAGGTGCTGGAGCTCGAGCACCTGGCCCCGGCACAGCTCTGCGATCGTGCTCGCGAGGATCTCGGCGACGTCCCCGCCCAGCCGCGCCGCCAGCGCCGACGCCCGTGCCAGCAGGAAGTCGCCGGCGAGGATGGCCACGATGTTGCTCCACCGCGCGTTGACGCTCGGCACGCCCCGGCGGGTCTCGGCCTCGTCGATGACGTCGTCGTGATACAGGGATCCCTGGTGGACGAGCTCGATCGCCACCGCCCCCGTGACGGCGGCGGCTGCGGCCGGGCCCTCGTCGCCGCCGGCGGCGTACGCCGCGCACAGCGTGAGGGTGGGGCGGATGCGCTTCCCGCCCGCCCCGATGAGGTGCGACGCGACGTCGGCGAGGAAGCGGTCGGGGGTCGTGACCGCCTCGTGGAGCGAATCCTCGACCCGGGCCAGGTCGCCGGCCAGCGACGGGAGCGCCAGCGTCTGGACCGGGTCCATATGAGCGACGTTACGGTCCGGCGGGAACAAACTCCAAGCTGGGGTTGTCTATGAACATCTAGGCAAATACAGGGATTCCGGCGGCGGGGCCGTCTGATACAGCCCGGAATTCCGGGACCTGCCCGATACACTGAACACAGGAGTCAGCGTCCGAAGTCGTTCCCGGTGCCGAATGGGGTACAGGGAGATGCGGACGCTGAATTGCTCCCGAGAGGTGGTTGACAGGTGTTCGAACGCTTCACCGATCGAGCCCGACGAGTGGTCGTGCTGGCGCAGGAAGAGGCGCGGCTGCTCAACCACAACTACATCGGCACCGAGCACATCCTGCTCGGTCTGATCCACGAGGGTGAGGGCGTCGCGGCCAAGGCGCTCGAGTCGCTCGGAATCTCACTCGAAGCCGTGCGCGCCCAGGTGGAGGAGATCATCGGTCATGGCGGCTCGGCGCCGTCCGGGCACATCCCGTTCACACCTCGCGCCAAGAAGGTCCTCGAGCTGAGCCTGCGCGAAGCGCTGCAGCTCGGCCACAACTACATCGGCACCGAGCACATCCTCCTGGGGCTGATCCGCGAAGGCGAAGGCGTCGCCGCCCAGGTGCTCGTGAAGCTGGGCGCCGACCTCTCGCGCGTCCGCCAGCAGGTCATCCAGCTGCTGTCCGGCTACGCCGGCGGCAAGGAGGGCGCGACCCAGGGCGCCGGCTCGGGCGAGGCGCAGCCCAGCGGCTCCCTCGTTCTCGACCAGTTCGGTCGCAACCTCACCCAGCTTGCCCGCGACAAGAAGCTCGACCCGGTCATCGGTCGCCAGAAGGAGATCGAGCGGGTGATGCAGGTGCTGTCGCGGCGCACCAAGAACAACCCGGTGCTGATCGGCGAGCCCGGTGTCGGCAAGACCGCCATCGTCGAAGGCCTCGCGTCCGACATCGTCGACGGCGACGTGCCGGAGACGCTCACCGGCAAGCAGCTCTACACGCTCGACCTCGGCGCGCTCGTCGCCGGCTCCCGCTACCGCGGCGACTTCGAGGAGCGCCTCAAGAAGGTGCTCAAGGAGATCCGCACCCGCGGCGACATCATCCTGTTCATCGACGAGCTCCACACGCTCGTCGGCGCCGGCGCGGCCGAGGGCGCGATCGACGCCGCCAGCATCCTCAAGCCGATGCTGGCCCGCGGCGAGCTCCAGACCATCGGCGCGACGACGCTCGACGAGTACCGCAAGCACCTCGAGAAGGACGCGGCGCTCGAGCGCCGGTTCCAGCCCATCAAGGTCGATGAGCCCACCGTCGCCCACACCATCGAGATCCTCAAGGGCCTGCGCGACCGTTACGAGGGCCACCACCGCGTGACGATCAGCGACCAGGCGGTCGTGGCGGCGGCGAACCTCGCCGACCGGTACATCTCCGACCGTTACCTGCCCGACAAGGCGATCGACCTCATCGACGAGGCCGGGTCGCGCCTGCGCATCCGCCGCATGGGGGCGCCGGCCGACTACCGCGAGTTCGAAGAGGAGATCGCCAAGGTCCGCAAGGACAAGGAAGGCGCGATCGAGGGCCAGCAGTTCGAGCAGGCCGCGAGCCTGCGCGACCGCGAGAAGGAGCTCCTCGAGGAACGGTCGACCAAGGAGACCGAGCTGCGTGCCGAGGGCGTCGACCTCTTCAACGAGGTCACCGAGGAGTCGATCGCCGAGGTGCTCGCGATGTGGACGGGCATCCCCGTCTACAAGCTCACCGAGGAGGAGACGGCCAAGCTGCTCCGCATGGAGGACGAGCTGCACAAGCGGGTCGTCGGCCAGAACGACGCCATCAAGGCCGTGTCGCAGTCGATCCGCCGGACGCGCGCGGGCCTGAAGGACCCGAAGCGCCCGTCGGGCTCGTTCATCTTCCTCGGCCCGTCCGGGGTCGGGAAGACCGAGACGGCCAAGACGCTCGCCGAGTTCCTGTTCGGCGACGAGAGCGCGCTCATCCAGCTCGACATGAGCGAGTACATGGAGAAGCACACCGTGTCGCGGCTGGTCGGCTCGCCCCCGGGCTACGTCGGCTACGACGAGGGCGGGCAGCTCACCGAGGCCGTCCGGCGCAAGCCGTTCTCGGTCGTGCTGTTCGACGAGATCGAGAAGGCCCACTCCGACGTGTTCAACACGCTGCTCCAGATCCTGGAGGACGGACGGCTGACGGACGCGCAGGGTCGCACGGTCGACTTCAAGAACACCGTGATCATCATGACGTCCAACCTCGGCACCGCCGATCTGCGCAAGGCCGCGATCGGGTTCGGCCCGTCGAGCGAGGCGGTCACCTACGAGAAGATGAAGGAACGCGTGATGGAGGAGCTCAAGCGGAGCTTCCGCCCCGAGTTCCTGAACCGCATCGACGAGGTGATCGTCTTCAACGAGCTCAGTCAGCCTGAGGTCACCGAGATCGTCGACCTCATGATCAAGCGGGTGACCGAGCAGCTCGAGGGCCAGGGTCTCGGCCTGGAGCTCACGCCCGAGGCGAAGCTGATGCTGGCCAAGAAGGGCTACGACCCGCAGCTCGGAGCGCGGCCGTTGCGTCGCGCCATCCAGCGGCACGTCGAGGACCCGCTGTCGGAGAAGATCCTGTGGAAGGAGTTCCACGCCGGGGAGACGATCGTCGTCGACGTCGAGGGCGAAGGCGACTCGGCCGAGATCGTCTTCCGGGCCGTCGAGGGCGTCGAGCCCCCGCCGGTCGAGCTCGCCGGCAGCGGACCCTCCGAGAGCTGAGCGACGCCCGGCGGCGCGCCCTGCGCCGCGCGGGCTGATGCCAGACTCGGCGCTCCATGCGTCGCCTCCTGGTCGTTGTCGTCGCCTGTCTGCTGCTCGCGGGCTGCAAGGTCGACACGTCGCTGACGATCAACGTCCACGACGACGGGAGCGGGAGCGTTCGCGTCCGGGTCGCGCTCGACGCCGACGCGGTGCAGAACGCGCAAGCCGGCGGCGGCATGCTCGAGGACCGGGTACGCCTCGGTGACCTCCAGGCCGGCGGCTGGACGGTGACTCCGTGGCGACGGGCGCCGGACGGGAGCGCGACCGTGTCGTTGCGCAAGAACTTCGCCAACGCAGGCGACCTTGCCGGCGTCATCGCAGAGCTCAGCGGGAAGGACGGACCGCTGCGGCGCGTGACCCTCGAGCGCAATCGGGGGTTCCTGTCCACCGAGTACAAGGTCACGGGCGCCGCCGACCTCTCGAAGCTGACCGCCGGCATCGCCGACGACCCGGAGGTCGTCGCGCAGCTCACGGGCCAGCGGGTCGACGTCGCGCAGATCGACCAGCGCCTCGCCCAGCAGATCAACGACGCCTTCCGGCTGCGGATCCGGTTCGTGTTCCCCGGCGGCGACGTGACCGAGGTGCGGCCCGAGCCGGGCAAGAACGTGAGCCTGGCGACGTCGACGTCGCAGTTCGACACGACCCGGGTGTTGCTGCTCGCCGGAGCGGTCGTGCTCGGCGCGCTCGGGGTCGTCCTCCTCGTCCGCGGCGAGCTTCGCCGTCGCCGGCAAGGCCGGCGAGGGCGCCCACGGGGGTAGCCGGGTCCCTGAGCGCCCGATCCCGTTGTTGGTATCGTTGCCCTCTCGAACGGGCGGGCGGTGACCGTTCGAGACCTGGAGGATCCTGAGTTGCCCGCTCAACCACGTACAGAAGCGATGCTCGATTCCCTGCGCCTCGTGGCGCCGGGGACCCCGCTGCGGGAAGGCCTGGACCGCATCCTCCAGGCCCGCATGGGGGCGATGATCGTCGTCGGCGACGGCCCCGAGGTGCTGCACGTGTGCTCGGGCGGGTTCCTCCTCGACGCCGAGTTCACGCCCCAGCGGCTCTCGGAGCTGGCGAAGATGGACGGAGCGATCATCCTCGCCTCCGACACGTCCCGCGTCGCCCGGGCCAACGTGCACCTCGTGCCTGATCCCAACATCCCGACGTCCGAGACCGGCACCCGTCACCGCACCGCCGAGCGGGTCGGCCGCCAGATCGACGTTCCCGTGATCACCGTGTCCGAGGACATGTCCGTGGTCGCCGTGCACCGCCGCGGCCTCAAGCGCACGCTCGAGCCGATCCCGCGCGTGCTCGGCCGCGCCGACCGGGCGGTCCAGATTCTCGAGCGGTACCGGGTGCGGCTCGACGCGGTGAGCAACTCGCTGTCGGCCCTCGAGGTCGAGGATCTCGTCACCGTGCGCGACGTCGCCACCGTGCTCCAGCGGGCCGAGATGGTGCGTCGCATCGCCGAGGAGATCGAGGGCTACGTGATCGAGCTGGGCGCCGACGGCCGGCTCGTGCTGCTCCAGCTCGAGGAGGCCATGGGCGGCGTCGAGGACGACCGCCGGCTCGTCGCCAAGGACTACTTCGTGGACGGGCCCGACTGGGACCTCGTCGACGTGATGGTCAAGCTCGCCGACCTCGATACCGAGTCATTGCTCGATCTCCGGGAGGTTGCCTCGCTGCTCCACCTCCCCGCTGACGTGAGCCTCGACGCCCCGATCCAGCCCCGCGGCTTCCGGCTTCTGCACAAGATCCCGCGGATCCCCGAGATCGTCGCCGACCACGTCGTCGAGCGGTTCTCGAACCTCCAGAAGATCATGCGCGCCGGCGTGTCCGACCTGGTCGAGGTGGAAGGCGTCGGCGAGGCCCGCGGCCGCGCCATCAAGGAGGGCCTGTCCCGCCTGGCGGAGACGTCGATCCTCGAACGCTACGTGTAGCGGATGGGCGCGCTCGCCGAGGGATCGCACCAAGCGCGCGTCCAACGGTTCGTTCTCGTAGCCGGCGATGGCACACGTGTTGACGCGATCCACGCCCGACCGGTTTCACAGCCGGACGCCGGCCTCGTCGTGCACCCCGACATGCTGGGCGTCCGCGAGCTCTTCGAAGACCTGTGTCGCCGACTCGCTACGCACGGGTTCGCGGTCGCGTGCGCCGAGCCGTTCGCCCGCTTCCCGCGTGAAGTGCGCGAGACGCAGGATGCGACCGTGCGCATGGCGCACATGAAGGACATGGACGACGACCTGCAGCTCGGCGACCTCGCCGCCGCGGCGGCGTTCCTCACCACCGGCGACGCGGTCGAACGCGTTTCGATCCTCGGCTTCTGCATGGGCGGCATGTACACGCTCAAAGCCGCCGCCAACGGGGCGGTCGCGCGCGCGGTGCCCTTTTACGGGATGATCCGCGTTCCGGACGACTGGCGCGGGCCGCAGCAGCGCGACCCGCTCGCCACCGCGGCGCAGGTGTGCCCCACCCTGGCGATCTTCGGCGGCAAGGACCCATGGACGCCGCCCGACGACATCGACGCGCTCCGCGCCGCCTGGCGCGACCGCGACGATTGCGAGATCGCCGTGTACCCCGAAGCCGACCACGGCTTCGT
>DASYQJ010000039.1:0-11396 GCA_036005605.1 Acidimicrobiia bacterium
GCCGGAATCGAGAGCCCGTTTCCAATCGGCGTCCTCGGTGGAACGCCCGTCGGCTTGCATCGCATTCCGGGCGTCTGCGAGCAGCTCCAGCAGGGTCTCGTACTCGGGACCGATCTCGGCGGTGATCCGCTCCTTGAGCCAGGTCGCCAGCGCCGGGCTGCGCCCGCCGGTGCCGACCGTGACGACGAGGTCGCCCCGCCGGATGACCGACATGAGCGTGAACGAGCAGTTGTCCGGGTCGTCGGCCGAGTTGACCCACACGCCACGGGCCTCGCCGGCCTCGAAGACGGCGTGGTTCACGGCGGGGTCGTCGGTGGCGGCGGTCGCCAGCCACGCGCCATCGAGATCCTCGGGCTCGAACGGGCGCTCGGCGGCCGTGATGCGGCCCTCGTCGTGCCGCGCCCGGACCTGGTCCCCGAGCTGCCGGGCCACGACGTGCACCTCGGCGTCGGCCGCGAGCAGCCCGTCGACCTTGCGCGCGCCGATCCGTCCCGCCCCCACCACCACGCAGCGGCGCCCGGCGACAACGAGGTTCACCGGGTAGCCGAGCAGCGAGCGCCCCGTCGTGGTCACCCCACGCCTTCCGCGGCGCGCGGCACGTCGCCGCGCTGCCCGTCGACGCCCGGCACCTTGCGCTGCTGGTAGAAGGACAGGATCTGGAGCTCGATCGCGAGGTCGACCTTCCGGAGTGACACGCCGGTCGGCACGCTCACGACGGCGGGCGCGAAGTTGAGGATCGACGTCACGCCGGCGTCGACAAGCCTGTCGGCAACCTCCTGCGCAGCGCCGGCCGGGGTGGCGATGATCCCGATCGCGATGCCGCAGTCGGCGACGACGCGGGGAAGATCGTCGAGCGCGGCGACCGAGAGGTCTCCGACCCGAGTCCCGACCTTGGTCGGGTCGGCGTCGACGAGGGCGACGATCTGGAACCCGCGGGCGCCGAATCCCCGGTAGTTGGCGAGCGCGTGGCCGAGGTTGCCGACGCCGACGATCACGACGGGCCAGTCGTGGGTCAGGCCGAGCTCGCGGGAGATCTGGTGGAGGAGGAACTCGACGTCGTAGCCGACGCCCCGGGTCCCGTAGGAGCCGAGGTAGGAGAGGTCCTTGCGCACCTTCGCCGCGTTGACGCCCGCCAGGGTCGCGAGGCGCTCGGACGAGACGGTGCCGACGTGCTGGTCGGCGGTCTCGAGCAGGGCCCGGTAGTAGAGGGGCAGGCGGGCGACCGTCGCCTCGGGGATTCGTCGGGCGGAGGGCACTGCGTTCGCTTTCCTGCCTTTTCCGGTGACCCGGGAGCGCTCCCGGGCCTTGATCGAGGATACCCGCGCTTGTGCAATCGTTCTCAAAGTCCCCGGGCGGCGGGGACCGTGAGGCTCAGGAACGCAGCTCGCGCCGGAGGACCTTGCCGGCGAAGGACCGGGGCAGCGCGTCGACGATCTCCACCCGGGTCGGGCACTTGTACCGGGCCAGGGAACGGGCGCAATGGGCGAGCAGCGTGGCGGGGTCCGGTCGGGCGCCGGGCTCGGGCACGACGAACGCCACGATGGCCTCGCCGGTGCGGGGATCGGGCTCGCCGACGACCGCGGCCTCGGCGACGTCGGGATGCTCGAGCAATGCCTCCTCGACCTCGGCCGGGTAGACATTGAAGCCGGACACGATCACGAGGTCCTTGGCCCGGTCGACGAGGCTGAGCTCGCCGTCGTCGTCGCTCACCGCCACGTCGCCGGTACGGAGCCACCCGTCGCCGGTGAGGGCGCGGGCGGTGGCGTCGGGATCGTGCCAGTAGCCGGGGAACACGTTCGGGCCGCGGACCCAGATCTCGCCAGGGTCGCCCGGGAGCACGTCGCCGCCGTCGGCGTCGACGAGGCGAACGTCGACGCCAGGGAGCGGCGGACCGATCGAGCCGGCGGCCGGCTCCCGCCGCCCGATCACCGACGTGGTCACGATCGGGGCGGCCTCGGTGAGGCCGTAGCCCTCGTGCACGACGACGTTGAAGCGCTTGCGCATCCCGTCGAGCAGCTCCGAGTCGAGCGGCGCCGCGCCCGACACCGCCAGGCGCACGGACTCGAACGCCTCGGCCCGCGCGGTGGCGTCGTCGAGCTCGAGGAAGGCGTGATACATGGCGGGGACGCCCGCAACGACCGAGACCTGGTGTTCGCGCACTTCCCGCACCGCGGCGGCAGCGTCGAAGTGGTCCAGCAGCACGGTGCACGCGCCGGCGGCGAGGCCGATGCCCAGCACCGCGTTGAGCCCGAACACGTGGAAGAGCGGCAGCACCCCGAGGCATACGTCGCCGGCGTTCAACGCGAGGCCGGGATGGTCGAGCACCTGGCGGATGTTCGATGCGAGGTTGCCGTGCGTGAGCATGGCCGCCTTCGGCGCGCCCGCGGTGCCCGCCGTGAACAGCAGCACCGCGACGTCCGAGTCTTCGCGCGGCACTGTCGCAGCCGGCTCGGCGTCGCCGGTGCCCTCGAGCGGCGGCCCGAGCACGACGGCGGGCTCGGCCGCCGCGAGCTCGCGATCGAGCTCCGGGTCAGGCGCCTGCGCGTTCAGCGGCACGGCGACCGCCCCGACGCGAAGCGCCCCGAGGTACGAGGCGACGAACGCGATCGTGTTGTGACCTTCGATCGTGACGCGGTCGCCGGGATCGACACCCTCGGCACGGAGCGCGCCCGCGACGCGCGCGGCGCGCGACTCGAGCTCGCGGTACGTGATGACGTCGGGGCCCGCACGTAGCGCGAACGCGTCGGGCGTCTGTTGTGCAGGCGCGAGCAGCACGTCCGCGAGGTTCGTCACAGGATCGCCCCTTGCTTCGACAATGACGCCTGAAGCTCGTCGACCGCGATCTCGGCGACGGGGACACCATCGCGTGCCGCCAGCGCGGCGGCGGTGCCGGCCGCCTGCCCCAGGGCCAGGCTCGGGCCCATGACCCGGATCGACGCGAGGGCGTCGTGGTCGGCCGACAGACAGCGCCCGGCGACGAGGAGGTTCGGGACGCCCCGGGGTCGCAGGCTGCCGAACGGCACCTGGTAGCTGACCCCGGTGGGCAGGAACTCGTACTCGGTCGTCCGCCCGCGCACGTGGTACTCGCGCGGCCATGCTCCCCGCGCGACGGCGTCTTCGAAGATCGCCCCGCTCGTGACGTCGTCCCCGGTGAGCACGTAGTCGCCGACGACCCGCCGCGTCTCGCGCACCCCGAGAGCGGTCGCGGTGTCGTCGAGAAACGCGTCGGCGAACCCGGGCACGTACGCCCGGAGGAACGCACCCGCCTCCTCGGCGAGCCGGCGTCCTTCGAGCTCACCCCACGTCGCTTGGCGAACGTCGGTCACGTCTACGGGCGTTCCGTCGCGGTTGCGGACGCGCGTCATCGCGCCGACGAACTCACCGGGCCGGAACGTCGGGATGATTGCGCCACCGTCGCGCGACAGGTGGGCGCCGTGCTCGCCGATGATGTCGCCGAGCGTGGGGACGGCGGCCAGCGCGGCAGGTGCGTCGACGTGCTGCATCACGAACTGCATGGACCCGAACTGGCGGGAGCCGGACGGGCCGAGCTCGGTGGGTACGCCGGCGAAGGTGGCGACGTCGGCGTCACCGGTGCAGTCGACGAAGACCTTCCCGGTCACCGCGCGCGGTCCGCGCTTGGTCGCCAGCACCAGCGCCCGCACCCCGCCGTCGTCGTCGACGACGGCGTCGGCGACGAGCGAGTGGAGCAGCACCTCGAGCGTGTCCTCCTCCGTGACGAGATGGTCGGCGAGGCGCTTGACCGCCCACGGCACGTACAGGAAGACCGCCGTCTCCTTGAACGGCACCGGACCGACGCCGGCGCCGTCGCGCGCGAGGGCCTCGGCGAGCTCGCGCGCGATGCCGCCGACCACGAAGTCGAACTCGCCCGCGCCGTCACCACCGACGTACAAGCCACAGATCGTCCCGACCTTGGCCACCGTGAGGTTGCCGCCGAGGAACCCGTACCGCTCGCAGAGGACGACCCGGGCGCCGGCGCGGGCAGCCGCGATCGCCGCGCCCAGACCGGCCGGGCCACCGCCGGCCACGACCACGTCGGCATCGGCCAGCACGTCGGCTTCACGCTCGGGCACGCGCACAGCGGGAAGGTACCGCCGGGCTCTCGGCGCGCGCTCGCGACGACGAGTTCGGATTGGGGGCCCCGGCCGTGGGTGTGGTGCTTGGGGCGGGCTGGGAGGCTGTTCCACGAGCGCCGCCCCATGACAGCGCGGCGCCCGCGGCCCCCACACCCACGGACCGGAACCCCGAATCGCGCGAGGCACCGACCGGGCCGCCTCGCGCCTTGAGTGATTTTGTATCACGAAGAGTGACTCGACGCACACAGGGGAGGAAATCCCCAGGCGTCCAAGATCGGGCATCCGAGCTGTGTGGCCGGCGGCCGCGCCGCCGGAGGTCATGGCCCGAGGCGGAGCACGAACTGGGCGAAGGCCGCCGCGAGGATGATGAAGAGCAGGACGGCGATGGCGATGGTGGTTCCCGGGCGCACGGCTACGAAGGTCCCTGGTCGGTGCCGGTGATGGTGGCGCCGGGCGGAACCAGCGTGACGGCCGACGCCGGTTCGAGCGTGCATTCGGCCGCGGCCGAGCCCCGGTCGAGGGCGAGCGAGGCCAATCCGTACGAGTCGACGAGGAGCACCAGCTCGGACGGCTTGGCGTCGGCGTACGTGTGCACCCAACGCACCGAGCGCACCTGATCGCCGAAGCGGACCTCGAGCGTGCCGCCCGGCTCGGCGCCGTGCGCGCGCAGCTCGTCGGGGTCGATGTTGAGCTGGCAGTTACCGAACCGATCGATCCACCAGACCTCGCCGTAGATCGCGCCACCCTCGTCGTGCCGGGGCAGCGACACGAGCCCGGGGACGAGCCCGGCCGCGTCGACCTCGTCGCCCAACTCCGACGGGTCGACGCCCGCGGCGAGGTGGGCGGCGGCGGGAGCGAGGACGTCGCGCCCGGCGAACGTCGGGCCCGGCGCAGGCAGCTGATGCTCGGTGCTGGTGAGCGAGACCACGCGCTGGGCTCCGCCCAGGATGGCGACGGCCGGAGCGAGCAGGCCGTTGTCGGGGCCGAGCAGGATCCCCTGCTCGACCTCGACCGCCACGAGTCTGCGGTCCGTGCCGACGCCGGGGTCGACCACCGCCAGGACGATGCCGCCCTCGGGGAGGTACTGCGCCGCACGCACCAGCGTGAGCGCGCCGGCACGTACGTCGTGGACGGGCAGGTCGTGGGTGATGTCGACGATCTGGAGGTCGGGAGCGAGGCTCAGCATCACCGACTTGCACACCCCGACGAACTCGTCGGTGTGGCCGTAGTCGGACAGGAACGAAACGAACTTCCGGGCGAGCGTCACCCTGACCGTGTCGCGCCTATCCGGCCTGCGTGTACCGCGACTCCAGATAGGCGTCGACGTCGACGTCGCGCACTCGGAACGAGCGCCCGACGCGCACCGCCGGCAGGTCCCCCGCCTTGATCAGGCGGTAGACCGTCATGGAAGACACCCTGATGAGCTTGGCGACTTCCTGAACAGTCAGGAAGCGCGCTTTGGCGAACGACTCCGCCACGGTCAACACCCCTTGGCTCCAGCCCGCTGGGAACCTGAGCGTAGGTGGGCGGTGCCCCTGTTGTCTAGCGTGAGCCGAGCGCGCCGGTGTCCGAATCTGTGGACAGCGGGACGGGCGAGGCTCTCACGGGTGAGGGCGACCGATCTGCTCGGAGCGGCGGGTCGCGGCCTCCACCGCCTCGAGGAAGGCGGCCCGGACGCCATGGGCCTCGAGGCGAGCCAGCCCGGCCGCGGTCGTCCCGCCCGGCGAGGTCACCGCGGCCCGGAGCGCCTCCGGTCCCTCGGTGCCGTCGACGAGCAGGGCGGCGGCGCCGACCAGGGTTTGGTGCACGAGCGTCGACGCGGTCTCGCGGGGCAGCCCGACGAGGACGCCCGCCTCGACCATCGCCTCCGCGACCAGGAACACGTAGGCCGGGCCCGAGCCGGACAGGCCGGTGACGGCGTCGAGGAGCTCCTCGGGCACGCGCACGACGACGCCGACCGAGCCGAGGATTCGCTCGGCCTCGTCGAGGTGCGCGTCGGTGGCGTGACGACCGCCGGCGATCGCGGCGGCGCCCTTGCGCACGAGCGCGGCCGTGTTCGGCATCGCCCGCACGACGGGCCGGTCGGGAACAGCCTCCTCGAGGGTGGCCAGCGTGACGCCGGCCGCGATCGACAGCACAAGGGCGTCGGTCTTCAGCGACGGGAGGCACTGCTCGAGCGCGGCGCCCACGTCGCTCGGCTTCACGGCCACCACCACTACGTCACTCTCGGCCACGGCCCACGCCGAGCTCGGCACGACGCGCACGCCCCGGAACCGCTCCTCGACCAGCCGGCGCCGCTCTGGATCGACCTCGGCGACGGCGAGGGCGTCGGCGTCCCAGCCGGCGTCGAGCATGCCGGCGAGCAACGCCTCGCCCATGCGTCCGCCGCCCAGCACGGCGAGTTGCATCACACTGAGTCTCCTGTCGCCGTCGCAAGCTCCGGCTTCGCAGGGACGGTCGGCAAAGCCGCCGTCCCTGCTGGAGGGTAACGGTGGCGCGGCCAGGCCCGAGGAACCTTCGGGTCCGCCTCGCACTTCCCCGAACGAGGCCGACCGTCCCGCACCTCGGGCCCGGACGCCGCTACCGTACCCCCTCACGCCGTCTGACGCAAGATGGGAAGATCTCAGACAGTCTGAGATTGCGGGGAACGCCGGCGCCCGAACGCGATGCCCACGACGGGCTGGAACCAGGTCTCGACCGTCTCGTAGATCACGCCGATGATGCGGTCCAGCTCGGTGACGCTCAAGTGCTCGAGCGCAACCCTACCGACGAGGTAGAGGTCGCTGTCGGGCCCGATCGAGAAGCGCGCGCCGTACATCGAGTGATTCCGCCGCAGCAGGTAGCGATACAGCTCGAGATGGTTCGCGGGCGGGTCGGGAAGGAAGTACACCTCGTAGCGCAACGTCCGCTCGTGCAGGTCGAAATAGATCGTCGTGGCATCGCGCCCGTCGCATCCGAACCGGACGTACCAACGGCGGAGCTCGGGGTCGTACTCGACATGCTGGACGTACTCGGCCGCCGCGACCGGCCCTTCGAGGTGGCGCGCGATCAGCTGATGCGCCTCGTCAATCGTCACAGATTCCTACGAGCACTCCACCGGCGCGCGGGTCGCGAGGTCGCCGTACAACCGTCGCAATCGGGCCGCCGCGATGCTCCACATGTACCGGCTCGAACGCGCCAGCGCGTTGGCGCCCATCTCGCGGGCGAGCGCCGGATCCGACAGCAGGACGTCGACCGGCGCCGCGTAATCGGTGGCGGCGCGGCCCTCGACGAGGAAGCCCGTGCGGGCGTCCTCGACGACGGATCCCAGGCCCCCGACATCGGCGGCGACGACCGGCGTCCCGCACGCCGCGGCCTCCAGCGCCACCAGGCCGAACGACTCCGTGCGCGACGGGACGAGGCACACGTCGGCGGCCTGGTAATAGGCGGCGAGCCGGTCGTGGGGCTGGGGCGGGACGAAACGCACCCGGTCGTCCAGGCCGAGATCGGCGACGAGCTTGCGCAGGGCGACGACCTGGGCGGCGCCGTTGGTCCCGCTCGGACCGCCCACCACGAGCAGCGACACGTCTCCGTCCAGCTCTGCGAGTGCCCGCACCGCCAGGTCGGCCCCCTTGAGCGGCTGGATCCGCCCGACGTACAGGAGCACCCGCGCGTCCGCGTCGAGGTCGAGCTCGCGACGCGCCGCGCCGCGGTCCCCGGGAACGAAGACCCGGTGGTCGACTCCCGGCGGGACGACCTCGATGCGGTCGCCCTCGGCGCCGTACAGCGTGACGAGCTGCCGGCGCTCCTCGTCGGTCGCGGCGATCATCAGGTCGGCGCAGCTGACGATCTCACCCTCGACGCGGGCGCGGGTTTCGGGATCGTCGCCCACGCCTGCCTCCGCCTTGACGCGATCGAGGGTGTGGAACGTGGCGACGAGGGGCAGGTCGAGCTCGTGCTTGAGCCGGTGCCCGACCGCACCCGAGATCCAGTAGTTCGCGTGCAGCACGTCCGGTGACTCGCGCTCGGCGGCGAAAAAACCGAGCGCGGCGTCGACGAACGGGTCGACGAGCTCCGGCAGTGCCTGCTTCGGTACCGGCGCGATCGGCCCCACCGTGAGGTGCACGACGCGGAAGCCGCGCTCGACCTCGACGACCGGCGGCTGCTCGGCATGGTCGGCGCGGGTGAGCACGTCGCAGGCCACCCCGGCACGGGCGAGATTCGAGGCCAACGAGCGGACGTAGACGTTCATGCCGCCGCCGTCGCCCGCCCCGGGCTGTGCGAGCGGGGACGTGTGGACGCTGAGCATGGCGACGCGTTGGACCGACATCGAAGGAGAGCCTACCGGCGAGGGGATTGTGCGCCGTTCAGCCGGAGTCGGCTTGCGGCGACCCGTCTTCCTCGGTCTGCTCGCGCTGGAACGAACGGTAGATCTCGACCAGCGCCTGCTTTTGTCCCTCGGAGATCGTGCGGTCGCGCAGGATGTCGCCGACGAGGTCCTCCTCCGTGTCGCGCTCCTCGAGGAAACCGGCGCGTACGTAGAGGGTCTCCGAGGAGATCTGCAGCGCGCGGGCGATCGCCTGGAGGATCTCGGCGCTGGGCTTGCGCAGGCCGCGCTCGATCTGGCTCAGGTAGGGATTCGAGATCCCGGCGAGCTCGCTCAGCTTCCGCAGTGAGAGGCGCGCCGTGCGCCGCTGATCGCGGATGAACTCACCGAGGTCGTGCAGCCTCGACTCGAGGTCCGGGGTCATTCGCGGGCCGAGATCACGCTTGGCCCACCTTGTGCCGGGCGGCCAAGTCGGCCTCCATGCAGTCGATGACCTGGTGCAGCTCGCGCCGCTGCTGCGACACCTGTTGCTCCAGCTGTCCGAGCTCGCGGAGCGTGGACTGCAGCTCGTCGTCGTCGAGGTTCGGCAGCTTCGCCAGCGTGTCGTCGGTGATAAGCCGCTCGCGGCCCCGTTTCCATTCGATATCCATCGACGGGGCCAGGCGGCGGGTCAGGCGGCTCTTCTCGACCGGGGCGCGCGGCCCCTCGTCGGCGAGGATCTCCGGAAGGGCGGCGATGAGGTCACCGATGGAGCCGCCCGATGCGCGGCGGTCGATCTCGGCTTCGAGGATGTCGATGCGCGCCTGCGTCATGCGACGGACGTACGACACCTCGGTCTCGATCTCGAGACACTCGGCGTGGCGGCTGCGCAGCTCGTCGAGCGGCCACTCGGAGAGGTTGGTCAGAAACGTGGCATCGAGCACCTTGTCGATGCGGCGGCGGCGCTCGCCCATGGCGGCAACGGTACCAGCGCGCCTCTAGCAGATCTTCGAGATCGTGGGGTACGGATTGACGGCGTTGGCGGTCCGCCCGCCCGGACGCATCTCGAAGTGCGTGTGTGGCGCGCCCGCGTTCCCGGTCATGCCGAGCTTGGCGATGACCTCGCCCTGCGCAACTCGGCGCGGGCCGCCGACGTACTCCGAGAGGTGGTAGTAGATGTAGGTCACGCCATTGTCGCCTTCGAGATACGCGCCGTTGCCACCCGAGCCGCCGGGCCCGTAGGTGACGTTGCCGCCGACGACGGCGAGGTTGGGTGTCCCCATCGGCGCGAACATGTCGTTGCCCTGATGGGTGTGCCCGGTCCGCGGCTGCCCGAAGTCGTTGCTGAAGGCGGCGCCGGGCACCGGGCAGACCAGACCGTCGACAACCGACACGCCGAGGCCTTCGGCAATCCGCTTCGCCTGGAGCGAGCGGAACGCCAGATCGGCCTCCGCCACCTTCGCGTCGAGGAGCTTGCGTTCGTCGGCGAGGCGTTGACGGTACGCGTTGAAATCCTTGGAATCCTCGGCAAGCCGATCACGTTGTGCCGCGAGCTGCGCGTTGAGCGCTGCCATCTCGGCGACGGCCGCGTTGTCGGCCTGGTTCGCCCGGTCCAGAAGCACCGACGAGCGGGCACCCTCGGTCGGGTTCGCCGCGTCCAGGACGACGTCACGATCACTGGCTTGGTGCTTGTACGCGATGATCGCCCGGCGTTCGGCGATGGAGCGCAGCTCTTCGCGGCGTGCCTCTCCCGCCGCGATCTTCTGCTCGAGCTCGGCGATCTTGTCGCCGAGGCCTTCGAACGAGGACTGGGCATTGGTGTACCGCTCGGCGGCGTCGTTGGCCTCGCTCCGGGCCTGGTCGGCGCGCTGCTTCATCTCGTTCATCTCGGCGAGCGGATCGGGTGCGGGTTGAGCGCCGGCCGAGCCTGCCGTCAGCGGCACACCGACGATCGCGATGAACGCGACCGCGAGAAGAACGCGACAAACCGCCCCGAGTTGGCCCACTCGCATTGGAGGCGGACGCTAGTCAGCCCCGCCCGCCGCCCGCAATGGCCTGCGTCTGACCAGGAGGTTTCCGGAATCCCAGGCCGGGGAAGGACGTTGGCAGGTCCGGGTGACGACGACGACCGGACCGGATTGTTCGCGCCCCGGCCCCCGAGGAGGAGCGATGCCCGAGTACACGCTGCCCGACCTGCCTTACGACTACGCGGCGCTCGAGCCGCACTACTCCGCCCAGATCCTCGAGCTGCATCACGACAAGCACCACGCGACGTACGTGAAGGGCGCCAACACCGCGCTCGAGAAGCTCGCCGCCGCCCGCGAGAGCGAAGAGTTCGGCACGATCAACCAGCTGCAGAAGAACCTGGCCTTCAACCTGTCGGGCCACGTCCTGCACTCGCTGTTCTGGAAGAACATGAGCCCTGACGGTGGCGACAAGCCCGACGGCGAACTTGCGGCCGCGATCGACGAGTCGTTCGGCACGTTCGAAGGATTCCGGAACCAGCTCACCGAAGCGTCGCTCAACGTGCAGGGATCCGGTTGGGGCGCGCTCACGTGGGAGCCGGTCGCGCAGCGGCTCATCGTCGAGCAGGTCTACGACCACCAGAGCAACGTCGGGCAGGGCGCACCGCCGCTTCTCGTGCTCGACATGTGGGAGCACGCGTACTACCTGCAGTACAAGAACGTGAAGGCGGACTGGGTCGACGCGTTCTGGAACATCGTGAACTGGTCGGACGTCACCATCCGGTTCGACAACGCACGGAGCCTGAAGCTGCTGTAACCGCTACGAACCGCGATCCAGCCTGAACAGCTCGACCGGCTCGTCGAAGCCCTTCAGTTTTCGCGCGCCGACGAGCAGGTACTCGATCAGCTCGAGGCGCTCGGCGGCGTACTCGTCGTCGGGGTCGTACAGACCGAGCCGTTCCAGCTCGGCCGGGTCGACCCGGCTGTCAGCCACCGCTCACCGGGGGGATGACCGCGACCTCGTCGCCGTCGCGCAGGGGTGTGTCGTCGCCG
>DASYQJ010000040.1:0-21689 GCA_036005605.1 Acidimicrobiia bacterium
GTCCGCTTGGTCGCCAGGGAAGCCACCCCGGTCCGATGAGCTTCTGGGTGCTGTGGCCGGTCTACCGGCTGTTCGGCGCGTCGTCGTGGGCGATGCAGGTGTCTGCGGTCGCGCTGCACGTGGTCGCCATGGGAACCGCGCTCTGGATCGCGTTCCGGCGCGGTGGCGTCAGGTTGATGGTCGCGCTCGCAGCGGTGCTCGCGATCCTGACGCGGGCCTATGGAGCAGAGACGCTGACGCAGGCGTGGAACCCGTACCTCCCACTCGTGTCGTTCATCGTGTTCCTCCTCGCCCTGTGGTCGGTCGTCGACGACGACCTCGCTCTGCTGCCGGTGGCCGTGGTGGCCGGTTCCTTGTGCGCGCAGACGCACGTCCCGTACCTCGGGCTGACGCTCGGTCTCGGCGCGTTCGCAGTTGCCTTCGCGTCCCTGTCGGCATACCGCCGGCGGAGGAACCGCGCCGCGTTGCGTCGCTTCCTCGTGTGGGGAGCGATAGCAGCGGGCGTCGCGGTCGTCCTGTGGACGCCGCCGGTGATCGACCAGATTGTCCACACCCCAGGCAACCTGTCGGTGTTGTCGGACTACTTCCGCAACCCGCCCGAGTCGCCGGTCGGGCTTCGCCGCGCGATCGACGTCTTCTTCGTCCACCTCAACCCGTGGCAGCTCGTCGACCGGCTGGTGACCGCGGACCGGACGAAGGTCGAGTCGGGGTCGCTGGTTCCCGGGGTCGTGTTCCTCGGCGCATGGTTGGCCTCGGCCGTCGCCGCGTGGCGGATCCGTCATCGCGCGTTGGTGCGGCTCGACCTCGTGCTCGGCGTCGCGCTCGTGCTGGCGCTCGTGTCGATGAGCCGCATCTTCGGTCTTGTCTGGTACTACCTCGTCCTCTGGGCGTGGGGGATCTGCGCGCTGATGGTGCTCGCCGTCGTGTGGACGGCCGTGGTGCTCGTCGGGAAGCGGGTGGCCCGTCCGACTGCCGCGCGCGCGGCCGCCGTCGGCACGGCCGTCCTGGTCGGTGTGGCGGTGCTCTTCAGCGCGCTGTTCACGTACGACGCGACGTCCGCGGACGTGCCCGCGCCGCGCCTCTCGCACACGCTCGGTGTCCTCGTCCGCCCGACCGCGGCCGCGCTGGACCGCAGCTCGGTGCCGGGCGGCGGCCGCGACGGGCTGTACCTCGTGACTCTGCGCGACCCGGTCGATATCGGCGCCATGGGCTACGGCCTCGTGAACGAGCTCGACCGCCGCGGGTTCGACATCGGCGTGCTCGATATCTACGGCCCCGGCGCGACTCGCTACCGCGTGATCGATCCCGCGGACGCCACGGGCGTCGTGCACCTCGCGATCGGTCCCGACGACATCGACGTCTGGCGGGCGAAGCCCGGCGTCCGTGAGGTTGCGCGCAACGATCCCCGCACCCCGAAGCAGCGGGCCGAGTACCAGCGGCTCCGCACGCAGGTCATCGACGAGCTGGACGCGGCCGGCCTCGGCGATCTCGTGCCGACCGTCGACGAGAACCTGTTCGGCCTCAGCCTGAATACGCGCGTGCCCGAGCCGGCGCGCCAAAAGCTCATTCGCATGACGAACCTGGGGCTCCCCGCGGCCGTGTTCATCGGCCCACGTGAGGCCGTGGGCTGACGTGAGCCACGGCACGACGCCCGGCGCCAGCGTCGAGGACGTCGCCGAGAGCACGGAGGCGAACGCTGGCACTGCGGTCGGCGCGGCCGACCATCGCCCGCCCCCGTCGCCCGCGACGCGCTTCACGAGCCGCTTGTTCCTCTTGTCGGTCGTCGTCGCGCTCGTGCCGGTCGCGGTCGCGACCACGCGCGCGATCCGCAACGGCTGGATCCCGACTGAGGACAACGCGCTGTGGGCGATTCGCTCCCGCGACCTGTTTTCCCTCACGCATCTGCCCTTGATCGGATCTTGGTCGTCGGTCTCGCTCAGCGTCAAGACCCTGGTCAACCATCCCGGCCCGCTGTACTTCGACGTGCTCGCGGTGCCGGCGCGGCTCTTCGAGCCTGGCGCGGGGGTCGCGTTCGGTGTGGCTCTCGTCAACACTTTGTGCATCGTCGGCATCGCGGTGTTCGCCCACCGGCGGGGCGGCGCGCTGCTGGGGACGATCGCGATGGCGACCACGGCCGCGTTGTGCTGGGCCATGGGCAGCGAGCTGCTGTTCGACCCGTGGGGCCCACACGCGGTGCTGCTCCCGTTCCTGTTCTTCCTCGTGCTCGTCTGGTCGATGACGTGTGGCGACCTGTTGGCTCTCCCGTTCGCGGTCGGCGTCGGCAGCCTCGTCGTGCAGACGCACCTGAGCTACGTCCTCCTGGTGCCGCTGCTGGGGGCGTGGGGGATCCTCGGCCTGGCAGTCGCGCTGGGGCGCGAACGCGGTCAGACGCCGGACGCGTGGTCTGACCGCCGCCGGCGAGCGCTGCGGTACAGCGCGGTCGGAGGCGTAGTGCTCGCGGTGTGTTGGATCCAGCCGCTCATCGAACAGTTCACGAGCGACGGTCGCGGGAACATCACCCGGCTGCTGGACAGCGCTCGCAGCCCCACGGACACGATCGGCTTCGGTTTTGGCACGCGAGTGCTCGCCACCGTCGTCTCGCTGCCCCCGTGGTGGTTTCGGCCGTCGATGAACGACGCCTTCGTCACCGGTTGGCATGCCCCGTCGCTTGTCAGCGCCGTCTTCTCCCTGGCGATTTTGGCCGTCGTGTTCGCGGGATGCGGCTGGGACTCACGCCGGCGCCAGGACCGCGTCTCGACGTGGGCTCTCGCGACTGCTGCCGTGGCGGTGGCGATCGGGCTGTTGACCGCAGGCCGAGGGCCGGTGACGGCCTTCGGCAAGGTGACGTCGCACTCGTTCCGGTGGCTGTGGCCACTCGGCGCGTTCGTCTTCCTCGCGGTCGCGGTTTCGCTCGGCCGCCGACTCGCTCGTCGAGCGATGGCGTCGGCGGCGGTGGCGCTCGTCGGCGTGTTCACCCTCGCCACGGTGGCTGTCGCCGCGCTCAACCTCCCGTTCTCCGACGAGGGTGGCGGGCCGAACTCGTTCGGGTACGCGATTCCTGCCGCCCGGGACCTCGCCAGCCACATGGGATCGCTGGAGGGTCAGGGCCCGTTACTCATCGACGATCTGTTCCATGGGGCCTTCGCCGACCCGTACGGAGGGGCAGCGGCGGCCGAGCTTCAGCTCCGCGGGATCCCGTTCGTGACCGGGGACGCGGCGCTCGAGCGGCATCTCGGTCCGGCGCGCCGCTTCAACGGCCGGAACGCCAAGGCGGCGTTGCTGCTCCGCACGGGGGACGCGACGCTCGAGACGCCGCCGGGCAGCCGACGGGTCGCGCAGGGCGAGGGTCTCAGCGCCGCTGATCAGCGAGAGCTCTTGCGGCTCAAGACGCAGATCGCGGGGTACCTCGTGCAGGGGCGGCTCCGCCTCGACGGTCGCGGGCAAGCGGCGCTCGAGCGCGGCTCCCTGCCGAACCTTGCTCAGGTCCAGGGGTCGGGAGCCGACCCCCGCGTGCTGTTCACGTCACGCGAGCTGGACGTGATGGTCCGGGACCACCTCCTCGTGCTCGACGACGTGTGGTCGAAGCGCTTCGAGCGCTACGCGGATCTCCAGCACCAATGGGATCAGCAGACTGTCGCCCTGTTCGTGGCGCCCATTCCTGCCGGACGAAGCTGAAGCTCGTCATGACCACGGTCGAGGACGTCACCACCGGCGTCGATTCCTCCTCCCCGTTGGCGACGGCTCGACTCGCATTCCGACTGTTCGTCGCCTCGATCGTCGTGACCGTCGTCCCGGTCGCCGTCGCGACGGCGCGCGCGATCCACAACGGCTGGCTCCCGACGGGGGACAACGCGCTGTTCGCCGTCCGGGCTCGCGACCTGTTCACGCATCATCTCCCGCTGCTCGGTTCCTGGTCGTCGGCGTCGTTGAACGCCGGCACGCAGCTCAATCACCCCGGGCCCTTGTACTTCGACCTGCTCGCCGTGCCGGCGCGTGTCGTCCAGAGCGGCGCCGGTGTCGCTTTCGGCGTCGCCTTCGTGAATGCGTTGTGCATCGTCGGCATCGCCGTGTTCGCCTACCGCAAGGGCGGCGCGCTGCTCGGGACCATCGCCATGGCGGCGACTGCCACGTTGTGCTGGGCGATGGGGAGCGAGCTGCTGTTCGAACCGTGGAACCCGCACAGCGCGCTCCTGCCGTTCCTGCTCTTCCTCGTGCTCGTCTGGTCGATGACGTGCGGGGACCTGGTCGCCCTGCCGCTCGCGGCCGGGATCGGCAGTCTCCTCGTGCAAACACACTTGAGCTACGCGCTGCTGGTGCCGCTGCTCGGCGCCTGGGGCATGGTCGGCCTCGTGATCGGCCTCCGTGGCGAGCGCAGTCGCGAGCCCGACGCGTGGACAGCCCGCCGCGCTCGCGCGCTGCGCCTCGTGGCAGTGGCCGGAGTGGTCCTCGCCGTGTGCTGGATCCAGCCGCTCATCGAGCAGTTCACGAGCGACGGCTCCGGAAACCTCACCCGGTTGGTCGACAGCGCGCGCAGCTCGAAGGCCGGGACGATCGGCCTCGGTTTCGGCACGCGTGTCGTCGCCACGGTGGTGTCGCTCCCGCCGTGGTGGTTTCGGCCGTCGATGAAGGACGCCTTTGCCCCCGGTTGGCACGAGCCGTCGTCGGGCTCCACCTTGCTCTCGCTCGTCGTGTTGTTCGCCGCGCTCGGATGGTGCGCATGGGTCTCGCTCCGACGCCGCGACCGGGTTTCGTCGTGGGCGATCGCGACGGCCGTCGCCGGGCTGCTCGCAGCGCTCGTGACGGCGTGGCAAGGCCCGGTGACCGTGTTCGGCAACGTGACGCCGCATACGTTCCGCTGGCTCTGGCCGCTCGGAGCTTTCGTGTTCTTCGCGGTTGCGTCCACGATCGGCCGTCGGTTCGCAGGGGGCGCCGTTGCGCCGGCGCGCTCGACGTGGCTCGTCGCCGGCTTCGCTCTCGTGACCGTTGCCGTCGCGGCGCTGAACCTTCCGTTCGCCGACGAGGGGCGCGGGCCCAACTCGCAGGAGTACGCGATTCCCGCCACCCACGACCTCGGGCGGCAGTTGGGATCGCTCGATGGTCGGGGCCCGGTCCTGGTCGACGGCTTGTTCCGTGCCGGCTTCGCCGACCCGTACGGCGCCGGGGTGGTCGCCGAGCTCCAGCGGCGGGGGATCCCCTTCGTCGCTCGCGACCCCGTGCTCGTGCGCCAGTACGGGCCGACCCGTCGATTCAACGGCCACAACGCCAAGGCGGCGTTGCTGCTGCGCACGGGGGCCGCGGCCGATGAGGTGCCGTCGGAAAGCCGGCGCGTCGCGCGAGGAAAAGGGCTCTCGGCCCGCGACCAGCGCGACCTCTTGCAGCTCGAGGCGCAGATCGGGAAGTACGTCGAGGAGGGGCTACTGCGCCTCAACCCGCGCGGGCAGGCGGCGCTCGATGCCGGCAACCTGCCGAATCTTGCCCAAGTGCAGGTCGGCGGTGTGGATCCGCGCGTGCTGTTCGACACCCGTGAGCTCGACGTGATGATTGAGCAACGCCTGCTCGTGCTCGACGAAACGTGGGTCGGGCGCTTCGAGCGCTACGCCGAGCTCCAGCGCGATCGAGATCGGGTGACCGTTGCCCTGTTCGTCGGGCCGCCGGACCTCGGGTTGTCCGCGGCCGAGAGAGCTGACGTCAGCTCGCGGTCGGCTCCGCCGCCCTGACCTGCGCCCGCCCCGACGACGCGCGCAGTGACCGGCGCAGCCGAAACAGCTCCCGGAAGGCGCGGGCGATCACGCGCGGATCGCCGCCGCTGGGTTTCCCCGCGACGCGGGGATGATGCGGGATGCCGACCTGCTTGAGTCGCGCGCCCGACCGCTGGAGCTTCACGAGCAACTCGGCGGAGATCACGGCACCCTCCGAAACGAGCGGTTCGATCCGTTCCAGGCTGGCCCGACGGAGCAGCTTGAAAGCGCAGTCGACATCGCGGATGTCGATCCCGAGCACCCGGCGAACCAGTCCCGACCACAGCGCCTGGTTGACCTTCCGGATCGGGTGGTCGGAGCGGCGCGTGCGGTAGCCGATGACGGCGTCGAAGTCGCCGGCGTACGGGAGGAGCAGGTCGATGTCGGCGACGTCGAACTGGCCGTCGCTGTCGGTGTAGAAAATCCACTCTCGCCGTGCGGCCGCGAAACCGCTCTTCAAAGCGGTGCCGTACCCGCCGTTTACCTCGTGATGAATGACCCGGATCCTCGGGTCGCGCGCCGCCAGCGACTCGGCGATGTCGCCGGTGCCGTCGGTGCTTCCGTCGTCGACCAGAACGACTTCGAGATCCTCCAGCCCGAGCTGGTCGAGCGCCGTGAGGGCGGATGACACCGTGCGCGCCAGGTTCTCCGCCTCGTCGTGCGCGGGAAAGAAGACGCTGAGCTCACGAACGTGCTGTGTGTCCACGCTCACGCGTCCGCGAGGAACTGATCGCTGTTGCGGGCGGCGATCGCCATGATCGTCCCCTGCGGGTTCACACCCGGCGCATCGGGTATGAGCGACGCGTCGCTGACGCGCAGGTTGTCGAATCCCCACACCCGCCCGAAGCTGTCGGCGCCGGTGCGCGAACGGTCCTCACCCATGCGCACGCTCGACGTGAGATGGACGGTCATGAGGTTGGTGCGGTTCCGCGTCACCGCGTCCCACCACGCCGCCAGGCCATCGTGGCCGCGCACGACGGGCCCGTCCGCCACCGACGGGTACAGTTCCGTCGCGCCCGACGCGAGCAGGACCTCGCCCAGGTGCACGAGGCCGCGCGCCAGACGGCTCATGTCGCCTTCCGTCAGCCGGTACGTGACGATCGGTGCCCGCAACCCGGGCAGCGCCATGACGCGCCCTCGGCCCTCACTGCGAATCGCGGCGTAGTAGACGGAGACGTTCTCCCAGTTGTCCATTGCCTCGCGGTAGTCGGCGGACGAGTCTGCGAGTGCCATCGCGACCTGGCCCCGTCGACTGGCGGACCCGCCGATCGACAGGTTCGGCCCGAACTCGGTGATGACTTGCATCGGCACGCCGCCGTGGTCGACCGGGTGCGGGAACCGCGCCGCGATCTTGATCATCGGGTGCACTTTGAGCCCCGACCCGATTCCTGCGCGGATGCCGCTGCGGTGGAGGAGCGCGGGCGTCTGGATCGCGCCCGCGCACACGAAGACGTGCTCGGCACGGATCGTGAGGTCCTCTGCCTCGCCGTTCTCGGTGCGCTCGCAGCGGACACCGACGACTCGTGCGTCGCGCCGCAACAGCCGGCGTACCCGGCAATTCGGGATCACGGTTGCGCCCGCATCGACTGCCCTCGGCAACAGCGTGCGCGACATCGTCTGCTTGACGCCCCGGCCGGCGGCGTCGTACCGGAACACGCGTGCGTACTCGACTGCCTGCCATCCGAGCTTGCTCGCGCCCCGCTCGAGCAGCGCCGACGACGGCGGCGGGGCGCCCGGGAGCCGTGACACTGCGAGCTCGTTCTCGATGCGCTCGGCGTAGGAGTCGAGCGTGGCTGAGCCGAACTCCTCGATGGCGTATTCGTGCCGCCACGACTCGGCGAGGGCCCCGGGCAGCCGGTGGTAGAGGCCGCTGTTGATCTCGGTACTCCCGCCGACGCAGCGCCCCTCCGCGAACGCGATCGCCGGGTTCCCGAGCGCGGCTGCGAGGCCGCGATGCCGGTACTTGGCGGCCATCTCCTCGAGCGAGAACGGCTCCAACGCGTCCGGGTCGATCCACGGGCCTTCTTCGACCACGGTCACGTCGCGGCCGGCGGCAGCCAGGGTGGCGGCGGTGGCGGCACCGCCCGCGCCGGACCCGATCACGAGCACGTCGGCGTCGAGGGTCGCCTCCGGGGTCTTCATCACGACGCTGCGGGCGTGAGCTCGTGCTCGGCGAACAGGACCAGCGAGTGCAGCAGGCGCACGTATTGACGGACCGGGTCGAAGCGGCTCGCCTTCCAGCGCTCCACGCGCGCGTTCATCGACCCCCGGTTGTAACGCCCGAGCGCGCCCTGGACCCTCGGCCACGCCCCGAAGAGGATCGACTCGGCTGCCATGCCTGCCCGGAGGTGCTCGGGCATCGAGCGCAGCGAATCGTCGACGTACGTCTCGATCTCCACCCGCTGGTGGTCGTCGAGAGTCGGGCTGACGAGGGTCGCGACTACCTCTCGCTCGAGCCAGAGCATGGCCCGAAAGCCTACCGGCGCCCCGCCTGAGCTCCCGGTTGGTCAGCTCTTGGGTCGGGCCGAGCCGGCGGTCTGGCGACGCCCGGACCTCGCCAGCGCGAGCCAGGCGGCGGCTGCCGCCTCCTTCTGGTCACGCTGCCAGGGCGGGCCCAGGGCCCGTCCCAGTCCGGTGAGCTGTGCGCGCAGCGACGCGTCGCTGGTGCCGACGTGGTCCGCGGCCTCCTCGTACAGCTCTTGCTGCACGAAGCGCGTCACCGGGAGACCGAGCTCGCCGGCCGCGTCGGCGAGCGCGTCCCGGAACAGCTGTCCTTCGGCGGTGTGGACGAGCGGGTGCGAACCGAGGATCTCCGAGAGGTCGTCCGGCAGCTGGCGCGGTGCGGCGACGGCAGTGCCCACGACCTTGTAGCCGGCCGCTTCGAGCTCGGCGATCGTCCGCCGGAGCTGCCACTCGGCTCCGTCGCGAGCCGTCTGCGCGACCTTGCGCACCAGCCGGTCGGCGTTCTCGAGGTCAAGCTGCCGGGCGGCGTGGTACACGGCCCGCGGGAGATCGCCCTCGGACAGCTCGTAGCGGCTCCGGGCGAGGACGACGGGCGCCGTGACGCCACCACCGAGGGCGACCATCGCCGCCCACCCTGTGTGCTCGCGGAAGCCGACACCGGCGCGCTTCATCGCGCCGGTAGCGTACGCAGCCCCGTCGGCTCCAGTCATTACGCCTGGGCGAAGCCCCAGTTCCGAGGCCACCGGCCGGGAATCTTCTCGGCGCCGGTAATCTTGTAATCGTCATGACGACCGACCAGATCGACCTCACGCGTACTCCTACCAACGACGAAGCGCTCGACGCCTACTCGACCGTGGTCACGTCCGTGGCCGACCGGCTGCTGCCCTCCGTCGTCCAGCTCCGCGTCATGGGACGCGGCGGCCGCGGCCGGGAGGCGGGCGGCGCCGGCTCCGGCGTGGTGATCACACCCGACGGCTTCGTCCTCACCTCGGCCCACGTCCTCGGCAAGGCCACGTCCGGCGTCGCGACCCTCAGCGACGGTCGTGAGCTGCCCTTCGACGTGGCCGGGACCGACGGCCTCTCCGACCTCGGCCTCGTCCGGGTGCGCGGCGACGGGCTCACCGCCGCCGAGCTCGGCGATGCCGAGCACCTTCGGATCGGCGAGCTCGTGGTCGCCGTCGGCAGCCCGATGGGCCTGGCCGGCTCGGTGACCGCCGGCGTCGTCAGCGCCCTCGACCGATCGCTGCCGGCCCGGTCCGGGTCGATGATCCGCGTGGTCGAGAACGTCATCCAGACCGACGCCGCGCTCAACCCCGGCAACTCGGGCGGCGCCCTCTCCGACCGAAGGGGCCGCGTGATCGGCATCAACACCGCGGTGGCGGGCATGGGCCTGGGCCTCGCGGTCCCGATCAACGAGGCGAGCCGGCGCATCATCGCCGCTCTGATGCGCGACGGGCGCGTCCGTCGCGCCTACCTCGGCATCGCGGGCAGTCCCCGCGTGCTCGCGCCGCGCGACCGCGTGGCCACCGGGCGCGAGTCCGGTGTGCACGTGGCCGAGGTCATCGCCGACGGGCCCGCCGCCAAGGGTGGGATCCGCGCCGACGACGTGATCCTCGAGGTGAACGGGAAGCCGGTCACGACCGCCGCCGACCTGCAGCGGTTGATGTACGACGACGCCATCGGCCGGGGCATCACCGTTCGCGTGCAGCGCGGAGGCCGGACGCTCGACCTCGACGTGACGCCGGTCGAGCTGCCCGACTGATCAGCCGAACAACGCGACGACCCCGGTCCTCACCGAATCCGGCAGCTCCTCGGGCAGCTGGAGCTCGGTGAGGATCGCGTCGGGCGTCTCTTCGACGCTGAAGCGCAAGAACGAGCAGCACTCCGCCTCGGCGGCGATGAGCTCGCGCAGGCGGAAGAGGATCTGCGCGTCCTTGGGGTAGACGGCGACGACGCGACCGTCTTCGACGCGCCGGGTTTTCGCGCGCGCCACGACCTCCCGCCACTCCTCGATCCGATTGACGAGGTCGGGCCCGTCCAGCGTGCAGGCCAGCGGTTGTGTCGTCTCCATGACCCCCAGGTTGACAGTTGAAGTACGCTTCAAGTCAAGGAGAAGCCGGCGATGGCGGAGCAGGACCTGATCGGCATCAGTGAGGTCGCCCACGCGACCGGCCTGCAGAGCTCGGCTCTGCGCTATTACGAGCGCGCCGGGCTGATCTCTCCCGCCGGCCGTGAGGGCGGGCGCCGCCAGTACGACACGTCGGTGCTCAACCGTCTGGCGGCCATCGCCCTGCTGCAAGAAGCCGGCTTCACGCTCGCCGAGGTGCGCCAAGCGCTCGGCGCCGGGAACGATGCCTGGCGAACGCTCGCCCGACAGAAGCTCGGCGAGCTCGACGCGCACATGGCGCGGGTCGCATCGGCGAAGGAGCTCCTGGTCTCCGCTCTGCGATGCGACTGCTCGGGGCTCGACACCTGCGAGCTCGTCTCGACGCGACGGGGCCGGCATCGCACGGTGGTGCAGAAACTCTCAACGCCGGGTCGCGATGAATATCTCTGAAGTCACGCCCCACACCACGACCCTGCGCCGATAGCTCACGATCCACTGGGAGGCGTCCAGCTCGTCGACGAGCCTGATGGGGCGGCAGCCGCCGACGAGCGCGGGCCAGCGTGCCCACACGCCGGTCCACGCGCGCGACACGAAGCGTGCGAGTCCGCGCTCGCCCGGCGTCAAGCCGGTGGCGCACAGCAGTCCACCGGGCGCGAGCACCCGGTGCGCCTCGGAGAGCGCGGCGCGTGTTTCCTCGGGGCCCAGGAGGTCGAAGACGTAGTTCGCGACGAAGCGGTCGGCGGACCTGCCAGCAGCCGGCACAGCGGCGTGGCCGTCGACGAGGGTGACGGTGGCGCGGTGACGCCACGGTTGGAGCCGCTCCGAGGCCAGCGCGACCATCCGCGGGCTCAGGTCGACGCCGACGTACGAAGTGTCCGCCGGCACGTGGACGGACAGCAGCGCGGCTGCGAACCGGCCCGTGCCGCAGCCCAGCTCGACGACGGTGTGCGCGTTGTCGAAGTCGGCGTGCGCCACGAGCTCGTCGGTGGCGGGGTCCTCGTAGAAGCGCTGCCAGTCCTGGGCCCGGGCGATGCGGTCGTAGACCCGGCGAGCCTGCTCAGGGGTCAGGGCGGGCATCCCGGCATGATGGCGCGATGGCGGGACCGAAAGTCGTAGACCTTGCGGCGCAGTCATGGGACACCGTTGTCGTCGGCGGGGGTCACAACGGGCTCACCGCCGCCGCCTACCTCGCGCGGGCGGGCGAGTCGGTGCTCGTGCTCGAGCGGCGCGATCAGGTCGGCGGCGCGTGCACGCTCGAACGCCCGTTCAGCGATCCCCGCTTCGTGATCAGCCCGTGCGCGTACCTCGTCGGCCTGCTGCACCCGCTGGTGATCGAGGAGCTCGCGCTGGCGCGGTACGGCTACCGCACGTTCCTGTGCGACCCGACCCAGTGGACCCCGTTCGAGGACGGCACGTCGCTCACGCAGTGGCTCGACGAAGACCGCACGGCCAAGGAGATCCATGCGCTCGCTCCCGGCGACGTCGACGGGTACCGCGCGTACGTGGAGCTGTTCCGGCGTATCCGGTCGCGACTCCGAGCCGGTGGCGATCCCGCCCGCGACACCTGGATCGGTGACGCGCCCGACCGCGCCGCGCTCGAGGAGCTCTTCGCCGACGACCCCGAAGCACGAGAGGTGCTGTTCGAAACGTCCATTGCCGACGTCGTCGAGCGCCACGTGCGCGACGAGCGACTCCGGATCGCGCTGCACGGCCAGGGGATCATCGGCACGTTCGCCGGGCCGCGCGACCCGGGAACGGCCTGGATCCACGCCATGCACAGCCTCGGGCTCATCGGCGGCTGGAGCTACGTCGAGGGAGGTATGGGTCGGATCTCGCTGTGCCTCGCCGACGCCGCCCGGGACGCCGGCGCCGTGGTCGCCACCGGCGTGCCGGTGGCTGCGATCGTGCCGGGCGAGGGTGTCCGCCTCCAAGGGGGCGAGCTCGTGCGGGCCGGCGCGGTCGTCTCGAACGCGGATCCGGTGCGCACCCTCGCGTTGTGCGACGGCGACGTGCCGGACGCGGTCCGCGCCCGGGTCGACGCGTGGCGCTGCGAAAGCCCGGTCGTCAAGGTGAACTGCGCGCTCTCCCGGCTCCCGAGCTTCACCGCCGCGCCCGATCGACCCGATCACGTGTACCGCGCCCAGGTCGAGATCGCGCGGGGGATCGACGACACCCAGTCGGCGTACGACGCCTGCCGCCGTGGCGAGCCCGCGCCCGAATGGTGCGAGATCTACTTCCAGACCGCCTACGACCCGACGGTTGCACCTCCCGGCGCCGACACGATGAGCGTGTTCGCCCAGTACGCGCCGTACACGCTGGCCGACGGGACGTGGGCGACGCGCCGCGACGAGATCGGCGACCGGGTCCTGGATGCCATCGCCCGGTTCGCGCCGGACGTCGCCGATTGCGTGCTCGAACGCGAGGTCCTCGGACCGCCCGACGTCGAGTCCCGCGTCGGCCTGACGGGTGGTCACATCTTCCAAGGGGAATGTCTCCCCGATCAGATGTGGGACCGGCGGTTCGCGCCGCGCACTTCCGTCGCCGGCCTGTACCTGTGCGGCGCCGCCACCCACCCCGGCGGGTCCGTCATCGGCGTCAACGGCCGCAACGCCGCGCAAGCCGTGCTCGCCGATCGCGCGGACAGGGCATGATGGGGGACATGCCCGACCAGCGCCTGCGACCGATCGAACGCCGCGTCCTCGCTCTCAAGAAGGCCGGCGTCCCGGACAACGAGATCGCCCACCGGTTCCGCCGGGGCCGGCGATTCATGGACCAGGTCGAGGAACTGGCCCACATCGACGGCCGGGACGCCGAGAAGCGCCATGGCCGTCCGGGCGCGCTCCGTCCCGTCGAGCGACGCATCCTGGCCTGGCGCGACTGCGGCATGTCGACCGACGAGATCGCCGAACGGTTCCGCCGCTCGCCCGATTTCGTCTCCCGCGTCGAGCGGATCGCCCGCTACAAGCTGCGCAAGGCGGCCCGCGCCTAGCTCGCGGCCGCGGCCGGCAACGGCAGCGACAACTCGGGACCGACCGGCTCGCCGAAACGATCCACGCCGCACAGCTTCCGCCAGCCGCGCGGGACGCGGCCACGCTTGAACACACCGGTGTCGAGCAACGTGCGCAGGATGCTGCGCGTGGCCTGGTAACGGACGGCGAGACGCTCCGGCGTGCGGTTCACCGCGCGCCAGGTCTTCCATCCGGGGAGCCCGGCCGCCGTGTACACACCCGGGTGCACGAACATGTGGAAGAGGAGGCGGATCACCACTGGAGCGAAGTGCCGGATCCGCAACCGCTCGAGCCGCCCGGTCTCGGCGTACAGCTCGGGCAGCGTGGTCCGGGCGAAGGACAGGTGCCGCGCCTCCTCCTGACGGTGGTAGCGGTTCACCGACGCCAGCAATGGATTGGTGTCGGGATGCTCCGCCGCCAGCTTCTGGAGCAGGTCCGGGATCTCCTCGCCCGCGAGCACGAGGACGAGCAGGAACGCAGGCATCTTGATGAAGCGCCGGATGTTGAACTGCAGGAACCGCTCCACCACGCCACCCCTCACCGGGTTCACGGCCCTGGGCTCGAGCTCCTCGATGAGGCGGATGAACGCGCGCTGGTGTCGGGTCTCCTCGGCGATCTCGTGGAGCATGTAGCCGATCCGGGGGTCGCTGACGTCCTCGGTCTCGGCGATCCGGAGCGCGAAACCGGCGTTGAGCACGGCCTCGAAGCGGATGCCCATCTCGAGCATCGCCGCGACTTCCTCGCGCGACAGGCGCGCCTTCGTCTCCGGTGGCAGGTCGAGATCCAGGCCGGAGGTCGTCAGCAGCTCGTCCCCGATCACCTGGCCCTCGCCGAGCGAGTCCCAGTCGAAGAGCTCCTCGGGCTCGAGCACCTTGCGCACGGACGCGGTCGAGAGACGGGCGATCCGCTCGTCGGCGTTGGGAGGGGTTGCAGTCGTCGTCATGCCCCCAGCCTTGTCCGTACGAATTGATGAGTCAAGCGATACCTTCAATTCGTTGGGAAATGCCTGTTGACCAGCTACGATGCCCACGTGATCCAGCCGCTGACGGTCGCGCCCGGAAAAGGTGAACGGACCCGGCAGCGCCTCCTCGAGATCGCGGTGCGCCGCTTCGCCGCCGACGGGTTCCGGCGCACGTCGGTGTCCGACATCTCGCGTGAGGCGGGCCTGACCCCCGCCGCCGCCTACGCCTACTTCGCGGGCAAGGAGGGGCTGTTCCAGGCGGCCGTCGACGCCGACGCCGGCGCCCTGATCGAGGCCGCCCGCTCGGCGGGCGCCAAGGGAGCATCGGCGCGCGAGCAGCTCTTCCTCTTCGTCGCGGAGCTACGCGAGCGGGTCGACGACCATCCCCTGGCGCGGCGGGTGCTCTCCGGGCTCGAGCCCGAGGTCGCCGCACGCCTGCTGACCATCCCGTCGCTCGTCGCCCTCACCGCCGGCCTCGCCGACGACCTCGCCGAAGCGCAGGGCGCGAGCGAGATCAGGGCCGATGTCGACCCGGCCGAGGTTGCTGTCGGCCTGGAGACGATCGTGCTCGCGCTCCTCATGGCCGAGCTCCAGACCGGGCTCGCAGTCGAGCCGGAGCGCAAGGCCGGCGTGTTCGCGGTGATGGACGCCTCGCTCCGGCCGCCCTCCTGATCGCCGTTACGCGGTCAGGAGTGCTTCGCGCACTCCCGCCAGCCGGGCGAACGACTCGAGCACCTCGCTCTGGTCCTCGGCGAGGTGGCGGACGATGACGTCGGTGTATCCCATGGCCGCGTACGCGCCCAGCTGCTCGGTGACCTGCGCAGCGTCGCCGTACGTGCACGCCGACGGGTCGAAGCCCCGGTAGCCGGCGGCGACGACGGGGCCTGCGACGCGCTCGGCGTCGGCGGGGTCGGCGCCCACGTGGATGTCGCGCCGGATGGCGACGGCGCTGGGCGTGCGCCCGTGGGACTCGCATCGCTTCCGGTACAGCTCGATCGTCGCTCGGGCTTGCTCCGGCGTGAGGTGGGCATCGGCGAGGAACCCGTCCCCGAGCCGAGCCGCCCGGTCGACGGCGGGTTCGGCGGTGCCGCCGATCCACACCTCGACCGGCTCGGGCGGCACCGGCGAGATACGGGCATCGCGCACGTCGAAGGGGTCGCCGGTGGTCACGGCTTCTCCCGCGAGCAGTCGCAGGACGATGTCGAGACCGGCCTCGAACTGCTTGCCGCGGTGGCGCACGTGGACGCCCATAGGCGCGAACTGGTCCCGGCCGCCGACGGCCAGCGGGAGGATGAAGCGGCCCTGCCCGAGTGACGCCAGCGTGCCGACCTGCTCGGCGACGAGCACCGGGTTCCACAGCGGGAGCAGGAACAGAGCGCCGAAGGGCCCGTCGCCCCACTCGGCGAGGAGCCGGCCGAGCAGCGGCGTGTTCTGGTAGTAGGGAACCGGCACCGCGTGGTGATCGCCGACGAGGAGGCAGTCGAGCCCGGCGTCCCGGGCGGCGGCCGCCCGCTCGATGATCCAGCGGGCGCCGACGCGTACGTCGTCGACGAGGAACGCCGTTCGGAGCGACACACCGATCCGCACTTCCGTCAACCTACCGATCGAGCGTGAGGCTGACGCAGCGGAGCTTGCCACGGCGACAACGGAGCCCGTGATGGAGATCTGGGAGCTCGAGGCGCGCGAGCAGATCCGCGACACGATCGCCCGCTACGCGCACTGCGTCGACGGCGGCCGCTTCGACGATCTCGTCGCGCTGTTCACCCCCGACGGTGTCCTCGAGGTCGAGGGCGAGCCGGCCCACCGGGGTCGGGACGCGATCCGGGCCTTCGTCACCGGCACCGGCCGCGACCTCGCCGCCGGCACCGGCGCGCCCCGGATCCGGCACCACGTCAGCAACGTGCTGGTCGAGTCGGAGTCGCCGGATCAGGCGCGGGCCCGCAGCTACTTCCTCGCTGTGACCGACCGCGGCACCGACCACTGGGGCCGGTACCTCGACGATCTGGTGCGGACCGATGGCGGCTGGCGCTTCGCCCACCGCCGGGTGCGCACCGACGGAGTCGCCCCCGGCTCCTGGGTCGAGGGTCGCGGGCGCCCCTCCTGAGCCGCCGACGGGGGCGCCTCGTCCCATTCACTCCCGATTGCGGGGTTTCCGGCTCTTAGTGCCGGATGTCACAGCGTAGGGATCCCAACGGTTCCGGCGCGGGGGGTTCCCCAATTGCACTCCCCGAGCAACTATCATTTGTGCCCGGAAGCTCCGGGATCGCGCTGATAGCGGAGAAGGCGTCGATTTAGGGCTTCCGTTCCCCAATTACCCCGATCGTGGCCTCGCGCGCGGAGCTTTGGCGAGGCCGCCCCGAACGGAGGTAGTCCATGCGCAACCCCATCAGGGCGGTCGCCGTGCCCGTCGTCCTCGTGGCGGCGATCGCCGGCGCTGCCGGGTACCGGGCCCAGGACTCTGGGTCGAGTCGGCGGCTCGACGAGCTCAGTCGGGGGCGGCCGGCCGCCGCATCACACTTCCCTATCGACGGCGCCCTCGCCGCAGCCACCCAGGCGGCGGCAGAGGCCCGCTGGATCGAGGGCTCGAACGCCCGGCAGATGGAGCTGTTCCTCCAGGCCGCGGCGGAGAACCAGGCCCTCGAGGCTCAAAGGGCTCAGTCCCGCAAAGCACCCGCCCGTACCGGTCGTGGGGGTGGGGGCGGCGGAAGCTGCAACCCGGAGTCGATCGTCCAGCGCGAGTCCAAGGGTGACCCGAACGCCGTGAACCCGAGCTCGGGCGCGGGCGGCAAGTACCAGTTCCTCCCGAGCACGTGGTCCGGCTACGGCGGCTACTCGCGGGCGGAGGACGCTCCCGAGTCCGTCCAGGACGAGCGCTTCAACGAGATGTGGGCCGGCGGCGCCGGCTCCTCGCATTGGGGCTGCTGAGCCCTCCCTCGATACCGCGACGCGTCTCCCGGTCCAGGCCAGGGCCGGGGACGTGTCGCACTTCCCGCAATGGCGACCCCGCGCGCGGCTCTCGGGCCGGGGTCTCGATCCAGAAACGGAGGTAACAAATGCTCAAGCACATCAAGGCGGCCGTCGTGCCCGTCGTCCTCGTGGCGGCGATCGCGGGGGCTGCCGGGTACCGGGCCCAGGACTCTGGGTCGGGTCGGCGGCTTGACGAGCTGAGTAAGGAGCGGCCGGCCGCCGCATCACACTTCCCCGTGGACGGCGCCCTCGTTGCAGCCAGCCAGGCCGCAGAAGAGGCGCGCTGGGTGGAAGCGTTCCAGGCCCACCAGGCGGAGCTCTTCTACCAGGCAGCCGCAGCCGCCGAGGCCGAGCAGGCCGCGGCAGCTGCCAACGCCAAGAAGAAGGCCGCTGCCCCGACCGGTCGTGGGGGTGGCGGTGGTGGCAGCGTCGGTGGCGCCTGCGGAGGCGCAACCAACGGCGCTGACCGCTTCATCGGCGCAGAGTCAGGGGGCAACCCGAACGCCAGGAACTCGAGTGGCGCCTGGGGTTGCTACCAGATCATGCCCGGCACGTGGCAGAGCTCCTGCAGCGACCTCGGTGCGCACGGGAGCGCGAGCACGGAGGCCCAGGCGCAATGCGCGTCTCGTCTGCCGTCGAGCTCGTGGGCCGCGACAGGCGGTTGATCCGCTAGCGCTCCACCTGCAGCACCAGCACCAGCGATGCGTCCCCGGTCCGGGTCAGGGCCGGGGACGTCTCGCGTCTACCTTCATCACATCGACCGCTCCGTAGCTTCACCGCCTCCCGACCTCGCCTTCGGAGCCTTCAGCGAACGCGCGCCGTGGGTCGTCGAGCTCGACAAGCTGCCGTGGCGGCGCGGCGTCGACACCGAACGCGCCCGCACACGCGCTTCGGTCCCGCGGCTGCTGCGGCCCGGTCGGCTCCCGCCCATGGGCCGGCTCATGCGGGTCGTGAGCAAGGTCGGGCCGGCCGTGGGCATGTGGTACCTGCGCGAGCGAGGCCGCCCGCAGTCACGCACCGGCTTGTCCCGCCGGCTGCGGCGGGCGTTCGAGCAGCTCGGCTCGAGCTACGTGAAGCTCGGCCAGATCCTCTCCGGCGGCGAGGGCCTGTTCCCACCGGAGGTGGTGGAAGAGTTCAGCAGGCTGCGGGACCACGTGCCGCCCGAGACCTTCGCCGACGTCCGCAAGGTCGTCGAAAGCGACCTCGGCGCCCCGCTGGAGACGCTGTTCTCCAGTTTCGCCGAGGAGCCGTTGGCGGCGGCCTCGATCGCCCAGGTTCACGCGGCGTGCCTGCGGACAGGGGAAGAGGTCGTGGTGAAGGTGCAGCGGCCGCGCGTCGCGGCGCTCGTGCACGCCGACATCGCTGCCATGGCGTGGCTGGCGCCGAAGCTCGTCGGCCGCATTCCGATCGCGGCGCTCGCCAACCCGCCGGCGATCGTCGAGCTCTTCACCGAGACCGTCGTCGAGGAGCTCGACTTCCGGCTCGAAGCCGAGAACATGCTCGACATCGCGCACGTACTTGCGCTCACCGACCAACGCTCGATCGTCGTGCCTCGGCCCCACCCCACGCTCGTGACCCGTCGGGTGCTGGTGATGGAGCGGCTGCGCGGCTTTGCGTTCGACGACGTCGAGTCCATGCACGAAGCCGGCATCGACACCAACAAGCTGCTGCGGGCCGGCCTCATCGCCTTCAACGAAGGCGCCATGCTCTACGGCGTCTTCCACGGCGACCTGCATGGAGGCAACCTGTTCGTCCAGCGCGACGGGCGAACGGCGCTCCTCGACTTCGGCATTACGGGCCGGCTCGACGAGCCCAAGCGCCTTGCGTTCCTGCGGCTGCTCGTGACCGGCACCGGCGGCGACGTGCGGGGCCAGCTCGCGGCGCTGCGCGACCTCGGCGCCTTCCCGCCGGACACAGACCTCGACGCCGTCTTCCGCGACCTGAAGCTCGACCAGCCCGTGAAGGACCCGACGACGATGTCGGCGGAGGAGTTGATCGGCGAGCTCAGCGACATCACCCAGAAGCTGCTCGGCTACGGCGCCCGCATCCCCAAAGAGCTCATGCTCTTCGTGAAGAACCTCATCTTCCTGAACGGCGCAACCGCGACCCTGGCACCCGACCTCGACATCCTCGCCGAGATCACAAACGTGTACCTGTACTTCGCGCAGCGGCACGGTGAGCGGATCATGCGCGAGATCGGGATCGACCCGACCCAGACCGGCGTCGACATCGACGCGGTCAAAGCCGGCTTCGGGCTGCCCGCCGACGTGGACAGCCTCACCTTCCGTGACCTGCAAGCGCGCCGGCAGACGATCCTGCGCCGCATGCAGGATCGGGAGCGTCCGCGTCGCCGCCGCGGCTCGGACGCGTCCTGACCGCCGCAGCTACAGTCCCGCCCATGCCGAACTACGACATCGACGAGGTCGAGCGCGCGTTCCGGACCTACTGGGAGAAGGGCGCGACCGGCGAGGACTGGGACGCCTGGTCGGACTTGTTCACCGAGGACGTCGAGTACATCGAGCACATCCTCGGGTCGAAGCACGGCCGGGAGGAAGTGCGGAACTGGATCAAGCCGATCATGGCCGAGTTCGGGGAGATGTACACCGCGTACGAGTGGCACATGTGCGAGCCGAGCGGACGCATCGTCGTGTACATGCAGAACCGCCGCGACAATCCCGATCCGAGTGCGCCGCCCATCGACTTCCCCGGCATGACCGTCCTCCAGTACGCCGGTAACGGGAAGTTCTCGCTCGAGGAGGACTTCTGGTCGCTCGTCGAGGGCCAGCGCACGATGAAGGAGTACGAAGACGCGTGCGCGCAGCACGACCCCGACGCCCCGAAGAAGCGCACCCGTCGTCACTGGGGGAACGGTCCCGCATGGACGAAGGGCGCGGCGACGTACGCCGAGAGCACGGGGGCGAAGAAGGGCGCGTAACCGGCACCCGGTACCTTGAACGCGGCGGCGGCTTTGCCGACCGTCGCCGCAAAGCCGGAGCTTGCGACGGCGACCAAGGAGAAACGTGCCGGAACTTCCCCAGATGCAGGCGCTGTCCGAGCGGCTCGAGGAGCGTGTCGGAGGCGCCGCCCTCGCCGCAGTCCAGCCGATCGGGTTCTCGGGCCTGAAGACGTTCGACCCGCCGCCGGAGTCGCTCCTCGGCAGGACGCTCGAGGGCACCGGCCGGCGGGGCAAGTACCTGATCCTCGATTTCGGCGGCCCCCGCGTCTTCGTGCATCTCTCGCAGGCCGGTCGCCTCGACGTCGAAGAGCCGCCCAAGACGACGCGCGGCGGCAAGGGCGGCGTCGTACGCCTTCGGTTCGACAACGACGTCGCACTGCTGGTGCGCGAGTACGGCACGGAGCGAAAGGCCGGGTGGTGGGTCGTCGGCGAGGGCGAAGTCGGGCCCGTCGACGGGCTCGGCCCCGAGCCCGACTCTGACGAGTTCGCCCAGTTCATCCTGCACGGAGAGGACCGCCGCCGGGTACACACGCTGCTGCGCGATCAGCGCACCGTGGCGGGCATCGGCCGCGGCCACACCGACGACGCGCTGTGGCGCGCGCAGCTGTCGCCCTACGCCACACTCTCGTCGCTCGGGACCGAGGAGCGACAGCGCCTGCTCGACGAGGTGCGCGCCACGCTGACGGATGCGCTGGAGCGTGAACGGGAGCGCAAGGGCGGCTTGTCCGAGCCCAAGCTCGGCGACAAGTTCGTCATGCACGCCCGCTACGGCACGCCGTGCCCGCGCTGCGGGGACACGCTGCGGCGCGTCTCCTACGAGTCCTACGAGGTCACGTACTGCCCGACGTGCCAGACCGGCGGCAAGCCGCTCGCCGACCGCCGCATGTCCCGCCTCGTGAAGTAGCTGATCCGCCTCGTCAGCCGGTGAAAGCCGGTGCTGCTTCGATCGGTTGCGCCGCCTCCGCGGCAGGCGTCGCTCCCGGGTCGAACGTGTTCGTCACCGTGTAGCTCACGCGGGCGACGTCACTCTGGAACGTGTTTGAGGTCGAGGAGTTGCACGTCGACTGCTGCACTGCCGAACACGCGAAGGCCACAGAGCTCGCACCGCCGGTCCCCGGCTCGCTCACCGTGCACGCTTGTGACGCACCGCCGGCGTCGAACTCCTGGGTTCCGCCGGAACTGTCGAAGGTCAGCGTCCCCGACTCGGTCGGCCCACTGGCGTTCTCGCACGCGACGGCCGAGCAGGACCGCTTTCTTCGCTACGAGCCACCCCCGGTAGCGGAATGCGGCGGTGATCCTAGCGGCGGGTCAGAACCTTACGCCGTAGCTGTAGCCGTGGCGGTCGGTGCGGGTGTGGGGGTCGCCTTCGGCGATCTGTTGGGAGATCTTGCCGAGGATGATGACGCCGGTGGGGCAGCGGTCGACGCACAGGGCGCAGCGGGTGCAGACGTCTTCGTCGACGATGAAGGCGACGTTGTCGGTGGGGTCT
>DASYQJ010000041.1:0-25719 GCA_036005605.1 Acidimicrobiia bacterium
GGCCGGCGCTCCGAGCTCGTCCCGCTTGTCCATGAGCTCGTGCCCGATCTTCCCCGAGCACAACAGGACGCGACGGACCGCGTCGCGGTCGAGCTCGGCACGGTCGTCGAGCGTCAAATGGAACCCGCCCTCGGTGAACTCCGACACCGGCGACCGGGTGTGGGGCATGCGCAGGTAGCGCTTGGGCGTGAAGCAGATCAACGGCACCCGCCGCGTCGCCAATGCCTGGCGGCGCAACACGTGGAAGTACTGCGACGACGTCGACGGGTACACGACCCGCTGGTTGCCCTCCGCGCTCAACGTGAGGAAGCGCTCGATGCGCGCGCTCGAGTGCTCGGGGCCCTGCCCTTCGAACCCGTGGGGGAGGAGCAACCCGACGCTGCTGGCCTGGCCCCACTTGTCCTCGGCGGCGGAGACGAACTGGTCGATGACGACCTCGGCGGCGTTGACGAAGTCGCCGAATTGCGCTTCCCACAGGACGAGCGCCTCGGGGTACTCCACCGAGTAGCCGTATTCGAACCCGAGCGCGGCGTACTCGGAGAGCACGGAGTCGTACAGCATGAACGGGGCCTGCTCGGGCGCCACATGCGCGAGCGGGACGTATTCCTCCTCGGTGCGCTGGTCGATCAGGACGCCGTGCCGCTGGCTGAACGTGCCCCGGCGGGTGTCCTGCCCCGCCAGCCGGACGGGCGTTCCCTCGAGCAGCAACGACCCGAAGGCGAAGGTCTCGGCGAGCGACCAGTCGACGTCGCCCTTCTCGAACGCGACGCGATGAGCCTGGAGGATGCGCTCGAGCTTCGGATGCACCGTGAAGCCCTCGGGGCGTGACATGAGCCCGTCGACGACGCGCTCGAGCGCGCCGCGCTCGACGTTGGTCGCGACGCGTACCGACGGATCGGGTTGCGGCGCCGGCAGCCGAGGCTCGCTCGGCGCGTCCGGAGTCGCGGCCTGGCTCGGGTCGGGGGGAGCGCTCTGGTGCGTCTCGCCGAACGCGGCGTCGAGGCGGGCCTTGAAATCCTTGTTGACCGCCTCTGCCTCGTCCGTGGTCATGTCGCCATCGCGCACCAAGATCTCGGTGTAGCGCGTGCGCGGCGACGGATGGCGCTCGATGAGCTCGTACATGCGCGGCTGCGTGAACGCGGGCTCGTCGGCCTCGTTGTGGCCGTACCGCCGGTAGCAGATCATGTCGACGACGACGTCCTTGCGGAACTTCTGCCGGAACGCGAACGCGAGCTGCATCACCCGGACGCACGCTTCGGGGTCGTCGCCGTTCACGTGGAAGATCGGCGCCTGCACCATCTTGGCGACGTCGGTGGCGTACACGGCCGAGCGGCCGATCTCCGGCGCGGTGGTGAACCCGAGCTGGTTGTTGACGACGAGATGCGCGGTGCCGCCGACGTCGTATCCCGGCACCTCCGACAGATTGAGCGTCTCGGCCACGACGCCCTGCCCCGCGAATGCGGCGTCGCCGTGGAGCAGGATCGGCAGCACCTTCCTACGCTCGTCGTCGCCCTTCTGGTCCTCCTCGGCGCGGGCCATGCCCTCGACGACGGGGTCGACGGCTTCGAGGTGGCTCGGGTTCGACGCCAGCGTGACGACGATCTCGTTGCCCTCCGGCGACGCGTGCTTGCCGGTCGCGCCGACGTGGTACTTGACGTCCCCCGATCCTTGCGCCGACAGCGGGTCGAGCTCGCCCTCGAACTCGCGGAAGATCTGCGCGTACGACTTGCCGACGACGTTCGTGAGCACGTTGAGCCGCCCGCGGTGCGGCATCCCGAGGATCGATTCCTCGACGCCGTCGTCGGCGGCGGCCGACAGCAGCGCGTCGAGCATCGGGATCGTGCTCTCGGCGCCCTCGAGGCTGTAGCGCTTGTGGCCGAGGTACTTCGTGTGCAGGAAGCGCTCGAACGCCTCGGCGGCGACGAGTCGCTCCAGGATCCGGCTCTTCACCTCGCGGCTCGGCTCCCAGCTGACGCCTTCGACGTGCTCCTGGATCCAGGCCTTCTGGTCGGGCTCCTGGATGTGCATGTACTCGACCCCGATGGTGCGCGCGTAGGCGTCCCGGAGGACGCCGAGGATGTCGCGCAGCTTCATCGTGGGCTTGCCGGCCAGCCCGCCGGTCGGGAACTCGCGGTCGAGGTCCCAGATCGTCAGGTCGTAGTGGTTGATGTCGAGCTCGGGATGCGTCTGCGGCTCCTTGGCGCGCAGCGGGTCGAGATTGGCGATGAGGTGGCCGCGGACGCGGTACATGTTGATGAGCTGCTGGACCCCGACGGCCTTGTCGACCGATGTGACCGTCGCGACCTCGCCGCCGGCGCGTCGCGGGCTGACGTCGACGCTCCACCGCGCCGGCTCGTACGGGACGGCGAAGCTCTGGAAGATGTCGTCGTAGAACTCGTCACTTCCGAGCAGAAGATCGTGGACGACGGCGAGGAAGCGGCCGCTCTCGGCGCCCTGGATGACGCGATGGTCGTACGTGCTCGTCAGCGTGATCGTCTTGCTGACGCCGAGCTGCGCGATCGTCCGCTGGTCGGCGCCTTCGAACTCGGCGGGGAAGCCGATCGCGCCGACTCCGATGATGAATCCCTGACCGGTCATCAGCCGCGGGACGGAATGCATCGTGCCGATGGTGCCGGGGTTCGTGATCGTGCCGGTGGTTCCGGCGAAGTCGTCGGGCGACAGCTGGCCCGATCGCACCTTGCCGATGGCTTCCTCGTAGGCGGCGTGGAACGCCTTGAAGTCGAGGGTGTCGGCGCGCTTGACGTTGGGGACGAGGAGCGTTCGCGTCCCGTCGCTCTTCTCGACGTCGACGGCGAGCCCGAGATTGACATGTTCGTGGCGCACGACGTTCGGTTGCCCGTCGACGACCTCGTAGGACGCGTTCATCGCCGGCACCTTCGCGAGCGCCTCGAGCACTGCGAAGGAGATGAGATGCGTGAAGCTGACTTTGACCCCGCCGGTGCGCGCGAGGTGGTTGTTCAGGATCTGCCGGTTGACCTCGAGCAGCTTGGCGGGGACGGTGCGAACCGAGGTGGCCGTCGGGACCGCCAGCGAGGCCTCCATGTTCTCGACGATGCGCGCCGTCGCCCCTCGGATCGGGACGGGCCGGTCGCCGTCGGCCTGCGGCGGAGCCGGCGAAGGAGATTGTTGAGGCGGCGAAGGAGATTGCGGTGTCGCCGGAGGCGGCGAGGGAGATTGTGGCGCGGGTGCTTGCTCCGGCGCCCCTCGCTCGTCGAAGAACTCGCGCCACCCCTCGGGCACGGATGCCGGATTTTCGACGTAACGGGCGTACAGGTCCTCGACCAGGCCGGAGTTGGCGCCCAGATCCTCGAACTCGCCTTCTGCCATCGCTCCTCCCGAGGGAACGCCGCTCTGACGTCCCCGGCGACGCCGTCGTGGCTCAGCGACGCACCAGCTCGGCGACCTGGAAGGCCAATTCGAGCGACTGGCGTGCGTTCAGCCGCGGGTCGCACATCGTCTCGTACCGGTGCTCGAGGTGGTCACCGAGGACTTCCTCGGTCCCGCCGAGACACTCGGTGACGTTCTCGCCCGTGAGCTCGACGTGCACACCCCCGGGCCATACATCAGCAGCGTCGCAGGCGGCGAAGAAGCCGCGCAGCTCGCGCATGATGTCCTCGAAGCGCCGTGTCTTGTAACCGCTGTCGTGCACGAAAGTGTTCCCGTGCATCGGGTCGCACGCCCATACGACCGGGTGGCCCGACATCTTCACCGCGCGCAGGAGCGGCGGAAGCTTCTCCTCGACGTGGTCGGCGCCCATTCTGCTGTAGAGCACGAGCCGCCCGGGCTGGCGGGCCGGATCGAGACGCTCGCAGAGCGCCAGCACGTCCTCGGGTGACGCGTCCCGCCCGATCTTGACGCCGACCGGGTTCTCGACACCCGACAGGAACTCGACGTGGGCGCCGCCCGGCTGGCGCGTCCGCTCGCCGGCCCAGAGCAGATGGGCCGAGCAGTCGTACCAGCGTCCCGTGAGGCTGTCGCGACGGGTGAGCTCCTCTTCGTACTCGAGCAGGAGCGCCTCGTGGGCGGTGAAGAAGTCGACCTGGTGCAGCTGCATCTCGGCGGCGAGGTCGATGCCGCACGCGGCCATGAACCGCAACGCCCGCTCGATCTCCTGGGCGACGGCCTCGTACCGCCGGCCCTCACGGCTGCTGGCCACGTACTCCAGGTTCCATTGATGCACCTGGCTGAGGTCGGCGTAACCGCCCTTCGTGAACGCGCGGAGCAGGTTCAAGGTGGCTGCCGACTGGTGGTAGCTGCGCACCATCCGCTGCGGGTCGGGCCGGCGTGCGTCGGCGTCGAAGGCGAAGTCGTTCACGATGTCGCCGCGGAAGCAGGGCAGCTCGACGCCGTCGCGGGTCTCGGTTGGCGAGGTGCGCGGCTTGGCGAACTGGCCGGCGATGCGGCCGACCTTCACCGTCGGCACGCCCGTGCCGTAGGTCAGCACGACGGCCATCTGGAGGATCACCTTGAGCTTGTCGCGAATGGTGTCGGCGGAGAACGCGTCGAAGGACTCCGCGCAGTCTCCCGCCTGCAGCAGGAACGCGTCACCGGCGGCGACCGCCGCCAGCGACTCCCTGAGCTGGCGAGCCTCGCCGGCGAACACGAGCGGTGGCTGGCGCCGAAGGTCGGCGCGCGCCGCGTCGAGCGCGGTGGCGTCCGGCCAGTCGGGTTGCTGCCCGGCGGGACGCGCGCGCCAGCTGTCCGGCGTCCACGAGGAGCCGAACATCCGCGGTGCGTCGGACGCCGCCAGCGGTTCGTGCATCAGAGGTATCCGCTCCCCGGCGGGGCCTGGGGCGGTGCCTGACCGGACTCGATGGCGCGGCGGCGCATCTCGTCGAATTGCCCTTGGGCCGCCATCTGCTGGGTGAACAACGTGGCCTGGATGCCCTGGAACAGCCCCTCGAGCCAGCCGACGAGCTGGGCCTGCGCGAGCCGGACCTCGGACTCCGTCGGCGCTTCATCCTTGAACGGGAGCACGACCTCGCACAGCTCCTCCCTCAGGTCCGGAGACAGCACGCCTTCGAGCTCGTGGATCGACCGCTCGTGGATCTCGCGCAGGGCCTTGCGCCCGGCGTCGTCGATCGGGGCCCGACGGACCTCCTCGAGCATGTTGCGGACCATCGAAGCGATCCGGATGAGCTTCGTCGGGCGGGTGACCTGCTCTTGCGGGGGCTGGCTTCCGTCGCCGCCGTCACCCTCGGGCGCGGGCGGCTGCTCGACCACCTCGGGCTGGACGCGCTCGCGTGCCGCGCTCTGGTCGTCTTCCACGGTGTCCTCTCTCTCCGGGATCCGCCGGAGCCTTCCCAGGATAGAAGGTGCCCCGAACGGGGCGGCCAAGGGTTCAGCCCGCGGCGACGGCGGCTTTGCCGACCGGCGCCGCAGAGCCCGAGCTTGCGAGGGCGCCAATCAAGCGTCGAGCGTGCCCTCGCGCACGCCGGGCGGCACTCGACCCTGTGCACCTTCGGTGCGTGGCCCGGGGACGTCGTGGAAGCGGTACGGCTCCGGCTCGCGGCCCGGCTGGCAGACCCAGCACTCGCCCGTTCCTCGGCCGGTCACGATCCGGAACACGGCCTCGGCGATCTGGCTCGGCGCCATGATCGGGAAGTTGGCTTCGCGCAGGGTGCGCCGGGCGTCCTCGCCCATGATCTTGGTGTCGGTCATGCCCGGGTTCACCGTGTTGGCAGTGATGCCCTTCGCAACGAGCGACGGGGCGATGCTGCGGATGAAGCCGACGACTGCGTGCTTGCTGAGGTCGTACACGGGATCGGGCGGGAACGGAATGATGCCCGCGAGTGACGACGTCGCGACGATGGCGCCGCCACCGCGTCGTTCCATCGCCCGGACGGCGGCCCGCGCGCCGTACACCACGCCGTCCACGTTGACCCGCATGATCAGCCGGTACAGGTCGTCGGGCAGCGTCTCGATCTCCGGGTGACCGATCGCGATGCCCGCGTTGAGGAACGCGATGTCGATGCCGCCGAGGTCGCGTTCGACACTCGCGAACGCGGCGTCGACCTCGTGCGGCTCACCGACGTCCGCTCGATGGAAGACTCCTCCGACCGACTGGGCGACCGCTTGACCGGCGTCCTCGGTGAGGTCGACGACGCCCACGCGGGCGCCTTCTTCCGTCAGCCGCTCTGCTGTCGCCGCGCCGATGCCCGACGCCGCGCCGGTGACGAGCGCGACCTTGCCGTCGAGGGCCGCCATCGCCGAAGACTATGCCGATCAGCCGCCGGAGAGCGTGTGACGCCGGAAGAAGTCGACGACGAGCTTGGGAACCTCCGGCGGTGGTGCGTGGCCACCCGGATAGACGTAGGTCTCAAGCTCGAGGCCTCCGCGTCCGGGCTCCGCCCGTAGGTGTCCCGTGACGGTCGCGCGGCTCGGGTCGACCCCGAGCTTCTGCTCGGCGAGAGGGATGCTCCGCTTCTGGGTGTCGTAGGGCACGACCGCGTCATTCGTCCCCATCGCCATGAACATCGAACGCGCCGGGTCGCTCGCGAGCAACCGAGCGGGCGGCTGCGCGGACAAGTTCGCGGTCGCTGCGATCGCGTCGCCCCGCTGGTTCAGGAGAAGCGAGGCGAACGCAGACCCGTTGGAGTGCCCCATGAGGTAGACGCGGTCAGAGTCGACAGATAGCTGCGACCGCAACGCGGCCAGCATCGTGTCGTAGAAGGCGAGATCGCGGTCTCCGTCCTCGCCGAGTTGGGTCTGCCATCCGGTCCTGACGCCTTCGGGATCGGTCTTGCCTTTGTGGCCGACGAGCCCGTCCGGATACACGACGATCGCGTCCGGCCACAGCCCCTCGATGTTCGACCTTCGTTCCATGCCCGCCCCATTCCCACCGTGGCCGTGGAAGGCGAACACGAGCGGAGCCGGGCGTGACGCGTCTCCAGGGACGACCATGACGGCCGTGCGTGTGATCCCGCCGACGTCGAACGAGGCGTCGTGCCGGCCGGGCGCGTAGGCGCCGCCGGAGGCCGATGTCCCCGTCGCGACAGTAGAAGGCGGCACGGTGGAAGACGTCGACGACGAGGAGCGTGACTGCGTCGAGTCGCCGCCGGACGAACACCCGGCCGCAAGCGCGCCGACGACCGCGACGATCGCGATCGCGCGGAACCACCAACCGGGTCTCATACCGTCATTGTCGGCATGCACCTGTGGCGGATCGATGACGCCGTTATGAGCGATCGGTGATGCGATGTGCTACTGAGATGCGACTCAAACGGTCGTGCCCGTCTACCCCGGCAGGCGCGGACCGAAATCGACCATGCGCTGGACGTCGGCGCGGATCGACCCGGGTGACGGGAGCGGGACGACCGACGCGTCCGCGTTCATCGTCGCGGTTTCTCCTCGGTGTGGGCGTCGAGCCACGCAATGAGGTCGGCCGTCACCTCGTCGCGGTTTGTCTCGTTGAACACCTCGTGGCGAGCACCCTCGTAGCCGAGCACGGCGACATCGCGGACCCCTGCGTCGCGGTAGCGCTGTGCGACCAGTTCCACGAGCGCCATTGCGCCACTCAACGGGTCGTTGCTCCCGGACATGAGAAGGATCGGGAGGTCGACGCGGATGCCTCGTAGCGCATCGCCGTCGACGGGTTGCTTTGCAGCAGCCGCCATGTCGCCGAGCGCGTCGGCGTCGGCGCTGAACCCGCACGCGGGATCGGCGATGTAGCGGTCGACTTCGGCGGCGTCGCGGCTCAACCAGTCGAAGTCCGTCCGCCCTTCGAACGATTCGTTCCCCGGCATCCGATCGAGGGAGGTGTCGGGATCGAGACTCCCGAAAATCGCGTCGATCGCGGACGTCCCCGTCAACACGGCGGCCGCGATCTCGTTGCTGTGGTCGAGCAGGTACTGCTGCAGCGCGAACGAACCCATCGAGTGTCCGAGCAGCACCCGCGGCTCACCGCCACTCCGGGCATCGATGGCGTCTCCCACGGTGACCATGTCGGCGACCAATGCGTTCCAACCGTCCGGCCCGAAGTGCCCGAACTCGTCCGGGCTGTCAACGCTGCGCCCGTGACCACGGTGATCGTGGGCGTAGACCTCGAAGCCGGCCGCACCGAGCGCGGCGGCGAGCCGTGCGTAGCGAGCGGAATGCTCGCCCATGCCGTGCGAGATCTGGACGACGGCCCGAGTTGCGCCACTTGCAGGCCAGTGCCGGACGAACAACGTCACGTCGCCGTGACCGGGAAGGGTGAAGGTCGACTCCGCCATCAGCCAAGGCTCGCGCGGCGGCCGCGTTCGGTGCGGATGGCGCCCTCGGCAGGATTCGAACCTGCGCACATGGCTCCGGAGGCCACTGCTCTATCCCCTGAGCTACGAGGGCCGTGAAGCTCACGGTACCAGCGAGGCAAATTTCGCTGGTCGCCGTCGCAAGCTCCGGCTCCTGCGGCGACGCCGGCCAAGCCGTCATCGCCGCGCCCCTGAGCTACGAGGGCCGTGAAGCTCACGGTACCAGCGAGGCAATTTCGCTGGTCGAGGTCGCAAGTTCCCGGTGGTCGCATCGAAGCGGGAAGTACGATCGGCGCAACGGTGACGCGCTGCGCGTCGCCTGACCCACTTCGTGATTCGTGACGAGCTCCGCCACAGCCTGAGCGATGCGCTGCGTGCGGCCGGGCTTCCCGAGCCGCCCAACGGCGTCGCGCTCGAGCCCGGCGATCCGGAGCACGGCCAAGGTGACTGGGCGAGCCCCGTCGCGATGCAGATGGCGAAGACGGCAAAGCTCCCGCCCCGCGAGATCGCCGACCGGGTCAAGGCGGCGCTCGAGTCCGCCCCGCCGCCGCACCTGGAGCGAGTCGACGTGGCCGGCCCCGGCTTCCTCAACTTCTTTCTGTCGCCTTCGTGGCTCCACGACGTATTGCGAGAGGTCGTGGCCGCCGGCGACTCCTACGGACAGGACGACTCGCTGCACGGCCAGAAGATCAATCTCGAGTTCGTGTCCGCCAACCCCACCGGTCCTCTCCACGCCGGCGGTGGGCGGTGGGTCGCCGTCGGCGACGCAATTGCCAACCTGCTCGTTGCCCAAGGCGCGGACGTGCATCGTGAGTACTACCTGAACGATGCCGGCAACCAGCTTGGAACGTTCGGGGCGTCGCTGTACGCGCGGTACCGAGGTGAAGAGCCGCCCGAGGACGGGTATCGAGGCCAGTACCTGATGGAGATGGCCCGCGACCTGCACCGCGAGCTTGGCGACAGCGTTTCGATCGCAGAGGCGACCGAATGGGGTTACGAACGCGTCGTCGAAGGACTTCGGGAAGATCTCGGGCGGATCGGCGTGCACTTCGACACGTGGTTCTCCGAGCGCACGTTGCACGAGCGCGGTGACGTCGACGAGGTGCTGCGACTCCTCGGCGAGCGCGGGCACACGTACGAGCAGGACGGCGCGACCTGGCTGCGAACGAGCGAGTTCGGTGACCAGCGCGACCGCGTGCTCGTCCGGGGCGACGGCAGCACGACATACCTTGCCAACGACCTCGCATATCATCGCGACAAGTTCGCTCGAGGTTGGCAGCACCTCGTCGACATCTGGGGCGCAGACCACCACGGGCAGGTCACGTCGGTCCAAGCGGGCATGGAGGCGCTCGGCTACCCGTCGGGCGAACCGGAGATCATCCTCGGGCAGCTCGTGAAGCTGTTTCGTGGCGGCGTGCCCGTCCGCTTGTCAAAGCGCGCCGGCAACATCATCACCCTGGCCGACATCCTCGACGAGGTCGACCCCGACGTGTGCCGGCTCACGTTCCTCCTCCAGAGCATCGACACGCCGCAGACGTTCGACCTTGACGTCGTGACGTCGCAGTCGATGGAGAACCCCGTCTACTACGTGCAGTACGCGCACGCGCGCATCGCCTCGATCGGTCGGAAGGCGAGCGAGCGCGGCGTCACCCGCCGCCCGCTCGACGACGTCGACCTCTCGGTGCTCGTGCACGAACGCGAGGCCGAGCTGCTCCGTTCCCTCGCGTTGTATCCCGAAGAGGTGCGCGAGGCGGCCGAGATGCGCGCCCCCCATCGGGTGACGACCTGGGTACGCGACTTCGCCAAGCACTTCCACGGCTTCTACCGCGACTGCCGGGTGATCAGCGACGACGATGCGCTCACCCAGGCCCGCCTCTGGCTGTCGGAAGCGTGCCGGATCGGTCTCGCCGACGCGCTCCGGCTGCTCGGGGTCTCTGCCCCCGACGAGATGGCTCGGCTCGACGACGAAGACGACGACGAGCCGGCGCGATGAGCGCGCCGCTCGACCGAACGCTCGTCCCGCCCGCGCTCCAGGACGCAGACGTGCTCGAGGCCCTGGCGGCCGAGCTCGGTACGCCGCTGTTCGTCTACGACGAGGACGATCTCCGGCGCCGCTGCCGGGAGTACGTCACCACCTTCGGCGCCGGCAACGTGGCGTACGCGGGCAAGGCGTTCTTGTGCGTCGCGATGGCCCGCCTGGCGGCCGAGGAGGGCCTCCACCTCGACGTCGCAACCGGCGGCGAGCTCTACGTCGCGTTGCACGCCGGCTTTCCGCCCGAACGGATCGTCTTCCACGGCAACAACAAGTCGACCGCCGAGCTCACCGCCGCGCTCGACGCCGGCGTCGGCCGCGTCGTCGCCGACTCGTTCGACGAGCTCGACCGGCTCGCGCGCCTGGCGACCGAGCGCTCGGCCCGGCCGTCGGTGCTCGTGCGGGTCACGCCCGGCGTCGAGGCGCACACGCACGAGTTCATCGAGACCGGCACGCTCGACTCGAAGTTCGGCTTCACCACGCACGACGGCGTGGCGCTCGAAGCCGCCCGCCGGGTCGTCGAGAGCCCGGCCCTCCGTCTCGGCGGCTTGCACTGCCACATCGGCTCGATGATCGAGCGGCTCGACGCCTACGCCCGGGCCGTGGCGATCGTCATCGACCTCTGCGCGGCGATCGAGGAGTCCACGGGTACCCGCGTGGAGGAGCTCAACATGGGCGGCGGGCTCGCCGCGCGGTACCTCGCCACCGATCCGCCGATGTCGCTGGCGGAGTACGAATCGACGCTACGGACGGCCGTGAAGGAGTGCGTCGCGAACGCCGGGATCGGCGAGGTGCCCCGGTTGATGGTCGAGCCCGGCCGCTCCATCTCCGCCCCGGCGGCGATCACCCTGTACCGGGTGGGCACCGTGAAGACGATCCCGCACGGCCGGACGTATGTCGCCGTCGACGGGGGCATGAGCGACAACCCCCGGCCCGTGCTCTATGGCGCCGGGTACGAGGCGTACCTGCCCGACCGCATCGACGAATCCCGCCCGCTCGTGTGCTCGATCGCGGGCAAGCACTGCGAGCAGGGCGACCTCGTCGTGACGGACGCCCGCCTTCCCGATGGCGTCCGCGTCGGGGATCTGCTCGCGGTGCCCGTCACCGGCGCCTACGGCTACGCGATGGCGTCCAACTACAACAAGGTGCCCCGACCGGCGGTGGTGTTCGTACGCGACGGACAGGCTCGCGTCGTCGTCCGGCGCGAGACGCCCGACGATCTCGTGCGCCTCGATCAGGTATAGAGCGCGAGACTTGCGCCATGGCCGATCTCGTCGCCGAGGAAACCGTACGAGTCGGCCTGCTCGGCTGCGGGCACGTCGGCTCGGCGCTGGTGCGCCTGCTGCAGGACAACGCCGAGCTGATCGAGCAGCGGGCAGGGGTGCACCTCGAAGTGACTCGAGTTGCTGTTCGCGACCTCGGCCGCGATCGTGACGTCCCGCTCCCGACGAACCGGTTCACCGAGGACGGCGAGGCCGTCGTCACCGACCCGGACATCGACATCGTCGTCGAGGTGATCGGGGGGATCGAGCCGGCGCGCTCCCTGATCACCGAGGCGCTCAAATCCGGAAAGCCCGTCGTGACGGCCAACAAGGAGCTTCTCGCCAACGCCGGCCGGGAGCTGTTCGAGACGGCCGAGGGCTCCGGCGTCGACCTCCTCTTCGAGGCGTCCGTCGCCGGCGGCATCCCGCTCATCCGCCCCCTGCGCGAGTCCCTGGCCGGGGATCGCATCCGGCGCGTCACCGGCATCGTGAACGGGACGACCAACTACGTCCTCACCCGCATGACAGAAGAGGGCTCTTCGTTCGACGACGCCCTCGCCGAGGCGCAGAAGCTCGGCTACGCGGAGCGGGACCCGACGGCCGACATCGAAGGCGACGACGCCGCCGCCAAGGCGGCGATCATCGCCTCGATCGCCTTCGGCGCCCGCGTCGTCGCCGGCGACGTCTACCGCGAAGGCATCGCCGAGATCAGCGACCAGGACATCTCGTCCGCGCACGACCTGGGATATGTCGTCAAGCTGCTCGCAGTGGCCGAAGGGCAGGATGGCGAGGTGGCGGTGCGGGTGCATCCGGCGATGATCCCGGTACAGCATCCGCTGGCGTCGGTGCGTGAGTCGTTCAACGCCTTGTTCATCGAAGGGGACGCGGTCGGTGAGCTGATGCTCTACGGGCGCGGCGCCGGCGGCGGGCCCTCCGCATCCGCGGTGCTCGGGGACCTCATCGACGCGGCGAAGAACTTCGCGTCCGGCGGGAAGGGTGCGACGATCGGGACGCTCAGCCGGCAACGCATCCGGCCCATCGACGAGCTCGAGTCGCAGTTCTACCTGTTCATGGAAGTCGCGGACCGGCCCGGGGTGCTGGCCAAGATCGCCGACCAGTTCGGCCAGCACGACGTGTCGATCAAGTCGATGCAGCAACGCGGGATCGGCGCCGACGCGCGCCTCATCTTCGTGACCCACCGCGCCCGCGAAGCCGACCTGCGAGCCACGGTTCACGCCCTCCGGGACGTCGATGTCGTGCACCGGGTCGGCTCGGTGCTGCGCGTCCTGGGCGACGAGGACTGATGACGAACAGGCAGCCGTGGCCGGGCGTCATCGCCGCGTACCGCGACTACCTCCCCGTCGGTGGAGCGACGCCGGTCGTGACGCTGCTCGAGGGCGGTACGCCGCTGGTCGACGCGCCGCGCCTCTCGGAGCAGACGGGCTCGCGCGTGCTGCTCAAGTTGGAGGGCCTCAACCCGACGGGCTCGTTCAAGGACCGCGGGATGACGCTGGCGATGTCGAAGGCGGTCGAGGACGGCGCCAAGGCCGTCATCTGTGCCTCGACTGGAAACACCTCGGCTTCGGCCGCCGCCTACGCGGCGCGCGCCGGGCTGATCTGCGCGGTGGTGATTCCCGAGGGACACGTCGCGTCGGGGAAGCTCGCCCAGGCGCTCATCCACGGCGCACGTGTCGTCCCGGTTCGGGGGAACTTCGACGCCGCGCTGGGTGTCGTCCGTGAGCTCGCCGAGAGCCGCCGGGTCACGATCGTCAACTCGATCAACCCGTATCGGATCGAAGGGCAGAAGACCGCCGCCTTCGAAGTGGTGGACGCGCTCGGAGACGCGCCCGACGCCCACTGCATTCCCGTCGGGAACGCCTTGAACATCGGCGCCTACTGGAAGGGTTACCTCGAGTACGAGGAGCACGGTCGCCCGCGCCGGCGTCCCCGCATGCTCGGATGGCAGGCACACGGATCGGCTCCGCTCGTGCACGGCGAGCCCGTACCGTACCCGGAGACGATCGCCACCGCGATCCGCATCGGAAATCCCGCGAACTGGGATGGGGCGATCGCCGCCCGTGACGAATCGGGTGGCCACATCGGCGCCGTGACCGACGACGAGATCCTCGACGCGTATCGGTTGCTGGCGACGGCGGAAGGGTGCTTCGTCGAGCCGGCGTCGGCTGCCGCCGTGGCCGGGCTGCTCAAGGCGGCCGCGGCCGGCGAGGTCAGGCCGGACGAGACCGTCGTGTGCACGCTGACGGGTCACGGCCTGAAGGACCCGCAGCGCGCCATCGACGAGGTCGACGTCGGGCCGGCGGTCGACGCCACGCCTGACGCAGTCGCGGCCGAGCTCGGCCTGTGAACCTGGAGGTAGGGACATGACCATAGGCAAGCCGGTAGGGCTCGTCACCGGCGCCTCGTCGGGCATCGGCGCGGCGTTCGCGCGCGCATTGGCAGCTCGCGGCGATGACCTGGTGATCGTCGCTCGCGACGAGGCCCGGCTCGAAGAGCTCGCGGAGGCACTCGAGAAGGAGCACGGCACCGAGGTCGAGGTTCTCGCGACCGACCTGACATCGAAGAAGGGAATGGCGGTGGTCGAAGCGCGACTCGAGTCCGCGGAGCCGCCCATCGATCTGCTCGTCAACAACGCCGGCATGGGGACGTACGGCAAGTTCGCCGACCTTCCCCGCGAAGCCGAGGCCCGGGAGATCCGCCTGAACGTGCTGGCGGTCATGCAGCTCTCGCATGCCGCGCTGCCGGCGATGGTCGAGCGGGGAAGGGGCGGGATCATCAACGTGTCGTCGCTGGCCTGTTACCAGCCGACGCCCCTCAACGCGACATACGGCGGCACGAAGGCGTTCGTCACGAGCTTCAGTCAGGCCCTGCACGAGGAGCTCCGGGGGACGGGCGTCAACGTCATGGTTCTCTGCCCCGGGTTCACTCGCACCGAGTTCCAGGAGCGGGCCGGTCTCGATTCCGGCTCGGTGCCGAGCTTCTTGTGGCAGCAGCCGGAGCCCGTCGTCGAGGCGGCGCTGCGCGCGTACGACCACGGCCGCGCGGTATGCATTCCCGGCGCGCTCAACCAGGCCGGCGCTGTGTTCTCGAGCGCCATGCCCGCCGGCATCACACGCCGGATCGCCGGCGCGGTCTTGCCACGCGTGGAGTGACGATGCATATCTGAACGACGCCAGGCGTCGCTCAGATACGCATCATGCCGGGTCGAGGCGCTGGAGGCCGTCGCCCTGTGACAGGACGTACAGCTCGCCGTCCTGGTCCTGGCCGAACGCGGCGACCTGGTTGCTCCTCGCGCCGAGATCGCGCTGGTCGGCAAGTTCGCCGCCCTTTTGGGTGATGGCGCGCAGCGCGCTGTCGCAGTAGTCGGAGAAGACGTAGGCGCCTCGGAGGTCGGGGATCTTCGCGCCGCGGTACACGTAGCCGCCCGACACCGAGCACCCCCCGCCGTCGTGCGAGTACTCGTAGATCGGCGGGACTGCGTTGGCCGGTGCCTGGCCCGAGAACTGGTGTGTTCCCTCGAGTCGGTTCCAGCCGAAGTTGAGGCCCGCGGCCCTCCCCCCGGCCACGAAGTCGACCTCTTCCCACTGGTTCTGCCCGACGTCGGCGATCCACAGGTCATTGGTATCGCCGTCCCACGAGAACCGCCACGGGTTTCGGAGCCCATAGGCCCAGATCTCCGACAGCCCGCCGCCGTTGGCGAACGGATTGTCGGGCGGGATCGTGTACTCGCGGCCGCCCGAAGCCCGCGGGTCGATGCGCAGGATCTTGCCCAGCAGCGTGTCGAGCGACTGCCCGTTGCCGCCTTCGGCGTGGCCGCTGCCCTGGTCGCCGGCGCCGCCGCCGTCCCCGAGCCCGAGGTACAGCATCCTGTCGGGACCGAAGCTCAGCTGTCCGCCGTTGTGGTTCGCCTGCGGCTGGTCCACGGCAAGAATCTCGCGCCGCGATCCGGCGTCGGCGGCGTTCCCGCTCATCGCGTATTCATCGACGCGCGTGTCGCCGTCCTTGTCCGTGTAGTGCACGTAGAGCTTGCTCCCGTCGGCCGAGAACGTGAGGCCGAGCAGTCCTCGTTCACCGCCGCTCCCGACACGGTCGGTGAGGTCGAGGACGGGCTGCGCGTCGAGGTTGCCGTCCCGCACGGCGCGCACCCGGCCGACCTGCTCGGTGATGTAGAACGCGCGATCCCCTTGCCGCGTCGCGAACGCGGTCGGAGCTTCGACTCGCGCGATCGGCGTGAGCTTCACCTTGGCGGAAGCGAGTTTTCCGCTGCCGCCCTTGGATGAGCTGCCGCGCGAGGAGCTCCCACTGCCGCCGTCGTCGCTGCACGCAGCCGCGGCGAGCGCCACCAGAACGAGAAGCGCGAGCAGCGCGACAAACGGTGTACGAGGCCGCCGTGAGGAGCGCATGGTGGCCGTGACGCTATCGGGGCAGGAACGCGAACTGACCGCGCCTACCATTTCGCGCGGGGGCGGCGGCTTGGCCGACCGTCACCGCAGAGCCGGAGCTTGCGACGGCGCCAATGGAGGACAGTTGAAGTACGTCGTGCTCGTGCCCGACGGTTGCGCGGACGAGCCACTGGCCGAGCTCGGGGAGCGCACGCCGCTCGAGGCCGCGGCGATGCCCGCGCTGGCGCGCCTTGCCGCGCGCGCCGAAGTGGCGCGGGCGACGGTGATCCCCGAAGGGCTCCCTCCCGGCAGCGATGTCGGCAACATGGCCATCCTCGGGTACGACCCGGCGCGCTTCCACACCGGGCGCGCACCGATCGAGGCGGCGGCGATGGGTATCGAGCTCGGCCCCGACGACGTCGCGTTCCGTTGCAATCTGGTCACGCTCGACGAGGCGAACCCGCCCACGATGGTCGACTTCGCCGCCGGCCACCCGACGAGCGAGCAGAGCGCACCCATCATCGGGGCGCTCGACGCCGAGCTCGGTGGCGGGCGCGACGGTATTCGCTTCTATCCCGGGGTCGAGTACCGCCATCTTTGCGTCGTGCCGCGCGAGCTGGGCGACGCCCGGTGCGTCCCTCCGCACGACCTCACCGCGAAGCCGGCGGTCTTCCCGGTGGGCGCGTCGGCCGAGAAGCTCATCGCGCTCATGAACGCGTCGAAGCCGATCGTTGCCGAGCGCGCGGCCGAGGTGGGCTCGATCGCGTCTCAGATCTGGCTGTGGGGTCAGGGCGTTCGGCCCGACCTGCCGGCGTTCGCGCCGCGATACGGCGTGGACGGCCGGCTCACGTCGGCTGTCGATCTCGTGCGCGGGCTGGGCGTGCTCACGGGGCTGGAAGTCCTCGACGTGCCCGGCGCCACCGCCGGGTTCGACAATGACTACGCCTCGCAACGGGACGCCGCGCTTGCGTCGCTCGAGGATCGCGACTTCTTCCTGCTGCACGTCGAGGCGACCGACGAGGCTGCGCACCAGGGGGAGGTCCGCGAGAAGGTCGTCGCACTCGAGCGATGGGACCGTGACATCATCGGTCCGCTCACCGAAGCGCTCGACGGGCGCGGGACGCCGTACCGGATCCTGCTGATGCCGGACCACGCGACCCCGTGCGCGATCAAGACCCACACCTCAGACCCGGTTCCGTACCTCTTGTTCGACTCGACGCGCGACGCTGCGGGTGGGGAGTACACCGAACTCGGGGTCGCGGACTCCGAAGTGGTCATCGCGCACACACTCATGCGCCGCCTGCTCGAACCCGGCTGACGCACCCGGAATACACCGAGGTACTTGCGGGTTCCAACCTCAGACGGTAGGTTTCCCGTTACCGGTTCGGTGATCCCCGGAGACGTTTCGGTCCCGAATCCCGACCCGGCACCCGTCGCCCCCCACCCGGGGCATCGTTCTCGCGTGAGGTGGCATCGGTTTTCGTCCCGTTGACAGCAGCGGGTCGGCATTGTCACTGGTTGTCGGCCGATGGACCAGAACCCCGAGGATCTCTGACTCGAGTGTCCAAAGCCGCGTGCGTTCCAGTGCAGGTGCCAACCGCAGCACGAGGAGTTTTCCCCCCATGAGTGACACTGAGCTCGACCGATCGGTCCTCGACACCAAGGACCGCGAGGAGCTCCACCAGATCGCGGGTGCGATGGGCGTCAACGCCGCGACCCGCATGAAGAAGGCCGACCTGATCGACGCCATCCTCGGCGCCGTCGACGGCGGTGACGCCTCCGACGGCGGCAATCGCCCGAAGCGGGTCCGGTCGCGTCGCGCGTCCGAGGCCGACGACCCGATCGCCGAGCTCGCGGCCGAGGAGGAAGAGATCGCCTCCGCCGGCGCGAGTGACGACGCGAGCGATCAGCCCCGGCCCGTGTCGCGGACGGCATCGTCCTCGGCCGGCGAAGGCAGTGGCGAGGCCGACAGCGCCTCCGACGCCTCGCAGAGCACGGCCACGAGCACGAATGACAGCAAGAACAAGCCCAAGGTGCGTGACGGCAACGGAGGCGGCAGTGGAACGAAGCCGCGCATCGAGCCCGAGGACGAGCGCCAGTCGTACGGCGAAGGGAATCGGCGCCGGCGCCGGCGCCGGGGCCGCGACCGTCAGCAGGACGGCGAGCAGCGCGAGTTCCAGGGTGAGCCCGTCGCGACCGAAGGCCTCCTCGACCTGCGGGACGAGGGCTACGGCTTCCTGCGGGCGACGAGCTACCTGCCGGGCCCGAAGGACGTGTACGTGTCGGCCTCGCAGGTGCGGCGATTCGCGCTCCGCAAGGGCGACTTCCTGAAGGGGTTCGCCCGCCCGCAGGCCAGCAACGAGAAGTACCCGGCGCTCTTGCGGGTGGACCAGGTGAACGACCTCCCGACCGAAGCGGCGCGCGAGCGACCCAAGTTCGAGGACCTCACCCCGTTGTTCCCGGACTCGAGGCTCGCGCTGGAGCTCGAGGACGATCCCGCCAACATCACCGGGCGGATCGTCGACCTCGTCTCACCGATCGGGAAAGGCCAGCGCGGGCTGGTCGTCTCGCCGCCGAAGGCGGGGAAGACGACGATCCTGAAGCAGATCGTGTACTCGGTCGAGCGCAACAACCCCGAGGTGCACCTGATGGTGCTTCTCGTCGACGAGCGACCCGAAGAGGTCACCGACATGCGCCGGCACGTCAAGAACGGCGAGGTCGTCGCGAGCACGTTCGACAGGCCGTCCGACGAGCACACGCAAGTCGCCGAGCTCACCATCGAGCGGGCGAAGCGCCTCGTGGAGATGGGCCGGGACGTCGTCATCATCCTCGACGGAATCACGCGCCTGGCCCGCGCCTACAACCTGTCGGCGCCGGCGTCCGGCCGCATCCTGTCCGGAGGTGTCGACTCCACCGCGCTGTACCCGCCGAAGCGGTTCTTCGGTGCGGCCCGGAACATCGAGGAGGGCGGCTCGCTGACGATCGTCGCCACCGCGCTCATCGAGACCGGGAGCCGGATGGACGAGGTGATCTTCGAGGAGTTCAAGGGCACCGGCAACATGGAGCTGCGGCTCGACCGCCGGCTGTCCGAGCGGCGTATCTACCCGTCCATCGACGTCGAGGCGTCGAGCACGCGGCACGAGGAGCTGCTGTTCGACCGGAACCAGCTCCAGCAGGTCTGGAAGCTCCGCCGGGTGCTGAACGCGCTCGAGGACGGCAAGGGCCTCGAACTGCTCATCGACAAGATCCGCACGACGAAGAGCAACGACGAGTTCCTCTCCGAGATCGCCAAGGCGCCGACGCCCGGCTCGTAACAGGTCGGCTGCCCCAAGTCGCTCGCGACGGCGCTAGATTGAGAGCATCATGAAGACCGAAATCCATCCCGATTACGTCGAGTGCACCGTGCGCTGCTCGTGCGGCAACACGTTCACGACGCGTTCGACCGTGCCCGAGCTGCGGGTCGAGCTCTGCTCGGAGTGTCACCCCTTCTATACGGGCAAGCAGAAGCTCGTGGATACCGGCGGCCGGGTCGAGCGGTTCAACCGTCGGTACGCGAAGCAGGGCGGCAAGGCCAAGGGTTGATGGCCCGACGGCCGGAGCCCCGCTACATGGGCGGCCAGGCCGTCATGGAAGGCGTGATGATGCGCGGCGCCAGCAGTTGGGCCGTCGCCGTCCGCACGCCCGAGGACGACATCGAGCTCGAGGTCCACGACGCGCCGCGCTGGGCGGAGCGTTACGCGCGCATCCCGCTGGTGCGGGGCGTGATGATGCTCGCCGAGTCGCTGTCGCTCGGGTTCAAGGCGCTGGCGTGGTCGGCGAACCGGCAGGTCCCCGAAGAGGAGCGCCTCTCCAAGGGCGCCATGGGCGGGACGATCGCAGTCGCGCTCACGATCTTCACCGGGTTGTTCATCCTCCTGCCCGCGTTCGGCGCACGCGGCGTGAACCGGTGGGTGCCGCTCGAGGGCTTCTGGCTCCACGCCGCCGAAGGGGCGCTCCGGCTCGCCTTGTTCATCGGCTACCTGCTCCTGATCGGGCGCCTACGAGACGTGAAGCGCGTGTTCGAGTACCACGGCGCCGAGCACAAGGCCATCGCCGCCTACGAGAACGGCGTCGAGGTGACGCCGGAGTCGGCGCAGCGCTTCACGACCGAGCACGTGCGGTGCGGCACGAACTTCCTGCTGACCGTGATGGTCATCACGATCGTCGTCTACGCGTTTGTGGGCCGTCCCGACTGGCCGCTCCTCATCGCGTCGCGAGTCGTGCTGATCCCCCTGATCGCAGGGCTCGCCTACGAGGTCATCCGCTTCGCGGCCCGGCATATGGGCTCTCGCCTCGTGCGGGTGCTCATGCGCCCGGGTCTGGCGCTCCAGCAACTGACGACGCGCGAGCCCTCGCTCGACCAGCTCGAGGTTGCGATCGCGTCCCTTCGCGCCGTGATGACCGCCGAGCAGCTGGCCGAGGTCGAGGCGCGGGCGCCCAGGCGGGCCGCAGTGCCCCGGCCCGCCTTCGGCACCGCCTGACCAGCCGCGCGCAACCACCCACGCAGCGCGCGGGGCGGAAGCCATGAGGATCCGCCGTTTTCCCGGCCCATGTTGACGTTCCGCGCGAGGCTCCGTACGGTCACGCCGCGGCTGCCACTCAGAGTGGCTGCACGGGTTGGGGCGGGCTGGGCCCCATCAGGGCAGGCCCCGGGCCTTCGGTCCGGGGCCGTCCCCTGTCCGGCCCGGTGCGTCAGCGCGAGACCCAGGCCCGGATCCCGGCCCGGGCGCCGGCGGTCGCGAGGGCCACGAACTCCTCGTCCCGCGCCGGCTGGCCGAACTCGAGCCAGTTGAGGACGGCCTCGACGAGGTAGTCGACGATCGTGTGCGCCGCCCACTCGTACAGGTCGGGTTGCACCTGCCCGGCCAGGAGCGCTCGGGACGCGTCGACCGACCGTTCCCGGAGCTGGCGGGCGTAGTCGGCGAACTGGGGCTCGCGCGCGGCGTGGCGCCAGAGGAGGTGGAAGCCGTCCGGGTCCTCGCGGGCGACCGTGAGCAGCGAGCGGGCGCCGACGCCCCCCGCTCCCTGCGAGTATCCGATCACGAACTCCTCGGCGAGACGGTCGAACACCTGTTGGAGCACCGCCCGGTACAGCTCCTCTTTCGAGTCGAAGTGCCGGTAGACGATGAGCTTCGTGATGCCCGACGCGGCGGCGATGTCCTCCATGGACGTCGCTGCGTAGCCGGCCCGGGCGAAAGCGCGGGCGGCGCCGGACAGGATCGCCGCCTGGCGGGCGGCGCGGGGGAGAGGACCGGTAGAGGCGGTATCGACGACGGCGGGATCGGCGCTTGCCATATGTATACTGACGAGTATACCCTTGTCCGTGTACCGGTCAACGCCACGTCGACCGACGGGGGGCGACGCATGAACCTCCAACTCGAATGGGCCGAGGACGACCTGCTCGCGACCGACACGATCTCCGAGCCCCTGATCGTCGGCGGCGTCCGCTGCCACGGCGGCTTCGACGACGGCGGCGCCTACCACTCGCCGCGGACGCGGTACCGCGTCCCGGCCATCGATGCGTGGCAGCGCAATCACGCCGCCGCATTCGGCACCGAGCTCATCGACGTGCCGTTGTCCACGTGGCCCGAGACGTACCCGAACGTCGACCAGGCCAAGTTCCTGATCAAGGCAGGTGTGCGCGAGCCGATCGTCACGACGCTGACGCGCATCGGCACGGTCGAGGGCTTCGGGGCGATGATCCGCTACGCCAACGTCGGTGATCCGCAGCACTACTTCGACGAGAGCGTGGCCGGGACCGCGCTCGCGCACCTGCACCGAGGTCTGTTCGAGGCGCACGCCCGCGACGAAGCCGGGTTCGAAGCCGAAGCCGGCCACAAGCAGATGTGGTTCGCGGCGCGCGACGTCGCGTTCGACCACCCGGTCACCGAGGACGAGACGGCGCGGATGCTCGAACGCATGGGCATCGGCGGCGGCGGGAGCACGACGCCCGACCCGCAGAGGATCCGCCGTCAGATGGAGGAGGCCCGGCTCTTCGCCGACCTGGACCTCGATTTCGAGATGCTGATCCAGCGGATGATCAACATCCTGCTGATCGAGATCTCGGCCTTCCATACCTTCGCATGGGCCGAGACGGTGCTTTCCGACACCGATCTCGTAGCCGGGGAAGGCGCAGCGGCGCGGCTGGTGTCGTACATCCGCCAGGACGAGACTCCTCACGTCGAGTATCTGAAAACTGCACTCACCGAGATGCGCGATCGCACGTTCGTCGGCGAGTCCGGCCGCAAGTACCCGGGCACCGAGGTCGTCGGCAGGCTGTGGGACCGCGGCCTCGCCGAGTCGCTCGGTCCCCGTCGCGAGCAGAACCTCACGCTGACGCTGCGCGAAGTCGAGCACGCGCTCGACGCTCACCCGAAGCGTGACACGCTCCTCGAGGAGTTCCACGAGCTCGGCAGAATCCGACCGACCGACGACGGCGCGTTCGTCGCCGCCAGCACCTACTGAGGATCACCATGAAGTTCGGGCTGTTCTACGAGCACCAGCTGCCTCGTCCGTGGGACGAGGACTCCGAGCACACGCTGCTGCAGAACGCGTTGGAGCAGTGCGAGCTCGCCGACAAGCTCGGCATCCAGGCCTGCTGGGAGGTCGAGCACCACTTCCTCGAGGAGTACAGCCACTCCAGCGCGCCGGAGGTGTTCCTGGCAGCGGTGTCGCAGCGCACCAAGCAGATGCGTCTCGGCCACGGCATCGTCCAGACCCCGCCGCCGTTCAACCACCCGGCCCGCGTCGCCGAGCGCATCTCCACCCTCGACCTGATCTCGGGCGGGCGCGTCGACTTCGGGACGGGCGAGTCGTCGTCGGAGGCGGAGCTCGGCGGCTTCCTCATCGACCCCGTCGAGAAGCGGGAGATGTGGGAGGAGGGGCTGCGCGTCGCGGTGCGGTGCATGACCGAGGAGCCGTTCACCGGCGTCCACGGCAAGTACGTCACGATGCCGCCGCGCAACGTGGTGCCCAAGCCGCGCCAGAAGCCGCACCCGCCGGTGTGGGTGGCGTGCAGCCGCCGAGACACGATCCACCTCGCGGCGCAGAAGGGGATCGGCGCCCTCAGCTTCGCGTTCATCGATCCCGAAGATGCCCGTCATTGGGTCGGCGACTACTACGGGACGCTCGAACGCGAAGGTGTGCCCATCGGCGACGCGGTGAACCCGAACCTGGCGTGCGTCACGACATTCATGTGCCACCCCGATGAGGACGAAGCCCTGCAGCGTGGCCTCGAAGGGGCGAACTTCTTCGGGTACTCACTCGCGCACTACTACGTGTTCGGACGACACCAGCCCGGCGTCACCGACGTCTGGGCCGAGTACCAGAACCAGCGGGGGGAGCAGGGCTTCGATCCCAGCGCCGTGCATGCGGCGGCCGCGAACTCCGACCGGCTGGGCGCGAAGGTCGTACAGGACGGTCTCGGTGGCTTGCGAGGCGCGGTCGGCACGCCCGACCAGGTGCGCGATTTCCTCCTCCGTTACGAGGAGTGCGGGGTCGACCAGGTCATCTTCGTGAGCCAGTCGGGCAAGAACCAGCACGAGCACATCATGGAGAGCCTCGAGCTCTTCGGCCGTGACGTGCTGCCCGAGTTTCTCGAGCGCGACGAGAAGGCCGAGAAGGACAAGGCGCAGCGACTGGCGCCGGTCGTCGACCGGGTCATGGCGCGCAAGCCGGCCGAGGACCACCCGCCGCTGCCGACCGACGATTACGCCTTCCCCGCGATCCCGCGAGCGATCGCCGACCGGTCGGGGTCCGACGACTTCCACAAGTTCCTCGACCAGGTCGCCGAGGACACCGCGGCGGGCGACAACTCCGTCATCACCAACGCGCTGCGCTGACGCAGGCACCCGCGGCGCGGCAGAGGCACGCCGGTAGCCTGGCTGCGTGTTCGAACACCTCAACGATCTCGAGACCGAGCTCGAGAAGCTCGAGTCGCAGCTGCCTGAGCTCTACGCGAGCGGGGACCAGGCGGCCGCGCGCGATGCCGGGCGCAGGCATGCCGAGCTCAAGCCGGTGGTCGACGCCTATCGGGAGTACCGCCGCACGGACACCGACGTCGCCGACGCCCGCGAGCTGCTCGCGGTGGAGAGCGATCCGGAGATGCGCGCCTACCTCCAGGGCGAGCTCGCCGAACGCGAGGGCCGCCTCGCCGAGCTCGAGGCGACGCTCAAGGAGCTGCTCGTCCCACGGGACCCCAACGACGGCAAGAACGTCATCATGGAGATCCGCGGCGCCGAGGGCGGCGACGAGGCCAACCTGTGGGCGGGCGACCTGTTCGAGATGTACCGCCGGTACGCCGAGTTGCGAGGTTGGGACCTCGAAGTGTTGTCGAGCCAACCGGCCGAGATGGGCGGCTACCGCGACATCACCTTCGTCGTGAAGGGCAAAGACGCGTGGGCGCGGCTGAAGCACGAAGCCGGCCCTCACCGTGTGCAACGCGTGCCGGCTACGGAGAGCCAGGGTCGGGTGCACACGAGCGCGGCGACGGTCGCGGTGCTGCCGGAAGCTGATGCGGTCGACATCGACATCGACCCCAACGAGCTCGAGGTCGACGTGTACCGGTCGAGCGGCCCCGGGGGCCAGTCCGTCAACACCACGGACTCGGCCGTGCGCATCACGCACTTGCCCACCGGCCTCGTGGTCACCTGCCAGGACGAGAAGAGCCAGCTCCAGAACAAGGAGAAGGCGCTGCGCATCCTCCGCTCTCGTCTTCTCCAGGCCGAGCGCGAGCGGCAAGCCGAGGAGCTGTCGTCCACCCGTCGCGACCAGGTGAAGAGCGGCGGCCGCTCCGAGAAGATTCGCACCTACAACTTCAAGGAGAAGCGGGTGACCGATCATCGGATCGGCCTCACCCTTCACGCGCTCGACCAGGTGCTCGCGGGCCAGCTCGACGGGATCGTCGACGGGCTGATCGCGGCCGAGCGCGCCGAGCAGCTCGCCTCGGCCTCCGCCTGATCCGTGCCGAGCTGGCGTGACCTGCGCGTCGAGTCCGAGCGGTCGCTGGCCGCGGCCGGGATCGAGAGCGCGGCGAGTGAAGCGCGCTGGATGGTGGAGCACGTCTCCGGCTTCGACGCCGCCGAGCTGGTCACCGCCGAGGACGAGCCGGCCCCGAGCCGGTCCGCCGACCACCTGACCGAGCTGGTCGGGCGGCGCGTGGCTGGCGAGCCGCTCCAGTACGTGCTCGGGGGCTGGCTGTTTCGCGGCCTGGATCTGCTCGTCGACCGGCGCGTGCTGATCCCGCGTCCTGAGAGCGAGGTCACGGCGCAGGTCGCCATCGACGAAGCCGTCCGGCTCGGCGCGCGGCGGGGACGCTCCGACCCGTGGTCGGGCGCGGCCACCACGTACTCGGTCGCCGATCTCGGAACCGGGTCCGGAGCGCTGGCACTCGCGCTCGCGAGCGAGCTTCCCGACGCCGAGGTGTGGGGCACCGACGTGAGCGACGACGCCCTCGCAGTCGCGCGCGCCAACCTGGCCGGCACGGGCCTGCCGTCGACACGCGTCCGTCTCGCTCGCGGCTCGTGGTTCGACGCGCTTCCAGAAACATTGCGCGGGCGTCTTCGGCTCGTCGTCTCGAACCCGCCGTACGTGGCCGAGTCGGAGCTCGCCGAGCTACCCGCGGAGTTGCAGCACGAGCCGCGGGACGCGTTAGTGAGCGGCGCGACCGGCATGGAGTCCATCGAGGAGCTCGCGCGCGAGGCGCCCGCGTGGCTGGATGCAACCGGCACGTTCGT
>DASYQJ010000042.1:0-37698 GCA_036005605.1 Acidimicrobiia bacterium
CCCTTCTCGACCTTGCCCCGGAGCTGCTCGAGGCGCTCCCGGTAGGCGGATCGGATCTCGTCCTTCGACGCGTCGGGCTCGACGCCGAGGAGCTCGTAGTGGCTCTCACTCATGGGGAAAGCTGCTCCTCGAGGTGCTGGACCAGCTTGTCGATCGGGAGCCGGTCCTGGTTCATCGAATCACGGTCGCGCACCGTCACGGCCCGATCGTCGAGGGTGTCGAAGTCGACCGTCACGCACAGCGGCGTCCCGACCTCGTCCTGACGGCGGTAGCGCCGGCCGATGGAGCCGGCGTCGTCGACGTCGATCATGAACCGGGGCCGCAGCAGGTCGGCAACCTCGCGCGCGACCGGGTTCAGCCGTTCGTTCCGTGACAAGGGCAGCACCGCGACCGCATTCGGCGCGAGGCGCGGGTCGAGACGCAGCAGCGTTCGCTTCTCGCCGCGCACCTCCTCCTCGTGGTACGCGGCAAGCAGGAAGGCGAGCATGCAACGGTCGGCGCCGAGAGAAGGCTCGATCACGTGCGGGAGATAGCGCCGATCGGCGTCCTGGTCGTAGTAGCTCAGGTCCTGCCCCGAGTACTCCGAATGACGGCGAAGGTCGTAGTCCGTCCGGTTCGCGATTCCCTCGAGCTCACCCCAGCCCCACGGAAACGAGAACTCGACGTCCGACGTCCCCGCGGAGTAGTGGGACAGCTCGTCCGGATCGTGGGGCCGGAGGCGGAGTTGATCCTCGGCGATGCCGAGGTCGACGAACCAGCGCAGCCGCTCCTGACACCAGTACTCGTACCACCGGGGTCCGTCCTCGGGCGGCACGAAGTACTCCAACTCCATCATCTCGAACTCGCGGGTGCGGAAGATGAAGTTCCCCGGCGTGATCTCGTTGCGGAACGCCTTCCCGATCTGGGCGATGCCGAACGGCGGCTTCTTGCGCGTCGTCGTCTGCACGTTGAGGAAGTTGACGAAGATCCCCTGGGCGGTCTCGGGGCGCAGGTACGCGATCGAGGCGTCGTCCTCGATCGGCCCCACGTGCGTCTTGAACATGAGGTGGAACTGACGAGCCTCGGTGAACGAGCCCTTGGCGCCGCAGTTGGGGCAGGCACCCGACTCGGGGAGGTGATCCGCCCGGAAGCGCTCCTTGCAGTTCCGGCAGTCGACGAGCGGGTCGCTGAACGCCTGGACGTGGCCGCTCGCCTCCCACACCCGGGGATGCATGAGGACGGCGGCGTCGAGGCCCACGACGTCGTCCCGCAGTTGGACCATCGACCGCCACCAGGCGTCCTTGACGTTGCGCTTCAGGAGGACGCCGAGGGGCCCGTAATCCCAGGTCGACCGGAAGCCGCCGTAGATCTCACTGGACGGGAAGACGAGGCCGCGCCGCTTGCACAGGTTGACCACGCGCTCCATGAGGTCCGGCTTGGCCATCCGACGGATCGTACCGGGGCGACCCCCGGAACCCCGAGCGGGAAACCGCTCAGGCGACCGCCGGTGCTGCCCGCCCCGCACGGTCCGACACGACGTCGGCCCCGAACGGCATCAGCACGATCGGGATCATCTTGAACGCCTGGATGCCGAAGGGGATCCCGATGATCGTGATGCAGAGGATCGCTCCGCCGATGAGACAGTGAACCGCGAGCCACAGGCCTCCGAAGATGATCCAGATGATGTTGCCGATGATGTGCAGGGGGCTGGCCACGCGTGCGCCGTACTCGACGTGCCGACCGAACGGCCACAGCGCGAAGCCCGCCAGCTTGAAGGCCTGGATCCCGAACGGGATCGTGATGATGAGGATGAACATCACGATGCCGGCGACGACGAAGGCGATCGCAAGCCAGATCCCCACGAAGATGAGCCAGAGAATGTTGCCGACGGTTTGCACGCTGCCCTCTCTCTCCCGGGAGCTCTGGGCTCGGCCCCCGGTCGTTGTCACAGTAGCGCCGCGCTCCGGAGTCGTCGCTCGAGGTGGTATTCGAGCGCGGCCACTCCGAGCCGCTCGACCTCGATGCCGGGCCGGTCGGTCGGGGCGGTCAACGCGCCGCGCAAATCGCCCCCGAGGATCCGACGCAACAACGCGATCGCGTCCGCATCGACGCGGCGCCCGGCGAAACGCGCGCATTCACCGCACAGCACGCCGCCCTCCCCGAAGTCGAAGGCGGAGAAGGGCTCGGCTTCCTCACCGCAACGGGTGCAGGTGTCGAGGATGGGATGGAAGCCTTCGAGCGAGAGGAGCTTCCAGAAGAACGCCGGGGCCACCATCGGCGACGGCGCTACCGCCAACGTGCGCAGCGCGCCGACGAGCATCCGGTACAGCGCCGGGTTGGCCTCCCGCTCCTGGGCGACCTGGTCGACCGCCTCGAGCATCGCGATCGCGTGCGTGAGCGACCCGTAGTGCTCGCGGAGCTGGCGGAACGCATCGATCGTCTCGACCTGGGTGACGACGTCGAGCTCGCGGCCTCGGTAGCACTGGAGGGCGACGTGGCTCGTCGGCTCGAGCCGGGCTCCGAACCGGCTCGTCGACTTGCGGATCCCCTTGGCGACCGCCCGCACCTTGCCGTGACCCTGGGCGAGGATCGTGACGATTCGGTCGGCCTCGCCCAGCTTGATCGTGCGCAGGACAACGCCTTGATCGCGGTACAGGGCCACGGCTGCAGTCTAGTTACACAGATGTGATTACCCGTCGACGGCGCCGAAACGGCGCTCGCGGCGCTGGAACTCACGGATCGCCTCGAACAGATGGTCGCGGCGGAAGTCGGGCCAGAGCACGTCGGTGAACACGAGCTCGGCGTATGCGAGCTCCCAGAGCAGGTAGTTCGAGATCCGGAACTCGCCCGAGGTGCGCACGAGCAGGTCGGGGTCGGGCATGTCGGGCGCGTACAGATGGCGGGCGAGTGTCCGATCGCTGATCTTGTCCGGGTGGAGGCGGCCCGCCTCGACCTCGCGTCCGATCGCGCGGGCGGCGTCGACGAGCTCCGCTCGTCCGCCGTAGTTGAAGGCGAACGTGAGCGTCATGCGCCGATTGCGATGCGTCAGCTCCTCGGCGTCCGCGATCTGCCGTCGCAGACGGCCGGGCACCCGTCCACCTCGGCGGCCGATGAAACGCACGCGGACGCCGCGCTCGTTGAGGTCGTCGCGCCGCCGGAGGAGGAGGTTCTCGTTGAAGTTCATGAGGAAGCGCACCTCGTCGATCGGTCGTCGCCAGTTCTCCGTGGAGAACGCGTACACCGTCATCCACTCGAGCCCGATGTCGAGGGCGCCTTCGACGGTGTCGAACAACGCCTCCTCGCCGGCGGCGTGTCCCTCGGTGCGCTTGAGGCCGCGCTGCTTGGCCCACCGGCCGTTGCCGTCCATGACGATGGCGACGTGGCGCGGGATCCGGCCGCGGTCGAGGCTTCGGGGGGGCACGGTTCGAACCTACATCGACCCCTCCCGGCTCGACCGCCGACCGATACGATCGCCCGCCATGCGCTGGACCGCGGTCGTGAACCCAACCGCGGGTCGGGGCCGGACCCGAAAGCTGCTCCCCCGGCTCGTCGATGCGCTCGCCGGCACGGACCTCGACGTCGACGTGCGCGTATCCGAGGACCTCGACGACGCGATCCGGATCGCCCGGGACGCCTTCGACGAGGGGCGAGGCGTGGCCGCCTGTGGCGGGGACGGAACGGTGAACGCACTGGCCGGCGTGGCCGCGGACCACGGGGGCGTGCTCGGCATCGTGCCCACCGGCGCCGGCAACGACTTCGCGCGTCACCTCGGCCTCGATCGCCGCCACTGGCTCGACTCGGTCGCGCTCCTCGAGACCGGCCAGATCGGCGCGGTCGACCTCGGCCGGGCCGAGCTGGCAGGAAGCCGTGACGAGACCGATACCACCATCCGCTGGTTCACGTCCGTCGCGAACGCCGGCTTCGACTCGGAAGCCAACCGCTGGGCGAATGGCGTGCAATGGGCGAGCGGCACGACGCTGTACGTGCTCGCGGTGCTGCGCACGCTGGCGACGTACCGGCCGCACCGGTTTCGGCTGACCGTCGACGGCGGGGAGCACGACATCGAGGCGTGGCTCGTCGCCATCGGCAACACGCGCGGTTACGCGGGCGGAATGCAGGTCACCCCCGGTGCAGAGCTCGACGACGGGCAGCTCGACGTGTGCGTCGTGGGGCCGGTATCGCGATTCGAGTTCCTGCGCTCGTTCCCGCGCGTCTTCCGCGGCACGCACGTGTCGCACCCAGCCGTCGACATGCACCGAGGGAAGGTCGTCGAGCTCGCGTCGCTCGGCGCGTCCCCGTCGATCGAGCTGTACGGAGCGGGCGAGCGCATCGGGCCGTTGCCGGCGCGGCTGGAGGCGGTCCCGGGCGAGCTGCAGGTCGTCGTGCCGGACACGGCGCCGGTGCCGAAGCAGCCGCGCTCGTGAGTCACGTGACCGTGATCGTGCCCTCCATGCCCGCCTCACGGTGGCCGGGGATGTCGCAGTAGATCGTGTACTTCCCGGGCTTCAGGTTGACCTTGAGCTCGTCGGACCTGCCGCTGCTGGCTTCGAGCTTGAAGCCCGGCACCTTCCCGCCGTCGAACACCAGCGTGTGCTGCCCACCCTCGCTCTCCAACTTGATCGCGTCGACCCCCGCCGGCGCATCGGAGTTCTTGGGGTCGAAGAAGAAGTTGCCGCCCTTGATGTCGAGTGTCTTCTGCGCCGGGCCTTTCGGCTGCTTGTAGCTCGAGCCGCCGCCCCCGCCCCCGCACGCGACAACGACCGCCGCGGTGGCGATCGCGATCGTGAGCAGCCGGAGCGAACGACGTGCGCTCATGAGCTCGGCGGGGCGCCGGGTGCGCCACCCTCGGGCGCGGCCGCCGCGCCCACGTTCACGGTCGCCTGCATCCCGGCGGCACGGTGACCCGGGATGCTGCAGTAGATCGTGTACGTGCCCGGCTTGAGGTCGACCTTGCCGGTCTTCGGGCCTTGCGGGACGGCGAGCTGGAACCCGCTCAACTTCGGGTCCGTGAACAGGAGCGTGTGCGTTCCACCCAGGTCGTTGTAGTTGATCTGGGTGATGCCGGCCGGAGTGCTGAACTCGGTGGCCTGGAAGCTCAGCGACGGCAGCGCATCGACCTCCAGCGTGGCGACCGCCGGCCCGCTGGGCTGCTTGAACCCGCCGCCACCGGTCTCGGTCTCCTCACTGGGGCCGAGCGAGAGCAGACCGGCCGACAGGATGAGCACCATGAAGCCCGCGAGCGCCATCACGAGCGTCGACGAGCGCAGCCGGGGGCTGGCCGAGATGGCGGCGCCGCCGGTCAGGATCCCAACGGTCACGATCGTGCCCACCAACACGGAGACGTTCTCGCCGCTGGCGAGGAAGACCCGCGACAGGTTCACGACATACAGGAACACCGCGAGCATCGACAGCAGTGGCAGCGCGATCGGGAGCAGGAGACGGTCGCGTACGGGATCGACCGGCGGCGGACCGGCCTCGAGGGCCGCCGGCGACTCGCCTTCGGCGGCTTCGAACGGCGGCTGCGCCTCGAGCTCTTCGCCTTCCCCCGCTTGCTCGCCGTTCTCCTCTTGCTCGTCGGCGGCCGGCGCGTCGCCGGCGGGCGCGTCGCTCTCGTCGGCCTGGTCGGTCTGTTCGGTCTCGTCCGTCTGGACGTTGTCGGTCATGTGGTCGTGGTACCAGTCCGGGAGAGCTCGCGGTCCAGATCCTGCCACCGCCGGCGCGCCGCGATGCGTCGGTCCTCCTCCCCCGCCCAGCGGAAGAAGATCACCGCGATCACCAGCCACAACAGGAGCCCGCCGCCGATCTTCATGATCAGGCCGGCCAATCGCTGGTCGTCGATCGTCGACAGCCCCCAGAGGTGCGGCACGCCCTCGTAGAACCGGTAGAGCGGCGAGCTCCCGAACGTCAGGAAGGATGCCGGGATTGTCGGCACGATCGACTGCGCGAACAGGAAGAGCATCCGGGGTAGCGGCGACAGCCGCGGGATCTCGGGCAACGGGCTGACGACGGGCATCCAGACGGCGAGCGCGGTGACGAAGATCAATGCGTGGATGAGGAAGTGCGCGAGCTCGCTGCGGAGGCTGAAGTCGACGAGCGCCGGCCAGTGCGTCAGCACGAGCACGAGGTTGAAGACGATCAGGGCGGGAAGGAACCGGGCGAAGAAGCGCACGGCGCGGAACAGGAGCGATGGGGGCCGGAGGATGACGCGCAACATCCATGCCGGCGTACCGAGCAGGAGGAGCGGCGCCGCGACCATGGACAGCACGAGGTGCTGGACCATGTGGATGCTGTAGTTGTACCGCTCGGCGATGTCGTGGATCGGCCAGTCGGCCGCGACCCAGATCGCGACGACGCCGAGCGCGAAGCACACCACCTGCAGCCGCGTGACCGGCGGACGCCCGGGCGCCGCGTACCGCGGGCCGACACGTACGACGGCCACCGCGTACGCCGCCGCCAGCGCGGCCACGAGCAACCACACGTCGACGTGGGGGTGCCAGCTCGGGTACGCGACGGCGAGTTCCATCATCAGCTGGGGCTGAAGACGTGCAACGTCGTCAGCACGATCAGGTACAACGTGATCGCGGCCACGATCCCGAGCACGAAGAAGCGGCGGAAGATCGGCTTGTCGGTCCGCAGGTGCATGTACCACGAGGCCACGAGCGCGAACTTGATCACCGCGAACATCAGCAGGAAGACGATGATCAGCCCGTCGGCGACCTCACCTTCGAGGTAGTACAGGCCGACCTCGGCCGCGGTCGCGACGACGAGGATCGCCGCGATCATCACGTACCGCTGTGGCGTCGGGTGCGGCCGGACCTCGCCCGGCAGCATCGGAAGCTGCGGCTCGGCGACGGCGGGCGGCGCGGTGTCGGCCGGTTCGAGCGCGGTGCCGGTCTGCTCGTCGGCCGGAGCCTCTCGCGGCTCGGTCTCGGTCGCGGTGCCGGCGGGGTTGGCGGCTTCGTCTGCCATGACGATCAGTCTCTTCAGCTCCTACTTGGGAATGAGATAGACGACCGTGAAGATGACGATCCAGACGACGTCCACGAAGTGCCAGTACAGCCCGGCGATCTCGACCCGCTCCGAATCGCGGCTCGTGAGGCGGCCCTGCACCGCGAGCCCCCAGAGCGACACGAGCCAGATGATGCCGGCCGTCACGTGGGCGCCGTGCAGACCGGTGAGCACGAAGAAGGTCGATCCGAACAGGTTCTTGTCGAGTGAGAGCCCCTGTCGGTAGAACTCCGTGAACTCGAACACCTGGCCGCCGATGAACGTCGCCCCGAACAACGCGGTGGCAAGCAGCCACACACGCAACCGGCGGTAGTCGCCGCGCATGATCGCGGCCAGCGCCAGGACCATGGTGAGGCTGCTCATGAGCAGGATGAACGACGTCACCGACGTGAACGGGATGTTGTAGACGTCGGCTGGATGCGGACCCGGCTGGGGCCGACCCCGGTAGAAGAGGTAGGCGGAGATGAACGCGCCGAAGAACAGGCAGTCCGAGGACAGGAAGAGCCACATGGCGAGCTTCGTGTTGCTGACGCCGGTGGCGGTGTCGTGGGCCTCGTGGCCGGACTCGACGACGTCGTGCCGGGACGGGACTGCGACCTGATCCATCGTCACGGCTCCGTCTGGGGTTCGATGCCCCACGCGTACATCCCGAACAGCACGACCAACGCACCGATCGGGACCAGCCACAGCGCCTGGAACACCGCCGCGTACCCGAGGATCGGCAACCCGAGGGCGAGGATGAACGGGAAGTACGACGGCGACGGCATGTGGATCCCGTGCCCGTCTCCGTGCTCTTCGCCACCGTGCTCGTCGCCCCCGTCACCACCGGCGGGACGTTCCTCGACCGCCACCGCGGCGCCGCTCGGGATGCGCACCGCGTGGCCGGTCTCGTCCTCCGTGTACTTGCGGTGCCAGAAGTCGTCGCGCGCCTCGACCTGCGGGATCTCGGCGAAGTTGTACATGGGCGGCGGCGACGGGGTCGTCCATTCCAGCGTCCGCGCGTCCCACGGGTCGTCGCCCGACACCTGCCCGCGGCGACGGCTCACCATCACGTTCACGATGAAGACGAGGACCGAGAAGGCGATGATGAAGGAGCCGATGGTCTCGAGCTGGTTGAGGAAGTCCCAGCCCAACCCGGTGTCGTAGCGGTACGTGCGGCGGGGCATCCCGAGCAGGCCCAGGAAGTGCATTGGGAAGAACGTGAGGTTGAACCCGATGAGCATGGTCCAGAAGTTGACCTTGCCGAGCCGCTCGTCGAGGAACCGGCCGTAGAGCTTCGGGAACCAGTAGTAGAAGCCGGCGAAAAGCCCGAACACGAGCCCGCCGAAGAGCACGTAGTGGAAGTGCGCGACCACGAAGTACGTGTCGGTCTGCTGCGTGTCGGCGGGGACGACGGAGTGCAATACGCCCGAGAGGCCGCCGAGCGTGAACATCGCGATGAACCCGAGCGCGAACAACATCGGGGTCTTGAGCTTCACGGCCCCGCGCCACACGGTGGCGAGCCAGTTGAAGATCTTCACCCCGGTGGGAACGGCGATGATCATCGTCGAGAGCGCGAAAGCGGAGATCGCGACGGGCCCGAGCCCGGTCGCGAACATGTGGTGCACCCACACACCCCACCCGATGAATCCGATCGCGATGCCCGAGAACACGACGACCGGGTAGCCGAACAGCGGCTTGCGCGAGAACACCGGCAGCACCTCGGAGACGATGCCCATGCCGGGGAGGATGAGGATGTACACCTCGGGATGACCGAACAGCCAGAAGAGGTGCTGATAGAGCAGCGGATCACCGCCGTTCGCGGGCTGGAAGAAGTTCGTCCCGAAGTTGCGGTCGAAATACACCATGATCAGCGCGGCGGTGATGATCGGCATCGCGAACAGCGTGAGGAACGCAGTCACAGTCATCATCCACGTGAACACCGGCATGCGCATGAACGTCAAGCCGGGCGCGCGCAGGTTGAGGATCGTGACGATGAAGTTGATCGCTGACGTCGTCGACGCGATCCCGAGGATGATGAGACCGACAGCCCAGAAATCGGGGCCGTGCCCGGGAAGGAAACCGCGACCGATCGGGGTGCTCGTGAGCGGCGTGTAGCCGAACCAGCCGCCGTTCGGTGCGCTGCCACCGATGAAGAAGCTCGAGTAGATGAACAGCCCGCCCATTAGGAAGCCCCAGTAGCCGAAGGCGTTCAGACGCGGGAAGGCGACGTCGCGGGCGCCGATCTGGAGCGGGATCAGGTAGTTGCCGAACGCGACCGCCAGCGGCATCCCCATCAGGAACACCATCGTGGTGCCGTGCATCGTGAACAGCTCGTTGTACTGCGCCGCGGTCAACAGGGTGCCGTTCGGCCCCGCCAGCTGGAGCCGCAGCAGCAGCGCTTCGACGCCGCCGATGACGAGGAAGGACAGCGCGGTGGTGCCGTACATGATGCCGATCTTCTTGTGATCGATCGTCGTGAACCAGCTCCAGAAACCGGTCGTCGCCTGCGGGCGTCGCAGGACGCGCAGGCGGCGCGCCGGCGCCTGGACCGTGTCGGAGACGGTCGTCATCGGGGCTCTCCCGCGTCGTTCACGTCAGCTGGAGGAGGTAGTCGGCGATCTGCTCTGCCTCCTGTTGCGTCATCGTCGGCTGCCCGGACGGAGTATTGCGGCTGAACGACGGCATGCCCACGCACTTCCCGGCCGCGGGCTCCCCCGGGTCCCGGCAGTGCTCCGACTGCATCGGGATCAGGCCCGGCGCGTTGTGCACCCACTGGACGAGCTTGTCGCGCGTCAGCTCGTAGTAGCCGCTCGCGAACGTGGTCCGGCTCGCGAGGTGCGTGAGGTTCGGCCCGTAACTGCTCACCTTCGAATCGCCGATGGAGTGGCAGTTCGTGCACTGGAACTTCGTGCTCATGAGCTCCTGGGTGGGCCCGGCGGGCTGCGTCTGCGCGCCCGTGCCGACCTGGAATGGCACCGCCGGGCCTTGCTGCTGTTCGGCGATCCACCGGTCGAACTCGCGCGGTTCCTTCGCGATCACGCGGAACCGCATGTTCGCGTGCGACAGCCCGCAGTACTCGGCGCACTGGCCGAGGTAGGTCCCGGGCTTGTCCGCCTCGATGGTCGTGAAGTTCTTCCGCCCCGGGACGACGTCCCGCTTCCCGTTCAGCTCGGGGACCCAGAAGCTGTGGATCACGTTGCACTTGTTCGGCAGCGACTCGTCGCATGCGGTGAGGTCGACCTTCACCGGCCGGCCCGCGGGGATGACGAGCTCGTTGGCGGTCACGACGTTCTGCTCGGGGTACTTGAACTCCCACCACCACTGTTTGCCGACGACGGTGACGTCGACGACGTCGGCACCGGCCGGCTTCTCGTTCAGCTCGAAGATCGTGATGATCGTCGGGACCGCAACCACGGCGAGGATGAGCGCAGGGACGATCGTCCAGCCGATCTCGAGCGGGGTGCTGCCGTGGATCTGCTTCGGGTTCTCGTTCTTGCCCCTCCGGTACCGGAAGCGCAGCGCGAACACCACGACTGCCGTGAGGACGAGCACCCCGACCACGACCGAGATCCAGAAGACCGGGATGAAGAGTCGGTCGATCTTCTCGGCCTGAGGACCCTCGGGCTTCAACGAGTTCTGCCCGTTGTCCTCGGCGGAGCAGGCCGCGAGGAGCAACGACGACAGGCCGAGGACGACCGCCGGGCCCACCCATCGCCTTCGTCGCGACGTGAAGCGCCTCATCCTCCACTTCCGATCACGTGTCCGGTAATTGCTCGGGCGCCTCGTGCTCGGGGGCCTCGCGGCCGGGGGACGTCAAAATCGGAGCCTATCCCCGGCGTTCAGCGTGGGAGCAACTCGGACAAGCGCTGTGACCAGCGGTTTCAGTAGCCGAGGCGGTCGAGGGCGTGGGCGCGGCGCTGCCAGTCGCGTTCGACCCGCACACGCGTCTCGAGATAGACGCGCACACCGAGGAGCGCCTCGAGCTCCTGGCGGGCCGCGGTGCCGGCGTCCTTCAGGACGCGTCCGCCCCGCCCGATGACGATGCCCTTCTGCGAGTCGCGCTCGACACTGATGTCGGCGCGCAGCCGCAGGATCGCATCCGGGTCGTCGGTGTCGGCGTCGGCGTCCGGGATGTCATCCAGCTCCTCCACCGACACCGAGATGGAGTGCGGGAGCTCGTCGCGGGCGACCGCGAGCAGCTTCTCGCGCACGAGCTCGGCAGCCACGAAGGTCTCAGGCTGGTCGGTGACGGTGCCCTCCGGGTAGTACATCGGGCCCTCGGGCAGCCGGCTCTCGATCTCGCCGAGGAGCGCCGCGATCCCGTCGCCGGTGCGCGCCGAGATGGGCAGGTACGCGTCGAAGTCGCCGAGATCGCGCGCCGCCGTGGCGAGGTGCTCGACGATCGCGGGCTTCCCGGCCCGGTCGATCTTGTTCACGACGAGGAGTTTCGGGGTCGGGACCTGATGCACGAGGCCGGCGACGAACCGGTCGCCGGCGCCGATGGGCGCGTCGGCCTCGACGAGGAGGCACACGACGTCGACCTCGCCGAGCGTCGCGACCGCGCGCTCGTTGGTCCGCTCGCCCAGGGGTGTCCGCGGCTTGTGAATGCCGGGAGTGTCGACGAACACGATCTGGTCGCCGGGAGTCGTGCGCACGCCGCGGATGGCGGTGCGGGTCGTCTGCGGGCGGTCGGAGACGATCGCTACCTTCGACCCGACGAGCTGGTTGAGCAGCGTCGACTTGCCGACGTTCGGCCGGCCGACAAGGGTCACGAAGCCGCTCCGGAACTCCTCCGTCACTTGGCGCCGACGGGCTCGGCGGCGTTCGGAGCGGGTCGGATGTGCACGGAAACGATCCGGCGCCCCTGGACCCGCTCGGTGCGGAATTCGAGACCTTGAAAGCGGACGCACTCGCCTTCTTCCGGCACGTGCCCCAGCAGGTTGAAGACGAGACCGCCGACGGTGTCCCACTCCGTGTCGGGCAGCTCGATCCCGAGCTCGTCGCTGACGTCGTCGATGGAGGTGCCGCCAGGGACGCGCAACGCGCCACCGGGAAGGTGCTCGACACTCGGCTCCTCGATGTCGTACTCGTCGGCGATGTCGCCGACGATCTCCTCGAGCAGGTCTTCGAGGGTCACGAGACCGGACGTCCCCCCGTACTCGTCGATCACGATCGCCATGTGGAACTGCTTGGTCTGCATCTCGCGCAGCAGCTCCGCCACCCGCTTCTGCTCCGGCACGAACACCGCCTCGCGGAGCGCGGTCCGGATCGGCTCGTTCCTCTTGCTGGCGCGGGCGAGCGCGACGAGGTCCTTGAGGAAGACGAGCCCGATGATGTTGTCCGTCGACTCCTCGTAGGCAGGGATCCGCGAGTACCCACCCTCGATCGCCGCCGTGATGCCCTCCTCGATGGTGGCGTCGGCCGAGATCGACACCATGTCGGTGCGCGGGGTCATCGCTTCGCGGACGACCATGTCGCCGAACTCGAAGATCGAGTGGATCAGTTTGCGCTCGTCGCGCTCGATCGCCTCCTCGTCGGCGGCGACGTCCGCCATCTGGCGGATCTCCTCCTCGCTGACGAACGGGCCTTCCTTGAGGCCGCGTCCGGGCAGCACGACATTGGCGAGACCGATCAGGCCGCGTGAGAGAACCCGCAGCGGCGGAAAGTTCGTCAAGAACGCGAGCACCGGCGACACGAAGAGGACAGCCCGATCGGTGTGCTGGATCGCGAAGGTCTTCGGCACGACCTCGAAGAACACGAAGAAGACCGCGATCTCGACCACGATCCCGAGCACGAAGCCGAGCGTGCCGAAGTGCTGCTCGAGCAGGACACCCGTGAGGTTGGCGGACACGAGCTGGCAGACCAGGATCACGAGCAGCAGCGAGTTGAGCGTCCGCTCCGGCCGTTCGAGCAGCCGAGCCAATCGGGTCGCCCCGCTGCGACCTTCCTCCTCGAGCGCCAGCGCACGGACGCGGCTCATGCGCGTGAAGGCGGTCTCGGCCATGGCGAGCACTCCGGAGACCAGGAACAGCACCCCGATCGCCGCGAGGAGTAGCCAGTCCGCTCCGGTCACGTCACGCCGGTATCTGGACCCGCGCTCACCGTCCCTCTTCCTGCTCGAGCTCCCGAAAGCGTGCCAACAGCTCACGCTCCCGCTTTCTCATCGCCTCGGACTCCTGGTCCTCGGCATGGTCGTAGTTCAGCAGATGCAGTACACCGTGGACGACGAGCAGCGCCACCTCGTCGTCGAGCGATCCTCGCCCGTCCGTCTGGCGCCTGGCCACCTGCGGGCACACCACGACATCGCCGATCACGGTGGGCGGGTCGGCCGCCTCCGCCGGCGAGCCCGGCCCGCGTCCTCCCTGGTCGGGCTGGCGGCCTCCCGGAGCGACGTCGTCGTCCATCGGGAACGCCAGCACGTCGGTCGGCCCGCTACCGCCGAGGAAGCGCTCGTGGAGGTCCGACATCGTCTGCTCGTCCACGAAGATCACCGACATCTCGGACTCCTCCGGGACGCGCTCCTGGTCGAGCACCATGCGGACGAGCCGCACCCAGCGGAGGACGTCGACCTCCATCTCCGACTGCTCGTCGGCCCCGAACACGGTCCTCATCGGCGGCTCTCGTCGCGTTCGTAGGCGTCGACGATGTCCTGGACGATCTTGTGGCGAACGACATCGGCCGAGCCGAGCTGGACGAAAGCGACGCCGTCGATGCCTTCGAGGATGTCGCGCACGACGAGCAGGCCGGATCGCCCGCGTCCCTCGGGGAGGTCGATCTGGGTGACGTCACCGGTGACGACGATGTTCGAGCCGAACCCGAGTCGGGTCAGGAACATCTTCATCTGCTCGGGCGTCGTGTTCTGCGCTTCGTCGAGGATGATGAACGAGTCGTTCAGGGTGCGCCCCCGCATGAACGCGAGCGGGGCGACCTCGATGACGCCCCGGTCCATCAACCGCGTGACGACCTCGGGGTCGAGCATGTCGTAGAGCGCGTCGTAGAGCGGACGGAGATACGGGTCGACCTTGGCGAGGATGTCCCCGGGCAGGAAGCCGAGCCGCTCGCCCGCCTCGACCGCCGGGCGCGTCAGGATGATGCGGTTGATCTGCTTCGCCTGGAGCGCCTGGACCGCCAGCGCCACTGCGAGGTAGCTCTTGCCCGTCCCGGCGGGACCGATGCAGAACGTCACCGTGTGGTCGCGCACGGCGTCGACGTACTCCTTCTGGCCTGCCGTCTTCGGCCGGACGGTCTTGCGGCCCCGCAGGACCTCGGTCGTGAACACGTCGGTGGGGCGTTGGTCGGCCTTGAGCATCTCGATGCTGCGTCCCACGCCCTCGCGATCGAGGCTGTGGCCCTGCTCCAGGAGGATCACCATCTCCTCGAACAGGCGCCCGACGCGCTCGGCCTCGGAGGCGTCGCCGGTGACGGTGATCTCGTTGCCGCGCACGTGGATCTCGACCGGGAAGGAGCCTTCGACCAGACGCAGGAGCTCGTCCCGCTGACCGAGAAGGCCCACCATCAGATGGTTGCCCGGAACGAGGATCTTGACCTGAGTCGGCGACGGCGATGCCACGTCGGCGCGATGGTAGCCCCGCGTCTGCGCCGTCCCGTCGAGAACCTTGCTCAGGTTGCGCGCAGGCCGAGCTCGTCGAGTCGCCGTGAGAGGTCCTCGGCGCGGCGGCCGAGCACGGCGGCGAGGACCCGCAGGTCGTCGCGCCGGATCGTGAGCAGCCGGCCGTTGAAGTCCTGGCGTTGGAGCTGGATCGTCTCGGCGTAGCGTGCGAGCACGGACGCTTCTGGGTCGTCGAGATCGCGCAGCCGCTGGAGGTCGATCGTGAAGCCCTCTTCGAATGTTTCGTCACGATGGGTGGGGTCGACCTCGACGTCCGGGGTCCGTGGCAGGAGTTGGTCCCCCGGGACCTGGTAGATCTCGGCCAACCTCAGGAGGCGGGGCACGGAGATCGCCCGCTCGCCCCGCTCGTACGCACCGAGCACGGAAGCCTTGAACTCCATGCCCGAACGCGCCTCGACGTCATGCAGCGACAGTCCCTTCTGGCGCCGGATCGAGCGCAACCGCTCGCCGACGACTGCCCCGCTGAGTGTCATACGCGCCCCTCGCCCCTCTCGTTCCGCACCAATCGAGCTTCTCTGCCAGAAGTTACCACTCTCCGCTGCCATTGTCACGCTGCGTGTAACCATGTGTGGCCGAAGTACCACGCAGCGTGGGCAACAGGCTCATTGGCCCACCGGTGGTGCGCGTCGCGTGGCCAGCACTGCGGCACCGGCGATCGCGGCCGTCTCCGCCCGCAGGACGTGGGGTCTGAGCCGCAGCCGGACGGGCCCGTGGCGATCTTCGGCAGGCGACGTCATCGCCGCCACCTCGTCGGGATCGAACCCGCCCTCGGGGCCGATGACGAGCACCCACTCGCCACCGGGCGGCGCCGGCAGGCGAGCGAGCTCCTCGCCGGCGGGATCGGCGACGACGAGCCCGGAGCGGCCGCGCAGCTCCGTCACCGGCAACACCCCGTCGATCTCGGGCAACCGGGCCCGACGGCACTGGGCCGCGGCCTCGCGCGCGATCCGGCGCAGGCGGGCGAGGGCTGCGTGGGCGCGGCTTCCACTCCAACGGGGAATAGAACGACGCGTCGACAGCAGCGTTACACCGTCGACGCCGAGCTCGGTGAGCTTCTGCACGGCGAGGTCGGGCTTCGTCCCCTTCGTGAGCGCGAACGCGACGACCAGGCGCGGCTCGAGCTGCGGCTCGACCACGGGCGCTCCCTGCGCGTGGAGCTCGACCGCGCCGGGTCGGACGCCTCTGACGGCATACGGGCGCCAGCGCCCGTCACCGTCGGCGGCGGTGACCGCCTCGCCCGCGCGGACGCGCCGGACTCGGCTCAGGTGATGCCCGGCCTCGTCGTCGAGCGTGACGTCGTCGTCGAGCGCGGGCAGGAACGTGTGCGCGGTCGCCGGGTATAGGGCCGCGAATCGCGTCACTACTGGAAGGCGGAGCGCACCCGGTCGAAGAACCCGCGATCGGGCGGCGCGACTTCCTCGCCACGCAGCTCGGCGAGCTGACGGAGCAGCTCTTCCTCCTCGGGGCGCAACCTCGCCGGCACTTCGACGTCGAGGCGCACGAGCAGGTCGCCGCGCCGGCGACCGTGCAGCGACGGCACGCCTTTGCCTTTGAGCCGCAGCACCTGGCCCGGCTGCGCGCCGGGCGGGACGAGGATCTCCTCCTCGTCGCCTTCGAGCGTCTCGATCGTGAAGCCGGCGCCGAGCGCGGCTTGCGTGAACGAGACTTTGCGCACGTGCACGAGGTCGTTGCCCTCGCGCTCGAACTCGGGGTGCGGCGCGACCGCGATCGTGACGTACAGGTCGCCGGCGATGCCGCCGCGCGGCGCGGCCGGACCTCGGTCGGGCAGTCGAAGCCGCTGGCCGCTGTCGACCCCGGCGGGGACCTCGACGTCGATGCGCCGGAGCGCTTGCACGCGCCCCTCCCCCCGGCAGTCCCGGCACGGCGAGAGGATGCGGCTCCCGGTCGCGTCGCAGGCGGGGCATGGCGACGCCGTGACCATCTGGCCGAGGATCGAGCGCCGCACCTGGCGTACCTCGCCCGTTCCCCCGCACATGTCGCAGCGGGACGGGTGCGTGCCGGGCTCGCACCCGGATCCGTCGCAGCGCTCGCAGGTGACAGGCAGCCGGACCTCCACCGGGTGGACGGCGCCGAAGGCGGCTTCTCGGAGGGTCAGCTCCATCGCGACCTCGGCGTCGAAGCCCCGGGGCGGTCCCGCCGGCCCCCGCCGGCCGCCGAAGGCGTCGCCGTTGAAGAAGGCGTCGAACAGGTCCCCGAGCCCGAAGGCGTCGCCCGCCTGCCCGGGGCCGGGCCTGGTACCGGGCGCGCCGTCTGATCCGAAGACGTCGTACCGGCGGCGCCGCTCGGGATCGCGCAAGGTCTCGTACGCGATCGTGACCTCTTTGAACTGGGCCTCGGCGTCGGGGTCATCGGGATGCGAGTCCGGGTGGTACCGGCGCGCGAGCGCGCGGTACGCGCGCTTGATGTCAGCCTCGGTCGCCTGCTGCGACACGCCGAGGACCTCGTAGTAGCTACGAGGCACAGTCAGTCCACCCGTGTCAGCAGGCGGCCGAGCTGCTGTGACACAGCGGCGACGGCGCCGATCGTCCGGCGGTAGTCCATGCGGGTGGGCCCGAGCACGCCAACGGTGCCCGCGAACTCACCTTCGACCTGGTACGGCGCGAGCACGATCGCACAGTCGCGGAGCTCCTCGATCTCGTTCTCGGAACCGATGCTGACATTGACACCCTGGTCCAACAAGTTGCGCACGAGCGAGACGACCACAACTTGGTGCTCGAGCAGCTCGAGCAGATGCGCCGCGCTCTCGGCCGTCGCGAACGATTCGTGCTCGGCGGCGAGGCGGCTCGTGCCGCCTACGTACAACATCTCCACCGGGCGCGCCACGACGAGCTCGCCGAACGCGCCGCGGACCGCGCGTGCGAGCCGGTCGATGCCGTCGTCGCCGCTGGGTCGGGGTTCGGGAAGCTCGTTGAACGCGCATCCGTTCCATTGCCCCTCGAGCGCGGCGGCCGCCGACGCGACCTGCGCCTCGTCGGGTTGGTCGGGCAGCTCCAGCGTGTACTTCTCGACGGCCCCGTTCGACAGCACCGCCACCGCGAGCACGACGCCCGGGTGCAGCGTCACCAGCTGGACGCCCCGGACCTGGGCGACCTCGGGCTGCGGGCCGACCACCATCGCGGTGTGGTCGGTGACGCGGGACAGCAGCTGGCTGGTCTCGTGCAGCAGGTCCTCCAGCGCGCGGTGCGCGGACTCGAAGAACTCCGCCACCGCCCGCTTGTGGGCGACGCGCAACGCCCCTTCCCTGGTGAAGTGGTCGACGAAGTAGCGGTAGCCCAGATCGGTCGGGATACGTCCGGCCGAGGTGTACGGCTGCGTGATGTACCCCTCCCGCTCGAGCACGGTCATGTCGTTGCGCACGGTCGCGCTCGACACTCCGAGCTTGCGCGAGCGGGCGACCCGCTGGGACCCGACCGGCTCCGCCGTCTCGACGTACTCCTCGACCACGGCGCGCAGGATCGCGGCCTTGCGTTCGTCCAGATCCGTCGGATCCATCGATTCCATCGACCCCATCGATTCCATCGGTCCGGTCGGTGCCCTCGGGCATCGATCTCACGGCCCGGGACCCGGCCCGCGCGCGACGCGGACCGGCCCGGTGCTCGCCTGTTAGCACTCGATTCTACCGAGTGCCAACGACGGTCGGGGGCCTGCCCCTCAGCTCACGACGCCCTGGATCAGGGCCGGGCTGCTCGGCGAGACCGAACCGGGCGACTGCTCGTCGGTGATCGCGAGCCCGGCGACCGGGCCCTGCACCCGGAAGGCGGTGACCCCCGGGTCCGGACCGAGCACCCCGGCCGAGATCGCCCGCTCGGCGCCCGGATCGCCCAGGAGCGCCCATAACTGGTACGTCCGATCGGGGGGCAGCGGCCGGAGGTTGTTCTCGACGAGGAAGCCGTCGCCGTCGGGGAGGTACAGGGCGCGGGCCTCGAGGGCGCCGTCCGTCGAGGACAGGGTCACCCGGGCGGCGTGCGGGTCCCGTGACGCGGTCTCGGCAGCGGCGAGCACGGACCCGGACTCGGCGTCGCGGCTGAGCTCGTCAATGCGATCGTCCTGCTGCACGACCTTCGCCGTGAGGGAGCCCACGGCGACGACAGCGGCGGCGACGCCGACCGCCACCGCAATCCGCCGACGGAACCGCGCCCGGCGCGACTCGAACGCGACCACGCCCCCCGGGAGTGGCGTCGCGAGCTGCGGCGGCTCCTCCTCGAGCGTCTGCTCGATGCGCTCCCACAGCCCGGGCGGTGCCTCGGTGCCGCTGTGCGCGAGCAGCGCTGCCGTCTCGCGGTACTCCGCAACGAGGGAACGCGCCTCGGGGGTGCGGTCGAGGTACGCCTCGACCTGCTCGCGCTCGTCGTCATCGACCGCATCGAGCGCGTACGCGCCCAGCAGCTCGTCGAGCTCACGGCGACTCAGCTCTCGCGCCACGGTCCTGCGATCCCGCTGTCGACCAACGCGTCCCGGAGCCGGCCCAACCCCGACCGGATCCGGCTCTTGACCGTCCCCTCGGGCTCACCGAGCAGGACCGCGACCTCGCGGTAGGTGTGACCGCCGAAGTACGCGAGCTCGATCGCACGACGCTCGCCCTCGCTCAAGCGGCCGAGCGCATCCCGGACGTGCTCCGCCTGGGTCAGATCCCAGACCTCACGCTCGAGGTCGTAGCTGCTCTCGGACGTCAAGCGCGCGTCGCGCTCTTCGCGTGCGCGACGAGCCGCCTCCGCCCGAATCACGTCGACGCTGCGCCCGTGCGTCTGGGTCAGCAGGTACGTTCGGAGAGATCCCCGCGCCGCGTCGAAGCGATCGGGCAGGTTCCAGAGCCGGAGGAACACCTCCTGGACGATTTCCTCCGCGAGCGCCGGGTCGCCGACGATGCGGCGGGCGAGCCCGAACGCTGCGGGCGCGTGGCGTCGGTACACCTCCGACAGCGCGTCGTGGCGGAAGCGCCCGATCGCCACGACGAGCTGCGCATCGCTCGCGAGCCGCAGCTCTCCCGTCTTCACATCCCCGATCCGGTGAGTCGCGTCCGTAGTAGTTCGCACCCCGGCCGACGCGCGGATGAGCCACAGCCGCCCGAGAGGGCAAGGGCGATCGCCGGTAGCCTCCACCCGATGGACTTCGATCTGCCGGCAGAGGCGGAGACCTACCGCGACGAAGTCCGCGCATTCATCCGCGAGCACGCGCCGGGCGGGCGCTTCCCACCCGATTGGAACGTGCGGTTGGCGGAAGCGGGATACGTCGCACCGCACTGGCCCAAGCCCTACGGACGCGACGCCGGTCCGGTGCAGCAGCTCGTGATCGACGAGGAGCTCCGCGCCGTCCAAGCGCCGCGCCCCCTCAACCCGATCGGCATCGGCTGGGCCGGGCCGACGCTCCTCGCCGCCGGCACCCAGGAGCAGCAGGATCGCTACCTCCCCGGGATCCTCTCCGGCGCGGAGCTCTGGTGCCAGCTGTTCAGCGAGCCCGGCGCCGGCAGCGACCTCGCGTCGCTGACGACCCGCGCCGAGCGCGACGGCGACGAGTACGTCGTGAACGGCCAGAAGGTCTGGACGACGCTCGCCCACGTCGCTCAGTACGGGATCCTGCTCGCCCGCACCGACACAACGGCCGAGCAACACCGCGGGATCTCGTACTTCGTCGTTGACATGCGCACGCCTGGCATCACGGTGCGGCCGATCAAGCAGATGGACGGCACCACGATGTTCAACGAAGTGTTCCTCGACGGCGTCCGCATCCCGGCCGACGAGATCGTCGGCGAAGAGAATGACGGCTGGCGCCTGGCGAAGGTGACGCTCGGCAACGAGCGGGTGTCGCTCTCGGGGGAAGGCGCTCTCTGGGGCCGGGGCCCGACGGCAGACACGCTGCTCGACATCGTGCGCGCCCACGGCGGCGAAGCCGATCCCCGTGTCCGCCAGAAGCTTGCCGCCCTCTATATCGAGTCCGAGGTCCTGCGCCTGATCCGCCTGCGGACCGTGTCGGCGATGGTGCGCGGGCTGGAGCCGGGACCGGAGACTTCGGTGCGTAAAGCACTCGCCGACGAGCACGGCCAGCACGTGATGGCGCTCGCCGTCGAGCTCGCGGGAACCGCCGGCATGCTGCTCGACCGGGGCCCGTTCGGCGCCGAAGACTCGACGTGGTCGGAGGGGTTCTTGTACTCGCGGGCGCTGACGATCGGCGGCGGCACGTCCGAGGTCCAGCGCAACATCATCGGCGAGCGCGTCCTCGGGCTGCCACGCGACCCCTAGATCCTGCACAAGTGACGGTGAAAGGGGCACTTCCGGCAGAGGCCGGGGTTTCCCCGGCCCCGGATCGAGACGATGGCTGGCTTGGAGCACTTGCGCAAGCAAGTGCGACCAGACGGGTCAGTCCCCCAGTCGCAACGCGGCGACGAACGCCTCCTGTGGGACCTCCACGCGTCCGATCTGCTTCATCCGCCGCTTGCCCGCCTTCTGCTGTTCGAGCAGCTTCCGTTTGCGCGTGACGTCGCCGCCGTAGCACTTGGCGATCACGTCCTTGCGCCGGGCCTTGACCGTCTCGCGGGCGATGATGCGCCCCCCGATGGCCGCCTGGATGGGCACGTCGAACAGCTGGCGCGGAATGAGCTCACGCAGCTTCTCCGTCATGCGCCGCCCGTACTCGTAGGCCTTGTCGCGGTGCACGACGGCAGAGAACGCGTCGACGGGGACGCTGTTGAGCAGGACATCGACCTTCGCGAGCTCGGAGCGCCGATAGCCGGCGGGGTCGTAGTCGAGGCTGGCGTACCCGCGGGTGCGGGACTTCAGCTGGTCGAAGAAGTCGAGCACGATCTCGGCCAACGGGATGTCGTAGACGAGCTCGACCCGGTCCTCGGAGAGGTACTCCATCTTCTTCATCTCGCCGCGGCGCGACTGCGCGAGGTCCATGAGCGTGCCGATGTACTCCGCCGGCGCCAGCATCGTGACCGCGACGTACGGCTCCTCGATCGACTCGACCTGATTCGGCGGCGGCAGCGCCGAGGGGTTGTCGACGACCTCGACGCTGTCGTCGGTCAGGTTGGCGAGGTACTCGACGTTCGGCGCCGTCGCGACGAGGTCGATGCCGTACTCGCGCTCGAGGCGCTCCCGAATGATCTCCATGTGCAAGAGACCGAGGAACCCGCATCGAAAGCCGAAGCCGAGCGCGCCCGACGTCTCAGGCTCGTAGGTGAACGACGAGTCGTTGAGCCGCAGCTTCTCGAGCGCCTCGCGCAGGTCGGCGTACGCGTCGCCGTCGACGGGATACAGGCCGCAGAACACCATCGGCTTGGGATCCCGGTACCCCTCGAGCGGGGCCGCCGGCCGCGAAGCGGTCGTCACGGTCTCGCCGACGCGCGCTTGGCCCACGTCCTTGATGCCGGCGATCAGGTAGCCGACTTCCCCGGGTCCGAGGCTCGCCACCGGCGTCGGATCGGGCAGACGGACGCCGATCTCCTCGGCGTCGCGAATGGCGCCGGCTTGGACGTACTTCAGCCGGGCGCCCGAGACGAGCGTGCCGTTGAACACCCGCACGGCGCTGACGACGCCGCGATACGCGTCGTAGTACGAGTCGAAGATCAACGACTGGAGGGGCGCATCGGGATCGCCCTTCGGGGCCGGGATGCGGTCCACGATCGCGTCGAGCAGCTCCGGCACGCCCTTCCCGGTCTTCGCCGAGATGCGCAGGACTTCCTCGGCGGGGATGCCGATCACGCGCTCGATCTCGCCCGCGACCCGGTCGGGGTCGGCGACCGGGAGGTCGATCTTGTTGACGGCGGCCACGACGGCGAGGTCATGCTCGACCGCGAGGTACGCGTTCGCCAGGGTCTGCGCCTCGATGCCCTGCGAGGCGTCGACGAGGAGGACCACGCCCTCACAGGCCGCCAGGCTGCGTGACACCTCGTAGCTGAAGTCGACGTGACCGGGCGTGTCGATCAGGTGCAGGACGTGGTCCTTCCAGCTGAGGCGGACGTTCTGCGCCTTGATCGTGATGCCGCGCTCCCGCTCGAGGTCCATCGAGTCGAGGTACTGGGCGCGCATGTCCCGAGGATCGACCGCGCCGCAGAGTTCGAGGAAGCGGTCGGCGAGCGTCGACTTCCCGTGGTCGACGTGGCTGATGATCGCGAGGGCGCGCTGGGACTCGAGCGGGAGCATTGTCGCCATTCTCACGCACCGCGGGATCGGGTCGGGAACGGTTCCCTGCTACCCTGACCCGGTCCCCAACCGGAACGACGGATCTCGAGACGCGCATGGCGAACATCAAGAGCCAGATCAAGCGGAACCGCCAGAACGAGCGGCGGCGCATGCACAACAAGGTCGCGCGCTCCGAGCTCAAGACCCGCGTCAAGCGGGCGGCCGAGGGCCTCGAGTCCGGGGCCGACGACGCCGGCGACCGGGTCCGCGCCGCCCAGAAGCGGTTGGCCAAGGCGGCCGAAAAGGGCGTCGTGCACAAGAACCAGGCCGCCCGGCGCACGTCCCGCTTGATGAAGCGGGCGCCGCGCAGCAGCTAGCGACGCCGCGAGCCGCTCGGCCGCGGCGACCCACGCCCGATCGGCCCGCCCCGCGCCCGGCCCGACAGCGCGGCCAGGCGGGCCACCAGCACCTCGAGCACCGCGTCCTCGGGGATCGCGCGCGCGCCTTTGAGGTCGAGGTCGGCGGCGAAGAGATACTCGAACGCCTTGCGCAGGCCGTCGGTTTGCAGCGCCCGGGCCTGGTCGAGCGCCTTACGGGCCGGGTACTCCTTGATCCGCCCGTCGAGCGCCGCCACCGCGTCGCGAGGGCTGCGCACCCGGGGGTCGTCGAGCGTCGCGACTCGCCGGTAGTACGAATGCAGCGTCCCCGTGACCTGCAAAGGGTGCATCGGGCGCGACTGCCCAGTGCCGGGAGCGGTGAGCATCCGCCGCAGCGTGGCGAGCGCGCCGGCCATGTCGCCCGCCTCGATCGCGTTCGTGAGCTGGTAGTTGGGCACGGACCCGGCGTCGCCGAGATACGGCTCGACGTCGGCGACGTCGAGGGCCGCGCCGGGTCCGGCGGCCGCGGCGAGCAGCTCCACGAGCTGCGGCACGCGACCGGCATCCTCACCCAGGTGGGTCGTCACGAGCTTCGCCGCGGCAGGGCGGAGCTCGATCCCGGCGTCGGCGAGGTGCTGCGAAAGCACGTCGCCCGTCTTCTCGGCGGCCGGCCCCACCTTGACGGCTTTCGCCGCCTTCAACGCGTCACTGAGGCTCTTCGGCATGCGCCCGCTTCCACCTGCGACCACGAACGCGGTGGTGTCGAGCGGCAGGGCGAGGTAGGCGACCAGCGGCGCGACGTCGCCCGCGCCGAGGTTGCCGGCCTCGTGGAGCACGACGACGCGCCGGCCGGTCATGAACGGCGGGCTCTGGGCCGCGTTCAGCGCGGCGGCGACGACCTCCTCCCGGCCTTCCGCTCCGCTCGGGGCGTCGCTCTCGGCTTCGCCGGGCGCAGCCCTGCCCGGCACGGTGAACTCCTCGACCGCGAGCGTGCGATCGTCGTCTCCGACGAGCTCGGCGAGGAGCTGCTCGAGCGCCTCGGCCCGCAGCACCGGATCGGACCCGGTGATCTGATACGTATCGCTCACGGGACGCGCGCTCCGTCCCGCTCGAACGCCTGCACCGCCTCGATCATCCGGCACACCCTGACCGATCCGGCAACGTCGTGCACGCGGACGATCCGGCAGCCGTGCATGACCCCGAACGCGACGGCAGCCAACGACGCGTCGCGGCGGTCGTCGATCGCAAGGTCGAGGAGCTCGCCGATGAAGCGCTTGCTCGACGCCGACAGCAGCAAGGTGTAGCCGAGCGACGCGAACCTGTCGCTCTCCCGCAGCAGGACCGCGCTCTGCGCCGGGGTCTTCCCCAGGTCGAGCCCGAGATCGAGCGCGATCTGCTCCGGCGCGAGACCGGCGGCTTCGGCCGCGCCCGCCCGGGCGAGCAGGAACGTCCGCACCTCGCCGACGAGGTCGTCGTACTGGGGCTCGGGATCCGGCTGTCGCGGGGCAAGCCGGATGTGCGTGGCGACGACCGACGCCCCGTGCTTCGCGGCGGTGGGGAGATAGTCGGGATCGGCAAAGCCGCTGATGTCGTTGCCGAGCACCGCACCGGCCGCGCACGCCGCTCGCAGGACGGCCGCCCGCCATGTGTCAACCGACAGCGGGGTCTCGAAGCGCGCGTGGAGGGCCTCGAGCGTCGGGACCACACGGTCGAGCTCCTCGGCCTCGGTCACCTCGGGCCCCGGTCCTGCCTTCACCCCGCCCACGTCGAGCACGTCGGCGCCCTCGGCGACCAGCTGATCGGCCCGGCGGACCAAGGCGTCGAGCGCGAACGTCTCCCCGGCGTCGAAGAACGAGTCCGGCGTCCGGTTGAGGATGCCCATGACCAGGGCGCGGTCGGTGACGTCGTGGATGTAGTCACCGAGACGAAAGCGCATCGACTCGGAGGTTATGGCGCCGCCCCGACCAGAGCTTCGCCGCTCCCAGCAGCGCCGCTCCCGCGATCGTCGCCCATGCCGCGCGTCCGTCGACGTCGACGGGCAGCCGCGAGAAGAGCGCCGCCACCCCGAGCATGGCTCGGGCGAGGAGCCCCGTCGGCACCTGGAGCAACGCGGCGAGGCCGGGCCACCAGGGGTCGACCAGCCCTCCGGCGACACCGGTCGCGAGGCCGAGCACGGTGAGCGGTCCGGCGATCGGTCCGGCGACCAGGTTGGCCGGGAGAGCGGCCAGCGGTACCGAGCCGAACACCGGGATGAGGACGGGCGCCACGCCGATCTGGGCTGCCAGCGTCACGCCGAGCGGCTCGCGGAGCCAGTGCGGCCCGGGAACGCGGGCCGTGATCGTCGGGGCGAGCACCGCGATGCCGGCACTGGCGCCGCAGGAGAGAAGGAAGCCGATCGAGTGGATGAGGAACGGATCGGCAAGCACGAGCGCGACGACGGCGAGCGCGAGGACACGCACGCCGGCGGTAGGACGACCGAGATACAACGCCGTCATCGAGCAGGCTGCCATCGCGCACGCCCGCAGCACCGACGGCTCCCAGCGCGTCATCGTGCCGAACAGCACGAGGACGGCCAGCCCGGCGACCAGCTGGGCGCGGAGTGGCAGACGGCGCAGCAGTGGCCTGGTCAACGCCAATACGAACGCGACGTTGGCGCCGGACACGGCGAGCAGGTGCGTCAGGCCCGACGCGCGGAACCGCTCCTCGACGTCACGAGGCAGCTCGCGCGTGTCACCGAGCAGAAAACCGGCCATGAGGGCGCGTTCGGTCGGCGCCAGGTGGCGAGCGCCGGCTAGGACCCGGGCGCGGAGAGCATTGGCCGTCCGGTACAGCGGCGAGCGAGCGGGCTCGAACGCGAGCAGCTCGACGGCGTCGAAGCTCGCAACCGCGTGCCGCCACCGGAGTCGCTCGTCGTAGCCGGTGAGGGGTTGCAGCCAACCCGACACCGCCACCTCGTCCCCCGACTCGAGGAGCCGCAACTTGCCGGCGGCGTCGCCGCCGGCGGTGACGAGCACGGTGCGGCCTCCGGCCGAGCGCCCGTCGATGCGGGCGACGCGCACGAGGACGCGCGCGCTGTACCGCTCACCGTCGGGATCGCCGGTGAGCGTGGCCGTGATCGTCGCCGCGGCGCGTGCCTCCCTGGGTGCGGTGAGCGGTGAGTGCGCCTGCCCGTCGAGCGCACGCTGCATGGACGCGGTCGCGAGCAGCGCGACGGCGGCGACCGCGAGTCCGAGCCGGGCCGGGCTCCTCGGGAGGAACAGCGCGCTGACCGTTCCGAGCAGCCCGACCGAGACGACGACCAGCGCGGATCCGGCACCGAGGTGCTCAGCGAGCCGGGCGCCGGCGACGACCGCCGCGACCAACGAGATGGGGCCCGCGGCATGACCGAGCCTCAGATCGTCACCTTGTCCTTCAGGTCGGCGAAGCGCTTCTCACCGATGCCGCGCACGTCACGCAGCTCGTTGACCGACCGGAAGCCGCCGCGTCGTTCTCGCTCGGTGATGATGGCCTCGGCCAGGGTGGGCCCGATCCCGGGAAGCGCCTCCAGCTCTGCTTGCGTGGCGCCGTTCAGGCTCACAAGCGCCGACGGATCGGCGCTCCCAGCCGCGCCGCCGGGCGACGCCGACCCGGCCGGCGCCGCCTCGCCCACCCGCTGCACGAGCACCCGCTGGCCGTCGGCGATCTTGGCGGCGAGGTTGAGCCGGTTCAGATCCGCGTCCGGCGCTCCGCCACCCGCGGCTTCGATGGCATCGATGACCCGGGCGCCGGCGTCGAGGTCGTAGACGCCGGGTTTGGCCACGGCGCCGGCCACGTGCACCGTCGCGCGCTCGCCTTTCTTCGTCGAGCCCGAGGTGGTGCCGTTCGGCGTGGAGCTGCCCACCGCAGCCGAGCCCACCGTCGGCGCGCTGATACTCGGGGCGCGGCGCGTCGTCGACGCTTCGCCGGAGTCACCGCCGCCGAGCCGGTACCAGATGAAACCGGCGGCGAGCGCGACGACGAGGAGCGTGGCGATCCCGACGCGCGGGTCGCCGCGCAGCTCGCGCACGCGATCCACGAACCGCTCGACCGGACCGCCCCAATCGCTCGGCCGGGGCGGGAACCCCGGCGTCTGCCCAGGGCGGTCGGGCGGTCGCCAGAACTCGGTGGCGGGCGCGTCGCTCTCGACGGTGTCTGCACGGGGCGAGTCGGGCATGGCGACCTCCGGGCGCGACGAAGCAGAGACCGGAGGAAGCGGAAGGGGAAATCGAGGCTCGGACGGACCGAGCTGGACGCGACGCTAGCGCGCTCGTCTCTGCTCGGAAAGGGGTTCTCAGCGCCCGGCGAGCGCGCGCGCTTCGACCTCGAGCGGGATCGCCTCGTAGGCGGCCTGATGGCCGAGCCCGCGCCACCGGCCCCGGGCGTATGCGCCGAGGTAGCGGACGAGGAAACGCACGGCGCCCAACTCGCGCCACTGGCGCACGTGCACGAGCTCGTGGGCGATCAGGTCACGGTCATGCTCGTGACCACGCCGCAGCAGGAGCCAACGGCCGAGCGTCATGCCCGCGATCCCGGGCGTCAGCACGGGCACGCTCACGAGGCGGGCGCGATCGAGATCGCGCACCGGGACATGCGCGAACTGCTCGCGCTCACTTGCTTCGAGCCGCCGTGGCACGGCCGGCTCAGGCGGTGACGAAGTTGACCAGCCGGCCGGGAACGACGATGACCTTCCGGACCTCGACGCCGTCCAGGATCGCCGCGATCCGCTCGTCGGCGCGCGCCGCCGCCTCGTGGTCGGCTTCGCTCGCCCCGGCCGGGACCTTCACCCGCGCCCGCACCTTGCCGTTGACCTGCACCGGGATCTCGACCTCCTCGACGACGAGGTAGGCCGGGTCGGGGGCGGGGAACGGCTCGTATGCGAGCGACTCGGCGTGCCCGAGCCGGGACCACACCTCCTCGGCCACGTGCGGGGCGAGGGGCGCGAGCATCAGCGTCATCGCGGTCACGACTTCGAGCGGCGCGGTGCCGGTCTCCCCCACCACCGCCGTCAGCCGGTTGTTGAGCTCGAACAAGCGGGCGATCGCGGTGTTGAACTGGAGCTTGCCCATGTCGGCGCGGACTGCATCGATGGTCCGGTGCAGGATGCGACGGGTCTCCTCGTCGGCCGAGGCGTCCGACACACGGATCGCGCCGGTCTCCTCGTCGACAGCGTTGCGCCAGAAGCGCTGGAGGAACCGGTGCACGCCGACGATGTCGGCGGTGTTCCAGGGCCGGCTGGCATCGAGCGGGCCCATGAACATCTCGTACAGCCGCAGCGTGTCGGCGCCGTAGTCGGCGTAGATGTCGTCGGGCGCCACCGCGTTCTTCCGGCTCTTGCCCATCCGACCCTGCTGGCGCGTGACCTCCTTCCCCTCGAAGAGGAACTTGCCGTTTCGCTCCTCGACCTCGTTCGCCGGGACGTACACGCCGCGGTCGTCGACGTACTCGTACGCGGTGATGGTCCCCTGGTTGAACAGCCGGGCGAACGGCTCCGGCGTCGACACGTGGCCGAGGTCGTACAGGAACTTGTGCCAGAAGCGCGCATAGAGAAGGTGCAACACAGCGTGCTCGGCGCCGCCGACGTAGAGATCGACGCCGCCCGAGCGGGTGTCGCCTTGCATCCAGTAGCGCTCGACCTCCGGCTCGACGATCCGGTTCTCGTTGGTGGGGTCGAGGTAGCGCAGGTAGTACCAGCACGATCCCGCCCACTGCGGCATCGTGTTCGTCTCGCGCAGGTAGGTCTTCGTGCCTTCGCCGAGGTCGGCCTCGACCGTGACCCATTGCTCGGCGCGCGCCAGCGGCGGCTCGGGCAGGGTCTCCTCGTCGTCGGCGACGATGCGGGGCTGGAAGTCACTCATCTCGGGCAGCTCGACGGGCAGCATCGACTCCGGCAACGCGACCGGGAGCCCGGTCTCGTCGTAGACGATCGGGAACGGCTCGCCCCAGTACCGCTGCCGGCTGAACAGCCAGTCACGGAGCTTGTACGTGATCGCGCCGACGCCGTTGTTCGTCTCCTCGAGCCACTCGGTGATCTTGCGCTTGGCGTCGTCGACGTTCAGCCCCTCGAGGAAGCCGCTGTTGATCGCGGGTCCGTCGCCCAGGTACGCCTTGCCGTCGAAGTCGGGCGGCGGCTGCACGGTTCGAATGATCGAGAGGTCGAACTCCTCGGCGAAGTCCCAGTCGCGCTGGTCCTGACCGGGGACCGCCATGATGGCGCCGGTGCCGTAGCCGGCGAGCACGTAGTCGGCGATGAAGATCGGGATGCGCTCGTCGTTGACGGGGTTGATCGCGTACGCGCCGATGAAGATGCCGGTCTTCTCCCTCCCTTCGGCCTGCCGCTCGAGGTCCGTCTTCGTCGACGCGAAGTTGCGGTAGGCCTCGACGGCTTCCGGCGGCGAGACGTCGAGGCCGAATGTGCCGCGCCACTCCAGGGGCGCGCCACGGGGCCACTCGTTTGCGACGATCTCGTCGACGAGCTCCAGCTCCGGCGCCAGCACCATGTAGGTGGCACCGAACACGGTGTCCGGGCGGGTCGTGAACACGCGGATGCCGAGATCGTCATGGCCTTCGACCGGGAAGACGATGTCGGCGCCTTCGCTGCGACCGATCCAGTTCCGCTGCATGATCTTGATCGACTCGGGCCAGTCGAGCAGGTCGAGGTTGCCGAGGAGCCGCTCCGCGTACTTCGTGATGCGCAGCATCCACTGCTTGAGGGGCCGCTTGTACACGGGATGGTTGCCGCGCTCGCTGCGGCCCTCGGCGGTGACCTCTTCGTTCGCCAGGACGGTGCCGAGCGCCGGGCACCAGTTGACGGCGACCTCGTCGAGATAGGCAAGGCGGTACGAGTCGACGACTTTCCTGCGCTCGAGGGCGTCCAGCTCGCCCCACGGGCGACCGTCCGGCACAGCGAGCGCGCCGGACTCGAGCTCGGCGATCAACTCGTCGATCGGGCGGGCCTTGTCCTGCTCGTCGTCGTACCAGGCGTTGAACATCTGCAGGAAGATCCACTGCGTCCAGCGGTAGTACTGGACGTCGGTGGTCGACACGCCGCGGCGGGGGTCGTGCCCGAGCCCGAGCCGGCGCAGCTGGCGCCGCATCGTCGCGATGTTCTGGTCGGTCGTGACGCGCGGGTGCTGCCCCGTCTCGAGCGCGTACTGCTCGGCCGGCAGTCCGAACGCGTCGTACCCCATGGCGTGGAGCACGTTGTGGCCAGTCATGCGCTGGAAGCGCGCGTAGACGTCCGTGCCGATGTAGCCGAGGGGATGGCCGACATGGAGTCCGGCGCCGCTCGGGTACGGGAACATGTCGAGGACGTAGAGCTTGGTGCGGTCGGCGACGCGCTCGTAGCCGTCCGCCAGCGGACCGCTGGGATTCGGCGTCCAGAACGTCCGCTCCTCTTCCCAGCGGTCCTGCCACCGCTGCTCGATCTCGTTCGCGAGGCGCGCGTTGTAGCGGTACGGAGGAGCCTCGTCAGCGCGCGCCGTCGTTTCGCTCATTGCGCGGCGAGCGTACCGGTCAGCTGGGTCCGCCAGCCCGTCCAAACGAAGCAGAGCCGCTGGTACTCTGCGAGATCTCGGGGATGTAGCTCAGTCTGGTAGAGCGCCTCCATGGCATGGAGGAAGTCGTGGGTTCAAGTCCCATCATCTCCACTCTCCCTCTCTCCCCGCCCTGGTCACCGGAGCCGGCGGAGGCTGCGCCCCGGTCCCGAGATGCCGGCGAGATAGCCGGCGGCAGCCGCGATGGCGAGGACGCTGATGGCAGGAACCAAGCGTCTGATCTCCGAGCGGTAGCGAGGGACCGCACGCCCGACGTCGAGCGTCGCTCCGACGAGGCGCCGCGGCAGCGCCACCGCGTCCCGGACGAGTGCTCTCCGGCATGCAGGCGTCCCGCGCGCCGCGACGAGCCCGGCGTGCGACCGACCCGAATGGAAGTGGTTCCTCAAGTGCGCGGCGATCCCGAGCGATTGTGAGTGCGCGACGACGATCTTCTCGTCGAATCCGAGCATCCCGTTCGCCCACAACTGCGGCGTGACGACGAGCTCGAGATCACCGGGCCGCTGCACGCCGCACATGATCTGCTCGCGCTTGTACGACACGTTCGATCCCGCGGGCGGGAACCAGTCGCCGGGCCGTCCGGCGTTCTCGGGCACGTTCCGTCCGTGCACGAGGAAGAAGCTCGCCCGGTCCATCAGCCGACCGGCGGCGCCGTTCGTGACCGGCCCCGCGATCGCGACCGCTTCGGGATGCCTGTTGTGAGCGTCGAGCACCTGCTCGCACCAATCCGGCGCAACGTCGCAGTGGTCCTCGGTGATCGCGACCACGTCGCCGCGTGCCTCGGTCAAACCGAGCAGCCGCAGCTCGTGCGGCCCGCGGTCCGGGAACCGCAGCCATCGCACCCGCTCTGCGGCCTTTGCGTCGAGCCCGCAGGCCGAGCCGTCGGCGACGATGAGCTCGGTCTCCACGGCTCGCACCTGCGGCGTGAGCCGCTCGAGACATCCGCGCACCTCGGGCCACGGCTGGGTGCAGGTCACGATGACCGACAGGCGCATCGGGGCATTCTGGCAGCCCCGATCGACCCGCCCTAGGTACGACGCATCGTCACCCGAGCGAGTCGGCGTGGCAGCTCACCTTCGGTGAACTCGGTGACGTCCACGAGCGTGAATCCGGCCGCGAGCCGGTCGATGAGCGCACGGTCGAAGAAATGGACGACGAAACCGCCGTGCTCGTACATGTCGTCGCCGTGCGCGACGCCGGCGCCGTGATGAGCGTCTTCCGTGGTGCGGACGGTGTAGACGACGAGACCGCCGGGGCGCACCACCCGGCGCAGCTCGGCGACGAGCCGGTCGAGCTCGGGCGTCGTGAGCGCCATGCAGAGCAGCATGTGCGAGTAGGACGCGTCGACGCCGGCGTCCCCGAACGGGAGGCGTTGGCGGACGTCGTGCATCTCGACGGTCACCCGATCAGCAAGCCCGGCGGCGCCGGCCTTGGCCTCGATCGCTTGGAGGCCCTCGGGCGCGTAGTCGAGGGCGTGCACGTGGAATCCGCGGCGGGCGAGGTAGAGCGTGTCGCGTCCCTGGCCCGCGCCCAACTCGACCACGGTCGCGACGCCCGCGGCGACGAACACGTCGGCGGCGGCGACCGCGGCCTCGCTGGGGTCGTCGCCGTACATCTCGGGATGAGCTGCGAAGGTCGCCGACCAGTGCTCCCGCTGCTCGTCCGCCGGCGTCACGACGACAGTGTGATCCTCATTCCGGCGAGGCGTCGCGAAGCCGTCCGTAGACTGAGCCGGCATGATCGACGTGATCGACTACCGAGCGGGCAACTCCCCCAGCGTCATCTACGCGCTCGAGCGGCTCGGGCTCGCCTGCCGGCTGGTGGCGAAGCCGGAAGAGGTCGCCGAGTCCGAGCGGCTCGTCCTGCCCGGTGTCGGCGCGGCGGGGGCGACGCTCGACTCGCTGCGCGAGTCCGAGCTCCTCGACGCCCTGACCCAGCGCGTGCAGCAGGACCGCGTTCCCTTCCTCGGGATCTGCATCGGTCTCCAGGTGCTCTTCGAGCACAGCGAGGAGGGGAACATCTCGTGCCTCGGCTGGCTCCCCGGGAGAATCCGCCGCTTCGCGGACCGGCAGCGTGTCCCGCAGATCGGCTGGAACGAAGTGCGATTCACGCGATCGCACCCGGTCACCGCCGGGCTCCCCGACCGGGGCCACTACTACTTCGTCAACTCCTACTACGCGGATCCCGCCGAGCCCTCCGACGCGCTCGGGCGCACCGAGTACGGCGTCGAGTTCGCGTCGGTCGTCGCGCACGACAACGTCGTGGCCACGCAGTTCCACGCCGAGAAGAGCGGCGGCCTCGGCCTCCGCCTCCTCGCCGACTTCGCGGCCTGGGACGGGCGATGCTGACCAAGCGCCTCATCGCCTGCTTCGACGTGATCGACGGCCGGGTCACGAAGGCGCAACAGTTCCTGGACAACATCGACGTCGCGCCCGCCGAGGACCTCGCCGCCCGGCTCTACGACGACCAGATCGACGAGATCGTCTTCTACGACATCACGGCCAGCGCCGAGAAGCGAAAGATCGACCTCGAGACCGTGCGCCGCGTCGCCCGCCACGTGTTCGTCCCGTTCACGGTGGGCGGGGGCATCCGCTCCGTCGACGACATGTTCGAGGTGCTGAAAGCGGGCGCCGAGAAGATCAGCGTCGATTCGATGGCCGTGCGCAATCCGGAGATCATCCGCGACGGCGCCGAAGCGTTCGGCCGCCAGTGCATCGTGCTCAGCACCCAGGTCAAGCGGGTAGGAGCTCGCCCCGGCATCCCGTCGGGATACGAGGTGTTCATCGACGGTGCGCGCGAAGCGACAGGGCTCGACGCGCTCGAGTGGGTGCGTCGCGGGGAGGAGCTCGGCGCCGGCGAGGTCGTAGTCAACAGCATCGACCGTGACGGCACCGCGTCCGGCTACGACCTCGAGATCACCCGGGCCGTCGCCGACGCCGTCAACGTCCCCGTCATCGCGTCGGGCGGCGCCGGCGACGTCGACCACATCGCCGCCGGGCTCACCGACGGCGGAGCGCAAGCAGCGATCATCAGCTCGATCCTGTACTCGCCACGGTTCGACCGGAACCTCGGCGTGCGTGAGCTGAAAGCCGGGCTCGTCGAGCACGGCGTGCCGCTGCGGCCGTACCTGGAGGCGACCTAGGTACGGTCATAGGCCCGGCAATCATCGGATGTCACGCGCGAGCGGTGCGGTCGTAGCGCGCCAGGATCGCTTCGCCAACGGTCTCGACCGACGTGAGTTGCAGGTCGACGGGCTGAACGAACAGTCGCTCACCTGCTCCGAGTGCCGTCGGGATGACAAGCAGCCGGTACTCGTCGACCGCATCGGCGGCGGCGAGCGCATGGACGACGCTCGTGCTCCCGAACACGACGACGTCGTGTTGATTTGTGAGATCGGCGACCCCGGCGACGAGCTCGCCCTCGAGCAGCGACGAGTTGTTCCAGGCGTCGAGGGCCGGCGCGGAGCTCGACACGACGACCTTCGGAATGCGGTTCATGGTGTTGGCGAAGTCGTCCGAGCGGTTCGGCCAGCGGCCGGCAAACAGCTCCCACGTCGTGTGACCCATCAGGAGCACGCCTGTTTCGAGGATCGAACCGAGCTTCCAGTCGTCACTCGTAACTCTGGTGGGCCCGGAGCGGAATGCCCAGTCCTGCGGGTTCTCTACGACCCCGTCCAGCGTGACCAACTGGCTGACGATGACCTTGCCCTTGTCCATAGCGGTTCCTCCGGTTCATGGCCGGCAGGAGCGCCGAGCCACCCATACCTACCGGTGAGGGTCCGCTGATTCATCGGTCGAGCGCGAAGAGATCGAACACCGTCTCGTCCTGGTACACGGTCATGCGTGTCACCCGTCCTGCTTCCACGGTGAGGATCGTCACCGTGCGGAGGGCGCCGGACGCGTACGCCGCGAAGCCCACCTCCCCGTTCGCCCAGAGCGGGACGGTCCGCCACTCCTCGCCGCGGGTCCGGAACACCCGCCGCATGAATGCGCCGAAGTCGTCCGTGCCGCAGTACCAGTTCCACATCGGCGGCATCTCGAGCACGACGTCGTCGGAAAGCAGCGCCGTGAGCTCCGCGACGTCAGCCCGCTCGAACGCGGCGACGAAGCGGTTGACGACGGCGCGCTGGTCGGCCGCCGGCTCGGCCTGCGCGTCCGGGTTGACGCCCACCTCGCTCATGCGCGCCCGTGCTCGCTGCAGGGCGCTGTTGACGCTCGCTGTCGTCGTCTCGAGAAGGTCTGCGACGCTCGCGGCGGGCACGTCGAGCACCTCGCACAGGATGAGCGCGGCCCGCTGGCGGGGCGGGAGCAGCTGCAGCGCGGCCACGAATGCCAACCGGAGCCGGCTTCGCTCGACGGCCGACGCCTCCGGGTCCATGGGGAGCGGCTGGAGCCACGGCACCTCGAAGCCCGGGACGAACGCCGCCTCCGGGTCGTCGAAGACCGGGCCGACCCCCGATGGCAGTGGCCGGCGCTTCCGGCTCTCGAGCGCGTTCAGACAGGCGTTCGTCGCGATCCGATACAGCCACGTGCGGATCGAGGCCCGCTCGGGGTCGTAGGTGGTGTACGCCCGCCACGCTCGCAGCATGGTCTCCTGCACGAGGTCGTCCGCGTCGTGGACTGACCCCAACATCCGGTAGCAGTGCACCCGCAGCTCATGGCGATGCGGTTCGACCGCAGCTTCGAACTCCATCAGCCGTGTGCCGGAAGCACCGGTGGATGCCAAAACGTCCCTGGCTACAGCACCTACGCGGAAGCGCTCTGCGACGCGGGGACGAGCTGTTCCCAGTCGATGCCGGGCGCGTCGGCCCACAGCCGCTCGAGCTCGTAGTAGGCGCGGGTCTCGTCGAGGAACACGTGCACGACGATGTCGCCGTAGTCGAGCAGCACCCAGGTCGCGTCGTCGAGGCCTTCAACGCTCGTCGGTGGCGTCGAGGCGTGCTCCTTCATCGCCTTCTCGATCTCGTCCACGATCGTGCGCACATGCCTCGTGTTCGTGGCGCTGGTGATCACGAACGCGTCCGTGATGGAGAGGATGTCGCCGACATCGAGGGCGATGATGTCCTCGCCCTTCTTGGCCGACGCCGCCGCGGCGGCAACGGCGACTCGACGGAGCACGACCGGGGCGCCTGTCAAGCAGCAGCCTCGCCGGTCGTCATCGATGATGATTGTAGAGGCCGCGTTGGGCGATGGCACGCATCACCGCCGGCGGGACGAGCCCGTCGATCGGGTCCCCCTGCGCCAGTCTCGCCCGGAGGTCCCTCGACGCGATGTCGAGGCGCGGGATCGTGACGCGTTCGACCCGCCAGGCTGGTGCCGGCGCTTCGGCGTGCGCGTCGCCGGCTCGCTCGACGATCACGAGGGTGGCGAGGTCGCGGGTCTCCTCCAGCTGCCGCCACGTCGGCATGTTGCGGACCGCGTCGGCGCCGAGCACCAGGAACAGCTCGCGCTCCGGTGCAGCGAGGGCACTGAGCGTGTCGTAGGTGACGGACGGTTCCCCGCGCTCGATCTCGATCGCCGACGGTTCGACGCCTTCGACGTCCTCGACGGCGGCGGCGACCAGGGCCAGCCGATCAGCGGGCGACGCGACGACCTCGCCGCGCTTCTGCCACGGGTCACCGGCGACGACCATGAGCACCCGGTCCAGCCGCAGGGCGGCCCGCGTGTCGGCGGCCGCCACGATGTGGCCGACGTGCACCGGGTCGAACGTGCCACCGAAGACACCGACTCGCTCGATCCGGGGAGTCTACGGGCGACATCTACTCCGACGGCGCCAAAACGATGCGTTCATGTTTCCGGAACGTCGGCGACACGCACGCGCCCTAGCCTGGACGCGGTGGCGGCGGCTTTGCCGACCGCCGACGCAGAGCCGGAGCTTGCGACGGCGCCAAAGGAGAACAATGCCCCTCGACGACCCGGCTCCGAGTGCATCAGTCCACGTCCTCGTACGGGTGTGGCTCCCCGACCGGCCCGGCGCGCTGGGTCTCGTCGCGTCACGCATCGGCGCCGTGCGCGGCGACATCATCGGCGTCGACGTGCTGGAGCGGGGCACGGACGTGGCCGTCGACGAGTTCGCCGTCGATCTCCCCGGCCCGGATCTCGTGTCCACCCTGGTGCGGGAGATCGAGGAGGTCGACGGCGTCTCGGTGGAAGAAGTCCGGCTCGTCGGCCACTTCCCCGATGCCCGCCTCGACGCGCTCGAGTCCGCAGCCGCGTTGTGCGATGCCGCCACGGTCGCGGAGCTGCACGCGGCGCTCGTGGCGCAAACCAACCGCGAGTTTCTCGCCGACTGGACCGCCCTCGTCAACGGGACACGCGTGCTCGCTCAGGCCGGCGAGCAGGCCCCGAGCCCCGACGTTCTGGACGCCCTCGTCGCCGGCACGTCCGCGTCGAGCCTGGTCTCGGGCGGGGTGACCGGACCCGACGATCTCGCGGTTGCCGCGTTCACCGACCACGAGGCCGCCTTGTTGCTGGGCCGGGCCGGTCATCCGCTTCGTCGTCGCGAACGCGCTCAGCTGCTGGCGCTCGTCCGGATCGCCGAGCGCGCCTGGCAGCTGCTCGGGGACTACAACATGCCCCGTGCCCAAGATCGCCACGCTTCCGCGTGACCAAATCGGAGACTCGTCAGCGGTCCTGACCCGCGCCTTCGACGACGACCCCGTCTTCCGCTACCTCTACCCCACGGCGCGTCGCCGGCGGTGGGCGTGCCGCCGCTTCCTGCAGGCGATCGTGCGCGACGGGCTCCCGTTCGGGGAGGTCTGGGCGGCAATCGACGACGGGGCTGTCGTCGGCACCGCCGGCTGGCTCCCGGAGGGCGCGTACCCGCCGTCGCGCCGGCGGGCGGCACGTCAGCTCGTGGCGGCGTGGCAGGCGCTGCTCACGCCGCACACGTTTCGTGACGGGCTCCGCTATCTGACGGAGACCGAGAAGCTGCACCCGAAGGAACCGCACTGGTACCTCGCGGTGATCGGCGTCGAGCCCGAGCGTCAGGGCGAGGGGCTGGGCGGGAAGCTGCTC
>DASYQJ010000043.1:0-15426 GCA_036005605.1 Acidimicrobiia bacterium
GCGATCTGGAGAACGGTGTGCGTGACGGACGACGCGGCGCGCGCCGCAAGCCGGGTGCGGTGCGTGCGCCGGAGGACGCGGTCGATCGTCAGCGTGACGCGCCATGCTTCGACCTCGTCGGCGGCGTTGTCCGAGTGGTTGTTGGTCAACGTCGCCGCGATGCGGTGAACATCCTCGGCGGTGAGGCGTTCGAGCGCCCGGCTGAACTCGCCGACATCCATTACACGTATCTTCGGCGCGTTGACACGCGAAGTGATGGATTTCGCGGCGATTATCGCTCGCGGATGCTGCGGACGAGCCCGTCCAGAATGTCCGCTTCGGACACGAGCATCTCGTTGAAGTCGAACGTCCGCATGACCGTCACGAGGATCAGCGTGCCGCCCACGATGATGTCGACCCGGCCGGGCTCGAGTCCCGGGTTGTGACGCCGCACCTCGGCCGGTTCGGTGGCCAGCGTGCGGAACACGTCTTCGGCGCTGGTCCGGGCGAGGCGGAAGTGGTGGATCTTGTCGCGGTCGTACTCCGTAAGGCCGAGCTCGATTGCAGCGACCGTAGTGATCGTGCCGGCCAGGCCGACGAGCGTCTTCGCCTCGCGCACGGCCGGGATCTCGCGCTCGACGTCGGAGAGGTGGGCCCGCACCACCGACACCGCCTCGGACAGCTCCTCGGGCTCCGGCGGGTCGGAGCGCAGGTACTGCTCGGTGATGCGCACGCTCCCGGTGTCGATCGAGATGAGCCCCTCGGGCTCGTGGGTGCCGCCTACGAACTCGGTCGAACCGCCGCCGATGTCGACGGTCACGTAGGGGGCGGGCTCCTCGAGCTCGGCGGTCGCGCCCATGAACGACAACCGGGCTTCCTCTGCCCCGGGCAGCAGCTCGGGCTCGAAGCGCAGCACGTCGGCGGCGGGCCCGAAGAAGTCGTCCCTGTTGCCGGCGTCGCGCGCCGCGCTGGTCGCCGTGGCGCGCGCCCGCTCGACACCCAGCTCGTCGAGGGCGCTGCGGTACTCCCGCAGCACGTCCAGGGTCCTCGAGATCGCCTCCGGGCTCAACCGGCGGGACTCGTCGACTCCCTCACCCAGGCGGGTGATCCGCATGCGCCGGTCGAGCGGCTGGAGCTCGGCCGTCTCGCCGGCGCCGTCGACCTCGGCGACGAGCAGCCGGACCGAGTTCGTGCCGATGTCGATGGCGCCGAGGCGGCTCGTCACGACCGTTCGCCCGCGACGTCCGCGAGGCGCTCCTCGACCCAGCGGCCGACGGGATCGTCGCCGCCGGCGAGGAAGTAGGCGTAGTGCGCGTGCAGGCACTTCACGCCGGTGCGCGTCCCGCCCACGCCGCCGTGGGGCCGAGGGCGCTCGTGGCCGGGCGGCAGTGCGGCGTCGCGCTCGGCCGCGTAGGTCGCGTGGGTAACGGCGAGCTCGTCGGCATCGACGGCGGCTTCGGCGGCGCGCACCCCGCCGTCGCTTTCGAGGCGAGACACCGCGAGCACGAGATCGGGGTCGACGAGCCAGTATCGGGTCGGCATCGGGGTGCCGTCGTCGAGCAGGGGCGCGTTGCGGATCACCGCCGGCCGGCCGGAGGGAGTGCGCACCACGACCTCGAAGTCCGCCTGGGGAGGGCGGCCGAGCAGCGCGGTGAGCTCGGCGACGTCGGCGGCGGTGGCGGGCACGACCCGAATTGTACGGAGGCGCGGTTCGTACACTTGGCCCGTGGGCGGGACCGAACGGCCGCACGGATTTCTCACTGGGGACGAATGGCGCACGCTCGAGGCCGCCGGCCGCCCCCGGCGCTTCCGGGCGCGCCAGTGCCTCTTCCGCGAGGACGAGCCCGGCGACCACGTCATCGCCGTCCTCGACGGCCGCATCAAGGTGTCGGTCCAGACGCGATCGGGGCGGGAGATCCTCCTGGCCGTCAAGGAGCCGGGTGATCTCGTCGGGGAGCTCTCGGCGATTGACGGCCGGCCGCGCTCCGCGACCGCCACCGCGCTCGAGCCCGTCGACGCGCTCGTGGTGACCGCGCCCGCGTTCGTCGAGTTCATCGAGGGCCATCCCCGGATCGCGGTCCGGCTCCTGCGCACCCTCGCCGCGCAGATCCGCGACGCCGACCGCCGGTCCGTCGACCGCGACACCGGCGACATCACCTGCCGCGTGGCGCGCCGCCTCGTCGACCTCGCCGAGCGGTTGGGCGAGCACCGGGGCTCGGGCGTCGAGGTCACGCTCGTGCTCAGCCAGGACGACCTGGCCGCGTGGGTGGGGGCGACCCGCGAGGCGACCAGCCGGGCGCTGGGCAGGCTCCGCGCCGACGGCTGGCTCACCACCGGGCGGCAGCGCATCGTCCTCACCGACCTTCCCGCCCTCCGCCGCCGCGCCTCGCAGACGGCGTAGACGGCGGCTTTGCCGACCGTCGGAGCAGGAGCCGGCGCTTGCGACGGCGACAAGCGGCGGCTCGTGACGGACGTCACCGCGCTTGTGTGATCACGGTCATGGGCGCCGCGCAGCAGGTGGCCCAGGCTAGAGACAACGAGTTCATCGCGGGAGGGGACGAGATGCGGAACGTGGACGACCCGAAGGTCAGGCGCCTGGGTGAGGTGGCGCTGTTCCAGCACTGCACGCCCAAGGAGCTCACCCGTCTGGCTGGGATCACCGACCAGGCAGTCCTCGAGACCGGGCAGGTGCTGTGCCGGCAGGGCGAGGTCGCGACCGCGGCCTTCGTGATCGACGACGGCGACGCGAGCGTGAAGGTCGGCGAGCACGTGATCGGCGCGGTCGGCGCCGGCGAGATCGTCGGCGAGATGGGCCTGCTCGACTACCGGCCCCGATCGGCGACCGTCGTCGCCCGCACACCGATGAAGGTGTACGTGATCGACGCCCGCCGGTTCGAGAGCGTTCTCGAGGACACACCGACGCTCGCGCGCAACCTGCTGCGTGAGCTCACCGGCCGGATCCGCGGGCTCGACCAGGCCCGCGCAGACGAAGCCGCCGCCTAACCGCCTAGGCCGGCGCTTCGAGGACAGGGCGCGACCAGGCGGCGCGTTCGCGCCGCTTGGTCGCGCTCGTCGCGCCTGAGCCTCAGGGCTTCGGCATGGTCGTCGACGTCGTGGGGGCCGGCGGCGTTGTCGTCGGCGGCGGGACCACGACGTACGGGCGCTCGCCCGGATAGACGAAGCCGTACTGCTCCCGCGCCATGCGCTCGACCTCGGCGTCGCTCTGAAGGCGCCTCGCCTCCTCCTCGAGCTTGCGGCTCTGCTCGTTGAGCAGCTGGAGCTCGCTGCGCTCCTTCTCCGTCTTTTGCCGCTGCGCGAGCAGCGTCCGAGCCGGGAACACGAACACGAACAGGAGCGCGACGGCCGCCATCGCGCCGAGGATCACGCGCACCAACACGCGGCGCCGGTGGCGCGTCTCGGAGGCCGCCGGGTTGCGCGTGGGGGGGCGCCGCGCCTGACGTTTCCCGGCCTTCGCCGTTCCTTTTCGGTCAGCCACGCCTGCCTCCGCGACTCAGTGCGGCGCCGCCGAGGTAGCGGGCCCCGCCGTCGAGCTCGTCCTCGATGCGCAGCAACTGGTTGTACTTCGCGACGCGATCGCTGCGGGCGGGGGCGCCGCCCTTGAACTGTCCGCAGTTCGTCGCCACGGCGAGGTCGGCGATCGTCGTGTCCTCGGTCTCGCCACTGCGATGCGACATCACCGACGCGTAGCCGTGTTGTGACGCCAGCAGGATGGTGTCGAGCGTCTCTGAAAGGGTCCCGATCTGGTTGACCTTGACCAGGATCGAGTTCGCCACTCCGGCGTCGATGCCGCGTTGCAGTCGCGCCGCATTCGTGACGAACACGTCGTCGCCGACCAGCTGCACCCGGTCGCCGATGCGCTGCGTCAGGAGCGCCCAGCCGTCCCAGTCGTCCTCGGCCATGCCGTCCTCGATCGACACGATCGGATACCGGTCGACGAGAGCCGCCAACCAGTCGGCCCACTCCGCCGGCGTGTACGACGCGCCCTCGCGCGTCAGCGCGTAGCGGCCGTCCGTGAAGAACTCGGTGGCCGCGGGGTCGAGCGCGATCGCCAGCTCCTCCCCCGGCCGGTAGCCGGCGGCTTCGATCGCGCTGACGAGGAGCGTCACCGCCTCCTCGCTCGACGCGAGGTTCGGCGCGAAACCGCCTTCGTCGCCGAGGGCGGTGGACAGACCGCGGTCGTGCAGCAGGTCCTTCAGGGCGTGGTACGTCTCGGCGCCCCAGCGCAGCGCCTCGGTGAAGCTCGCCGCGCCGACTGGCGCGAGCATGAACTCCTGGAGGTCGACGTTGCTGTCGGCGTGCGCGCCACCGTTCAGGACGTTCATCAGGGGCAGGGGCAGCACATGCGCGCCGGCACCGCCGACGTAGCGATACAGCGACAGCTCGCTCTCGTCGGCGGCGGCCTTCGCCGTCGCCAGCGACACGCCGAGCATCGCGTTGGCGCCGAGGCGGGACTTGGTGTCGGTGCCGTCGAGGGTCACGAGCGCGTCGTCGACGAGGCGCTGGTCGAGTCCGTCGAGCCCGAGCACGGTGTCGGCGATCTCGCCGTTCACGTGCTCGACGGCCCGGAGGACGCCCTTCCCGCCGTAACGCTCGCCGCCGTCGCGCAGCTCGAGCGCTTCGTGGGCGCCGGTGCTCGCCCCGCTCGGGACAGCCGCCCGCCCCCGCGCGCCGGAGATCAGCTCGACTTCGGCTTCGACGGTCGGATTGCCGCGCGAGTCCAGGACCTCCCGGGCGACGACCTCGACGATGGCGCTCATCGGTCCTCCGGCGCACGTGGGGCCCCTCCGCCCCTGGGCCGTGGGTGACCGCTCATGGTTTCTCGAGCAACACTGGGTGTGGCTGGAGTGGCAAAACTAGTCGAATGTGGCTGCCGGGGGAAGGACCCCCCTGGGCCCGCCGGGGGCGCCGGCGGCGGCGGTGACGGGTAGCTTGCGGGCGTGGCCGGGACCACCACGGGCGAGCCCGTGATCTTCAACCCGTTCGAACCCGGGTTCTTCGACGACCCGTACCGGCAGTACGCGGCGCTCCGCGAGCACGACCCGGTACACCGCAGCCCGCTCGAGGTGTGGGTTCTGTTCCGGTACGACGACATCGTGGGCGTTCTACGCGACTCGTCGCTCAGCGTGCAGGTCGACAACGCGACGCCCACGGCGCGCATGCAGATGTTCGCCGAGCAGGCGCCCGAGGAGCGGGAGCGGGGCGCGCACTCGATCCTCAACGTCGATCCGCCCGACCACACCCGCCTGCGCCGGCTGGTGTCGAAGGCGTTCACGCCGAAGATGGTCCACGAGCTGCGGCCCCGGATACAAGCGCTCGTCGACGACGCCCTCGAGGCCATGGCGGCGCGCGGCGAGGCCGACGTGATCGGCGACCTCGCGTTCCCGCTGCCGTTCACGGTCATCTCGGAGATGCTCGGAATGCCCGACGGCAACCGCGACGAAGTGCGCGGGTGGTCGCACACGCTGACGAAGACGCTCGACCCGATCCTCAGCCCCGAAGAGGTGGACGCCGCGTTGGCGGCCGCGAACAACATGCAGTCACACATCCAGGACGTGCTCGCCTGGAAGCGCGACCACCCGGCGGACGACCTGCTGACGGGGCTGATCGCGGCCGAGGACGAAGGCGATCGCCTCAGCGAGATCGAGCTGCTCGACCAGGTGCTCCTGCTGTACGTCGCGGGCCACGAGACAACTGTGAACTTGATCGGCAACGCGACGCTCGCACTGCTCGGCCATCCGGACCAGCTCGCGCGGTTGCGTTCCGACCCCGAGCTGGACGGCGGCGCGGTCGAGGAGCTGCTTCGGTACGACAGCCCGGTGCAATTCTCGCGTCGCATCACGACCGCAGACCTCGACCTCGACGGAACGACCATTCCGGCCGGCACCTTCACCCTGACGTGCCTCGGCTCCGCCAACCACGACGAAGCCCGGTGGGGACCGACGGCCGACGAGCTGGACATCACCCGCCCCGACGCCGGCCAGCACATGTCGTTCGGAAACGGGATCCACCACTGCCTGGGCTCGTCGCTCGCCCGGACCGAAGCGCAGGTCGCGATCGGCACGCTCGTGCGGCGGTTCCCCGACCTGAAGCTGGCGGGCGAGCCGGAACGGAACGGCCGCGTCGTGCTGCGCGGGCTGGAGTTCCTCCCGGTGACGCTCGGGGCCTGACCGGCGTCCGCCGTGGACGTCTCGGCTCGCGTGACCGAGGTGCTGGCGGCAAGCCCACAGGTTGTGCGGGTCGAGCTCGTCGGATCGAGAGCACGCGGCGAAGAGACTGCTCTCTCGGATTGGGACTTTCGTCTCGACACGACGAACGGAGCGGCGCTCGCTCGCGAGCTCCCTACTCTCGTCGCACCGCTCGAGCCGCTGGCGGCGCAGTGGGATCGGCTGACCGAACGTGCGACCTACATGTTGATGCTGTCCGGCGCGGTCAAGGTCGATCTCTTCCCCGGCGACGAGCGGTTCGCGATCCAACCGGCGTGGGAGCCCGCCGCTTCGAACCTGGTCGCCATCGACGCGCACTTCTGGGATTGGGCGCTCTGGCTGGGTGGGAAGGTCCTCGCCGAGAAGGCCGGCGTCGTCGCGGAGGAGCTGCGCAAACTGCACGCGAACCTGCTCGGGCCGCTCGGTGTCACGTCACCGCCGGCGACGGTCGAACAAGCCGTTGGCGAGTACCGGGGCGCGCGCGACCGCCTCGAGCACCGGTGGGAGATGTCTGTGCCACGCCAGGTAGGCGATGAGGTGGCGCTCGCGCTCGTCCGGCACGGCATCATGTGACCGCGTTCGTGACGGCGGGAGCCGGGTTCTTGCTCGCGGTGCTGTGGTTCGACTTGATGTTCGACGTGCAAGCACTGCGACACCGTGACGGTGATCTCCCCGAGGACGTGCTGTCTTCGTCGGCGAGTTACTACCGGCGCGTGACGACGGCGGCGCGGCCGATGAACCGGCTCATCGCGGCGGTGATGGTGGGAACCATCGTCGCGATCATCGTGCAGCTGGTTCAGGGCGACGCCCCACGCTGGGCGGGAGTCGTGTCTCTGGTGTTGACCGCCGCCGCGATCTCGGTCGCGGCGGTGCACACGGTCCCGAGCGCCGTGCAGCTCGGGACTCGCTCGGACACGATCGCCGGCCAGAGTCGCCTGGCGCGATCCATCCTGCGCGACCACTTGCTCTGCATCACGGCCGTCGCCGTCGTGCTCCTGATACAACTTGTGTTCGCGAGGTAATGGACGGCCGGGCGCGAATTGGCGACACTGGAGCTGCAGATCCCGGGCTGCGGGGAGGACGAATGGCCGACAAGTCGCCACATTTCTCGAAGGACAAGAAGAAGGGCAAGACGCTGCAGGAGAAGCGGGCGGCCAAGCGGCAGAAGCGATCGGAGCGCCGAGCCGCCGACGAAGCCCGGAACCGCACGGAAGGGATCTAGCGAGCTCCGAGTTTGGGTAGAGCTAACCCATGCCCGGCTCCGAGCACACGCGACTGCAGACGGAACGGTTGGTCCTGCGGCCGTTCCGACCAGACGACGGCGAGGCGATAGCCCGCTACGCCGCTGACGACGAGTACCGGCGCTACTTGAGCCCTCATAAGCCGGACGCCGAGGAGGTCGTAGCCCGTAACGTCGGCGTCGACTGGTCGGTTCAACGCTCGTGGGTGATCACGCTCGACGACGAGCTCGTCGGATCGACCTTCCTCGGAATCAACTCCGAGGACGACGCCGCCGAGCTCACGTGCCTGGTGTCACCCCGCTGCTGGCGGAAGGGCATCGGCACCGAGGCCGCCGCCGCCGCCCTGGAGCACGCGTTCGTCGAGCTCGAACTGGCCAAGGTCGTTGGTCGCACCGATCCGCGACACGTGGCGGCCCTCAGTCTGATGAAGAAGCTCGGCATGCAACCCCAGGGATCGACGCACACGGACGAGGTGATCTACGAGCTCACGCGCCGCGACTGGTCGCGCGCTCGACCTGCCGCCAGATGAGGCGGGGCGCGAAGCGCCGGGCACGCCACACTGACTTCGTGCCCTTGCCGGGCAGGACGAACAGCTCGCCCGCCTCGAGCGAGGTTTCGATCGCATCGACCACGACGGAAGGGTCGATGCCGCCCTGACCGCCCAGGGCGACGGCGTCGCGCGCCCGGATGCCGGCGACCATGGGCGTGTCGACGACCGGCGGGCACACACAGGCGAACCGCACGCCGCTCCCGCGGTTCTCGTACGCCAGCACCTCCATGAACGCCACCACGGCGTGTTTCGAAGCCGAGTACGCGCCGAGGTGCGGGCTCGGCAGCCAACCGGCGAGCGAGGCGAACGCGACGACGTCGCCCCGGCGCCGATCGAGCATCCCGGGCAGCACGGCCTTCACCATGTGGGCCGTGCCGAGAAAGTTGACGGCGATCGTGCGGTCGATCTCGTCGACGGGCTGCTCGGCGAGCGGCGCCGGGAGGCAGATGCCGGCCGCGTGCACGAGCCGGTCGATCGGTCCCAGCGCCGACTCGACCTCTTTCACGACGCGTTCGACGGCGTCGGCGTCGGAGACGTCGCAGGTCCACGAGCGCATGGTCGGCGCCCGTCCGACGGTTTCGGCGAGGCCGTCGTCGTCGACGTCGATGGCGGCCACGGACGAGCCGGCCGCGGCCAGACGGCGCGCTGCCAGTTGACCCATCCCGCTGCCCGCGCCCGTGACCAGTGCGACCGCCGGCGACGACGGGATCACAGCTCGTCCGGGGCCTGGAACTGCATGCGTACGTGGTCGATCGTGCTGCTGAAGACGGCGCGCCCGGGCAGGCCGAGACTGCGCAGCTCCTTGGCGATCGGGTGGTCGCCGAGCGACAACAACGCGCCGGTCGGCCGGCCGCGCACGCCCGCGGGCTGCATCGACCACGCGGTGCGGCGCAGCACGCCGTCGGCGTGCGAGTAGGAATCCACGCTCGAACCGCGCGCCGGCATGGTGAACCCGGGACGGATCGCCAGCGAGAGTACGAACTCGCCGTCGTGACGGAGCTCGCAGCGGGCGATGGGCCCGGCGAGGTCGAGGTCGATGTCGGCGAGGAACTTCGGGAAGCCCCAGATGCCGCGGCCCGCTTCGAGCGTGAACTCCTGGTTCACCGGCAGCTGGTGGATGAACGCGCCGAGGAAGCCGCGGGCGACTTCGGCGGCCTTCGTGAACGTCGACGCCGGCTCCATCCCCTTGTGACGAACGAGGAACGCCACCGCGAACTCGTGGTACGGGCCGAGGTCGCTGTCGAGGTAGCGCATGAACGCGAGCGAGCACACCGCCCGGCCCGGGAGCGGCTCTGCGACCTCGAGGCCCGAATACCCGATGAGATCCTGCGCCGCGGCCGACGGCACCAGGAACGACGCCATGTGCGCGCTCGCGTCCCGCACCTCGACCGGGATCGTGACCTCGTGACCTTGGATCGTGTAGCGCGACGCGCGGCTCATGGCTCTCCCCCCGACTCGATCCAGAGCGCCGCCACTGCCCGGGGCGTGAGCGCCGGCAGCTCGAGCTGCCTCGCCTCGGCCAGGCGCTCCATCGCCTCGAATCGACGACGAAACCGTACCGCCCATCCCCGCAACGCCGACTCGGCGTCGATGCCGCCCGACCGGGCGAGCACGATCGCGGCTGCCAGGAGGTCGCCGAGCTGGGTCTCGAGGTCCCGGCCGTCGTCCGTGCGGAGCTCGGCCAGGACGGCGTCCAGCCGCCGCAGCGCGTCGTCGCGTCCCCCGGGATCGAGCCCGACCGACGCCGCCTTGCGCATCAGCTTGTGCGCGTAGAGCAGCGACGGCAGCCCGGGCGTGATGCCGGCGACGATCGAGGTGGCACCCTTCTCGTCCTTCTTGATCTGCTCCCAGTTCCGCATCACGTCCGACGTGGTTTCCGCATCGGTGTCGCCGAAGACGTGCGGGTGGCGGTGGACGAGCTTGTCGTGAATGCCGCGGGCGACGCCGGCCATGTCGAACGCGCCCGCTTCCTCAGCGAGCACGGCGTGGAAGATCACCTGGTACAGGAGGTCACCGAGCTCGTCCTCGAGCGCGCGGTACGCGCCGGCGGAGACGTCTCCGGCGGGCGCGTCGGCCGGGAGCGCCTCGACCGCCTCCACCACCTCGTACGCCTCCTCGAGCAGGTAGCGCGTGAGCGAGTGGTGCGTCTGGTCGGCGTCCCAGGGACATCCGCCGGGTCGGCGCAGCCGCTCGGCCAGTCCGAGCAGCCGGGCGAGCTCGCGGGCCGCCGCGCTCACGCCGCTGTCGACGAGCAGAGCGGTGAGGTGATCAGGTTCGACGTCGCGATCGAGGTCCGCGAGCGCGACCGTGCGCACCTCCTCGTCGTCGAGACCGAGGTGACGGAGCATCGTCACCGGCGCATCGGCCGGAAGCACCTCGAGCAGCACCAACTTCACGTCCGAGAGCAGCAGGCGCGTGTCGCATTGCGCGATGAGGACCGGGCCGCCGCCGACCGCGTCCTCGGCCGTGAGATGACGGGCATCGGCGAGGCGGGCGCCGGCCATCGGGTCGACACCGAGGCGGGCCCATGCCAGCTCGGCGAACGAGAGGCCGGGCACGAGCTCGAGCACGATGTCGCCGCGGGCGGCGGCGGCGCGCAGGAGCTCGACGCTGCGCTCGGCGACGGCCGGGTTGCCGGGCACGGCGTACACCAGCTCGCCGGCGGTGGCGGCGACGTCGAGGAGCTCGGCGGCGATGCGGTCGTAGACCTCGTCGAGCTCGTCGGCGGCTTCGTAGTCGTCATCGAAGCTGCGGAGCTCGAGACCGGCGGCGGCCAGGTCGCCGACGGCGGGATGCCGGGAGGTGCGCACATACCGGTTCGGGATCTGCTCGAGTGCACGGCGCGCGGCGGGGAGTACGTGGTCGGCGCCCGCCGGCCCGAGGCCGACGACCACGATGCGGCCGCCCACGACTACGGCACCGGCTCCGGAGTTGTGGTCGTCGTCGCCGTCGGCTGGCGGGGCGCGCCCCGCGGCGGCACGACACTCCCCCGACCGCCGCGCACAACCCAGCGGCCGTACCGCGGATCGACGTCCACGTCGGCGCGGGCCACCAGCGCGTCCAGTTGCCGCTGCGCTTCGGGTGACTGCTGCTCGAGACGCTGTCGGAGCGGGCCCTCGAGCAGCTCGAACGGGATCGTGTCGCGCACGAGGATGACGTGCCAGCCGAACTGGGTCTGGACCGGCGCCGACACCTGGTTCAGCGGGAGCGCGGACGCGGCCTGCTGGAACTGCGGGTCGAACTGCTGGCCGTCGATGCAACCGAGCGCGCCGCCGTCGATGGCCGAGTTTCGATCTGTCGATTGCTGGCTGGCGAGCGTCTCGAAGCTCGTGCCCGCTCGGACCTGGGCGGCGAGCCCCGCCGCCAGCTGCTGGCTCGGCACGAGAATGTGCGACACGAAGCGACCCGACGGGCATTGCTGTCGGAGCTGGGCGACCGCGGTGGTGTACGCGGCGCGGACATCGGCGTCGCTCGGGGCCGTGCCGGTCGCGCGGAGCAGCGCCTGCTGACGGGAGAACCGCGCGTCCGCGCGGTCGCGGAACCACTGCGGGAACTCCGCGAACACCTGCGGACCGAAGAAGCTCTCGGCCTGCGCCTGCCCGGCGCGCCGGTCCGCCGCCGTCACCGTGATGTGGCGCCGCCGCACTGCACGGTCGACGACCGGTTGCTGGGCGATCTGCGTGAGCCAGATCGTGCTCCCGCTCGACTTGATGGTGCCGTCGCTCGAGCTGATCTGCTCCTTCAACCCGGGGTTGTCGGCGATGGCCTGCAGCTCGTCGTCGACCGACGATCGCGAGATCTCGGTCCCGTTCACGGTCAGTGCCGACGGACGCACGGCCGAGCAGCCGGCGAGGGCCGTCACGGCCACGACACCGGCAAGCGCGAACGAGCTGCGTACGAGGGTTCTCACGGCGCGGCGGATGCTACCGGCGCGGCTTCGTCGGCGGGAACCAGCTCCCCGAGCAGGTCGACGAGCCTGGCGCACAATTCCGCTCCCGATCCCGAGACCGGGATGGCAACCTCGCCGTCGGCCTTGGCCACCGCCCCGGGCACGAGCCGGCGCAGCCGGATCTTCTCCGACTCCCGCAGCTCGAGGCCGGTGATGCGCGCCACGCCCCGCTGGACCGAGAGGCTGCGCATACCCGTGCGCACGCACTCGGCGCGCAGGCGCGCCACGTCCAGGAGGGCCGCCGCCGGGCCCGGGGGTGGCCCGTACCGGTCGTGCCATTCGGCCCGGATGTCGTCGACGTCGGGCGGGGTCGTGACCGCGGCCAGGCGCCGGTACGCCTCCATGCGCACGTCGTCGCGCGACAGGTACTCGGTCGGCAGGTAGGCGTCGACGGGGACGTCGATCGTCACCTCGACCGGCGCCGGCGGCGTCTCGCCCTTCAGCTCCCCGACCGCCTCGGTGACGAGCTGGCAGTAGAGGTCGAATCCGACGGCGGCGATGTGCCCGGACTGCTCGGCGCCGAGCATGTTGCCGGCTCCGCGGATCTCGAGGTCGCGCATTGCGATCTTGAACCCGGAGCCGAGGTCGGTGAACTCGCCGATCGTCTTGAGCCGCTCGTAGGCCTCCTCGGTGAGTGACTGCTCACGCGGGTGGAACAGGTACGCGTAGGCGCGCTGGCCACGGCGTCCGATGCGACCGCGCAGCTGGTAGAGCTGCGCGAGCCCGAGCAGATCGGACCGGTCGACGACGAGCGTGTTGACCGTCGGGATGTCGAGCCCGCTCTCGACGATCGTGGTGCAGACCAGCACGTCGTACTCGCGCTCCCAGAAGTCGAGCACGACCCGCTCGAGGCGACCCTCGTCCATCTGCCCGTGCGCCACGCCGATGCGCGCCTCGGGAACGAGCTCGCGCAGCTGCTCGCTCACGAAGTCGATGTCCTGCACCCGGTTGTGGACGAAGAACACCTGGCCCTCACGCAGCAACTCCCGCCGGATCGCCTCGGCGGCGGCGCGGTCGTCGAACTCGCCCACATAGGTGAGGATGGGCTGGCGATCCTCGGGCGGCGTGTTCACGAGCGAGAGGTCGCGGATCCCGGTGAGCGACATCTCGAGCGTGCGCGGGATGGGAGTCGCCGTGAGCGTGAGCACGTCCACGTTGGTGCGGAGCTGCTTGACGAGCTCCTTGTGCTGCACACCGAAGCGCTGCTCCTCGTCGACGACGAGCAGCCCGAGGTCCTTGAACCGCACGTCGCCCGACAGCAGGCGGTGGGTCGCGATCACCACGTCGACCGACCCCTCGGTGACGCCGTCGACCACGGCGGCCTGCTCCTTTGCGGTCAAGAACCGCGACAGCACCTCGACGCGCACCGGGTAGTTCGCGAAGCGCTCGCGGAAGGTCTGGCCGTGCTGGTTGGCGAGCAGCGTGGTCGGTACGAGCACCGCGACCTGCTTGCCGTCCTGCACGGCCTTGAACGCGGCGCGAATCGCGACCTCGGTCTTGCCGTACCCGACGTCGCCGCACACGAGACGGTCCATGGGGACGGGCCGTTCCATGTCGGCCTTCACGTCCTCGATGGCCTGCGCCTGGTCGGGCGTCTCCTCGTACGGGAAGGCCTCCTCGATCTCGCGCTGCCACGGCGTGTCCGGTCCGAAGGCGTGGCCGGTCGTGGCGAGCCGGCGGCGGTAGAGAACGACGAGCTCCTGGGCGATCTCGCGCACCGCGGACCGGACGCGGGCGCGGGTCTTCTCCCAGTCGCTGCCGCCCATGCGGTTCAGCGTGGGCGTCTCGCCACCGGTGTAGCGGCGCACCGCGCCGACCTGGTCGGTCGGGACGTAGAGCTTGTCGCCGGCTCGGTACTCGAGCAGCAGGTAGTCGCGCTCGACGCCGCCGATGGCGCGCGTCGTCATCTCCTTGTAGCGCCCCACGCCGTGCTGGTAATGCACGACGAAGTCGCCGGGCTCGAGCGCGTCGTAGAAGTCGGCGCCGCGCCGGGCGCCGCGCGGCGCGCGGTGCACACGGCGGCGACCCGTGAGGTCGGCCTCGGCGATGACCGCGAGGCCCGCGGCCGGCACGACGACGCCGCGCTCGAGTGGCGCGACGACGATGCCGATCTCGCCCGGCGCCACGCCGCGGATCGTCGTGACGCCTTCGCCCGCGAGCACGTCGTGGAGGCGCCCCGCGGTCCCCTCCCCGTCCGCCGCGAGCACCACGCGGGCGCCGCCGTCGCGCAGGTCTCGCAGCCGGCGCGTGAGCCCCTCGGTGTCGCCGACGACGGGGTCGAAGCCGGTGCCGGCGAGGAGCGGCGTGTCCGGCGACTCCGGCGCGGCCAGGAGCGCGGTCGCCCCCGCCTTCGTGTGCGCAAGCAAACGGTCGAATGGCAACGACAGGCGCGGGAACTCACGACCAGAGGTCGCGCCCCATGTCGCCGAGAGAGTCGACCCGAGCGCGGCTTCCTCGTCGAGGAGCTCCTGGGCGCGGTCGCGCGTGCGCTTGGGCTCGACGAGCAGCACGAGGGCATCGTCGGCCAGCAGATCAGGCAGGAGGTGCTCGCGGTCGGACAGCCACGGGAGCCACGACTCCATGCCGTCGAACACCTGGCCGTCGGCGAGACGCTCCCATTGCTCGCGCCCCCATGGCTCGCGCCCGACGAGCCCGACGGCTCGGTCGCGCACCTCGTCGGTCGGGAGCAGCTCGCGGGCCGGGAAGACCCACGCCTCGCCGACCTCGTCGGTCGAGCGCTGGTCGGCGACGGAGAAGCGCGAGAGGCGGTCGACCTCGTCGCCCCAGAGGTCGATGCGCACGGGATGGTCGTCGGTCGCCGGATACACGTCGACGATCGACCCGCGCACCGCGACCTCGCCGCGCGCTTCGACCTGGTACTCGCGCCGGTATCCGAACGCGACGAGCCGGTTGACCAGCGCGTCGCGATCGAGCTGCACGCCGGGGCGGATGCGGATGGGCTCGAAGTCCTCGACGTGCGGGCCGAGCCGTTGCACCAGCGCCCGCACCGGTGCCACGACCACATCGGGGACGTGCTCACCGCCGGCACGCAGCTTCCAGATCACGCGCAGGCGGCGGCCCATCGTGTCGAGCGACGGCGATACCCGCTCGAACGGGAGCGTCTCCCAGGCCGGGAACAGCTCGACGGCCCCATCACGCCCGAGGTACCGGGCGAGGTCGTGGGCGACGCGCTCGGCCTCGGCGGCCGTGGGCACCGTGACCAGGATCGGACGGCGGGTCGTGACCCGGGTGAGGGCGGCGAGATAGAGGGCCCGGGCCGGCTCCGGCACCGCCACCACCGGCGCCCGGTCGATCACGGCGCGCACCGCCGGCTCCTCGGCCAGCAGCGCCGGGAGCTCGGCCAGCAGATCGGCGGTCTCGGTCTCGGTCGTCGTCATTCGTGTGGTGGTCGTCGCGGCGCGCGCAAGGAGCCCCCGACCGATGCCGACCGGGGGTCGCGAGCTCGAGCCGAGACTACCGCCC
>DASYQJ010000044.1:0-5796 GCA_036005605.1 Acidimicrobiia bacterium
CGGACGTCGTGTTCGACGGCGCCGGCGGCGAGCTCGGCCGCGCCGCGTTCGAGATCACGGCACGCGGCGGCCGCTTCTCCGCGCACGGCGGACCGAGCGGCGGTTTCACCGTGATCGACCCGTACGAGGCGGAGCGCCGTCCGGTGACCGTGCGTGGAATCGAGCAGGTGCAGTACTCGCCGGCGGAGTTGCGGCGGATGACGGAGCGGGCGCTCTCCGAGGCGGCCGCCGGCCGGATCAAGCCCGTGATCGGACGCACCTTCCCGCTCGAGCAGGCGGCCGACGCGCACGCCGCCATCGAAGCCCGCGAGGTCGTCGGCAAGACGCTGCTCCTGACCAACGGCCGGGAGCCACAGGCCAGCGCGTTTACCGACACCGAGCGTGCCTACCTGGGCGCCCAACATCTGGGGCGTCTCGCGACCATCGGGCCGAGCGGCGCGCCGCAGGTCAATCCCGTGGCCTACTGGGTGAACGACGGCGCAGACACGATCGACATCGGCGGCCCGGCGCTGCGCGAGAGCCAGAAGTTCCGCAACATCCAGGCCGACCCGCGCATCTCCTTCGTCGTCGACGACATAGCCACGCCCGAGGAATCCCTCGGGCCCGGCGGTCAGCGCGGTCGAGGTCTCGAGATCCGAGGTCGCGCCGAGACCATCCTGGTCGACCAGCCCCTGATGGACGGCTTCACGAACGATGTGATCCGGATCCACCCGCGGCGAGTGATCGCCTGGAATCTCGACGGACCTGGGCCCAACATCCGCGACGTGCGTTAACCGACACCCTCGCAAGCGAGTACGGATCCGGGCTTCACCTGTCGCTGCCGACGCGCGATGCTGATCTCATGAGCTTGCGCCATGGTCGTGCGTGGCACTGGCGAACGCTCCGGCACCACGAGAGCACGCGGTGCGCCCGATGCGGACTGCCCATCGACCGCCGGGCTTCGACGTCGCCCTATTACGGGAGCGTCGGCTCGACCGGCCCGATGATCACGGCCCGAATGTCGGCCGGCTCGTGCTCGTGTGCACAGCCGGAACCCGTCGTCGCTGAAGCGACCTGCTGACCGCCGCTACCCGCCAATCAACGGCGCGTCGCCGATGACGTAGTGCTCGCGCAGTCGCGCCAGCTCGTCCTCACCGAGGCCGAGCTCCCCGCCCAGCACGATGTCGTTGTGCTGCCCGAGCGTGGGCGCCGGGTCGTGCCAGTACCGATCCGGACCCGCCGAAAAGCGCATCGGCCAGCCCGGGTACTCCTGCTCCCCGACCAGCGGGTTCTCGACCCGCTCGAAGTAGCCGCGCGCCCGCAGCTGCGGGTCGTCGAGAGTCATGAACGCGGGCACCATCGCCGCCGCCGGGATGCCGGCGTCGAGCAGTTCCTTGGCGGCCTGCTCGGGCGGGCGCTCGGCGCACCACGCCTCCCGCTCCTCCGCTGGAAGCGGGTCCGACGCGAGATCCACGGCGACCCACTGCTCACCCTCGCCCTCGCAGCGGTAGACGCCGTGCTCGCCCCGGCTGCCGAGGAGCTCGCCGTACGCCGAGTACTCGGCGACCTGCTCGGCGGTCATCGCCGACGCCACCTCGATCATGGGCATCTCGACGAGCTGGCCCTCGCCCGTGCGGTCGCGGTGCTCGAACGCCGCGACGAGCGCTGTCGCCGCGTGCACGCCGACGGCAGGATCGACGAACCCGCCCGGGATGATCGGGGGTCCGCCGTCGTACCCGGTGCGCGAGGCCATGCCGGTGATCTGCTCCATCGTCTGCGCGAAGCCAGGACGGTCTCGCCACGGCCCGGACAGCCCGAACGCGGGCAGGCGCAGCACGATCACGTCGGGGCGGATGGCACGCATCGCGTCGTAGTCGAGGCCGAACGAGTCCATCACGCGGGGTGTGAAGTTCTCGCACACGATGTCGGATCGCTCGATGAGCTGCTTCGCGATCGCGATCCCCTCGGGTTGGCCGAGGTCGAGCGTGATGCCGCGCTTGCCGAGGTTGGTGGCGTGGAACAGCCCTGACATCTCGTAGAAGCGCGGCTCGACCTTGGGGCTGACCGCGGCACTGAAGCGGATCCCGTCCGGGCGCTGCGCCGACTCGACCTTGATCACATCGGCGCCCATCGCCGTCCACCACGCCGTGGCGAATGGTCCAGACCAGAACGCGGTGAAGTCGAGAACCCGGATCCCGGCAAAGGGCCGCTTGCCGACCGCGCCCGGCGTGCCGCTGATCGGACGCGGCGCCGGGACCGGGTCGCCACTGTGCTCACCGAGACGGGGCGCGGGCGTCATCACGCGGTCACGCACGGCGGAGAACCGGAACGGCGCCCGGGGCCGCACGAAGCTCGCGCCGGGCTGCTGCACGAACGCATCGCGCTCGACGAGCTGCGCGAATGTCGGAAGGAGCTGGCCATTGCCGACGACCGCCGCGGGCACACGACCCTCCGCACAGAGCTCGACGACCTCGTCGGCCGTGTACTGCATGGTCCAGCCGCGGATCGCCTCGTTGACCTCTTGGGCACGGCGGAACCGTCCGAGGAACGTCCTGAGGTCCTCGTCGTCATCGAGGTCGTCGCGACCAATCACGTGCAGGAGCGAGCGCCACTGCTGCGTGGTGACGGTCGTGATACCGACGTACTTCCCGTCACCGGTCGGCTCGTTGCCCGGGAGCATCACCCACCGGAAGCTGCCGACCCGCCCGCCCGGGAAGCGGGCCATGAGGGTCGGCACCGTGACGAACGTGTACTGCATCGCCTCGAGCATGGAGACGTCGACGTGCTCGCGCTCGCCGGTGCGGCCGGCGCGCCACCATGCCGTCACGGCACCGAGAGCGGCGAACGCCCCCGTCACGTACTCGCCGAGCCGGCCGCCAACGGTGAGCGGCGGCCGGTGCATGTGCCCGTGGTTCGAGAGTGAGCCGGAGCGGGCCTGCAGCACCTCTTCGGGCAGGGAGAGCTCCGAGTCGGGACCGCCGCGCCCGAACGACGAGATCGACACGGTGACCGGCGCGACGCCGACGATGCCGAGCTCTTCGGCCTCACCGGGAACGAAGCTCTCGATCACGACGTCGGCGGCGTCGACCCACTCCCGCAGGCGGGACTCGTCCTCGACGATCACGCTGCGCTGCGACGTATGCAGATAGCGGAAGAGCACCCCGTCGGGGTCGCCGTCCTTCCCGACCGAGTTCGTCGCCGAGTACCGGCGGAGCGGATCGCCGTCGGGTGACTCGAGCTTGACGACGTCGGCGCCGAGATCCGTCAGGAGCTTCGAGCAGTAACCGCCCGCGATCCCGCGGGAGGTGTCGACGACCCGCAGGCCGTCGTAGATCACACTGCCCCCTGCCCGGCCGCGGCCGGCACGAACATCGGAACAGGCACGCTCCGGTCGGGCACGGTCGGGAACTGCAGCGGCCGGAACACGGCCTCGACCGGGAGATCGGCCGCGAGCGCGTCCGGCTCACAGTCGACGATATAGCTGACGATGCGCACGGCCGGGTCCTCCTCGAGCGAGACGAGCGCGGTCACGAACGGCACCTTCTCCTCGAACGCGGGCAGGAACGCCCGCCGCACGATCGTCCACGTGAACACGCGACCCCGGCCGCTCACGCGCGTCCACGTGAACGAGCCGGCGCCGCAATGCGGGCACTCGTCCTCCGGGTACCACACGAACCGGTTGCACGAGTCGCAGCGCGGGAGCACCAACTCGCCGCGGGCGGCGCCGGCGAAGTACTCGGCCGTGCGCTCGTCCGTCAGGTCGGGGAGCGGGAAGTCGGCTCGCTTCAGCGCCATCGCGTGGTCACCGGTCCGTTCGCAGGATCAGCGTCGAAGCGTTGCCGCCCGTGTACCCGCCGTAGACGCCGACCTCGCATCCCGGCACCTGGGCCGGCGCGGTGCCCCGCAATTGCTTCACGACCTCGACGACGTGGGCGATACCGAGCACGTAGGCGTGGCTGAGCAGCCCCCCGTGCGTGTTGAACGCCAGCCGGCCCGAGTCGTGCGCCAGACCGCCCTCCTCCGCCAGCACTCCGGCCTCGCCTTTCGGGCAGAACCCCATGTCCTCGATCTGCATCATCGACACGACCGTGAACGGGTCGTAGACGGTCAGCACGTCGACGTCGGCCGGGTCGAGCCCGGCCATCTTGAACGCCGGCGGCGCGGCGAACACCTGCGGGGTCGACGTGAAGGCGGGCTGCTGGCTCCAGTGGCCGCCCGACGTCGCGGTGCCCTCCCCCACTCCGGCCACCACCGCCGGCGGCTGGCGGAGGTCGCGGGCTCGGTCGATCGACGTGGTCACGAACGCCGCACCGCCGTCCGAGATCAGGCACGAGTCGAACATGCGGAGCGGGTCGGCGAGCACGGGGGAGGCCAGGTAATCGTCCAGGGTCATCTTCTTGTCGTGCATGACCGCGTCGGGATGGAGGTTGGCGTGCCGCCGGCTCGCGACCGCGACCGCGCCGAACTGCTCCTCGGTCGTGCCGAACTCCAGCATGTGACGACGCATGATCGTGGCGAAGTACACGGGCTGGGGAAAGAAGCCGAACGGCACTTCGAGGTTCTGCTTCAGCGGCTGCGCCGCGTGCGTCTCTCCGGGCCCGCCCGTCATCGAACCTCGCTGCGTCGCCCACGCCACCGCGAACACGTTGAGAACGTGCGTCGCCTTTCCGGACTCGATGGCCTTCGCCGCCAGGTGCGGAGCGGTACCCGCCCACGTCATGCCGCCGCCCCAATGCGAGGTCCACAGGTCGTGGCTGGTGCCGAAGTGCTCGTGGAAGGCGGCGGCGTCGAAGTCGGCGAAGGCCTGATTCCAGGTCAGGCCGTCGATGTCGGAGGGCTCGAGCCCGGCGTCGGCGATCGCCCGCTCGGCCGCCTCGGCGCCGATCTCGCGGGCGGTGCGCCCGGACGCCTTGGTGTACGCGCTCTCTCCCACCCCGGCGATGGCCGCGCGGCCGGAAACGTCGTCCAGGTCGGTAGTGTGGCCCCAGTCAGGCCGCTCCCCCCCCATGAGCAGTCAATGTATCTGACGCCCCTGTCAGGCCGATGTTGGGGACCTGCGAGTCCTGGGTAGGTGGAACGTCTCTGCCTGAAGGGAAGCTGTGGTGAACATGCTCGAACAAATCGAAGACCGACTGAACGAGGTCCCCGAGGACCTCCGTCAAGGTCCGGTGATCTTCGCCGGCGTCGCGCTGGTCGGACCGTTCGTCCTTGTACTGCTCGCAGCGGTTGCGGGCCCCTCGCTGTCGTCGCCGCTCTTGACCCTCGCGGCCGTCGTGTTCGTCGGTGCCGTCGTCGGCTTCGCGTTGACGACCTTCCGGCGGTTCCGGGTGCAGCAGGCGGAGAACATGCGCGTCGAGGCAGCGCGTTCGCGCCGTCGCATCAATCGTCGCCCGTCGGAGTCGCGGATCAGCCGCACCGGTGCGGCGTCGACCGCGGACGCAGCTGACCAGCGCCGCGCGTCGTAGTCACGGTCGACGCAAGGCGAAGAGCTCGATGGGCTCGTCGAATCCCTTCAGCAGGCGCCGCCCTGCGGGGTCGAACGTCAACGGTGCGTGGGCCGTCTCGGCGCGCTCGCGCAGGTCGGCGGTCACCAGGACCTCGTTGGGGACGGCCATGTCGGCGATCCTCGACGCCAGGTTCACGACCGGCCCGTAGTAGTCGCCACCTCGACTCAAGATCTCACCGACAGCGAGTCCACCCCGCGGGGTCACATTCGATTCTGATTCCGCAAAGCGATCGACGAGCGCGAGGGCGATCTCGCACGCGTCCTGGGGATCCAAAGCGACGAACATCACCTCGTCACCAATCAGCTTCACG